>NZ_JAFGYX010000128.1:0-470 GCF_017491625.1 Pseudomonas sp. 50_B
CGCACGGCCGGCATGCTGCCCGTGCTCGTGCTTCTGTGCGTGGGCTTCGGCTTCATGACCGACGGCTTCTTCACGCTGCAGAACCTGTCGATCGTCACGCAGCAGGCGTCGATCAACATCGTGCTCGCCGCCGGCATGACGTTCGTGATCCTGACGGGCGGCATCGACCTGTCGGTCGGCTCGGTGCTCGCGGCCGCCGCGGTCGCGTCGCTGCTCGCGTCGAACCTCCCCGGCTGGGGCTGGCTCGGCATTCCGGCCGCGCTCGCCGTCGGGCTCGCGTTCGTCGTCGTCAACGGCGGGCTGATCTCGTTTCGGCGCCTGCCGCCCTTCATCGTCACGCTCGGGGCGCTGACCGCCGTGCGCGGCATCGCGCGCCTGATGGGCAACGACACGACGATCTTCAACCCGCAACAGCCGTTCGCGTTCATCGGAAACGGCTCGATCCTCGGCGTGCCGTGGCTCGTCGTGAT
>NZ_JAFGYX010000129.1:0-469 GCF_017491625.1 Pseudomonas sp. 50_B
TTTCGAAGTGGTGCGCGAGATCTCGAAGGAGGGGATCACGGTGCTGCTCGTCGAGCAGAACGCACGCCTCGCGCTGCAGGCGGCCGACCGCGGCTACGTGATGGATTCGGGCACGGTCACGATGGACGGCGACGCGAAGCAGATGCTCGACGATCCGAAGGTGCGCGCCGCGTACCTCGGCGAGTAAGCGCCGAGCGGCGCCCGCCGCGCGGCTCGCGCGGTGCGGCGTTCATGAAGCCATCGCGGTGGTTCGCCGTGGCGGCTTTTAGTTTTTTGACGGGCGGCGTCGCTCGCTTTTCCGGCGAAGGCGGCGGGGCGAAGGCGAAGGCGGCGGCGGTGGCTACTGCCGCCGGGCGTGCGGCGCGACTGTCGTCGACGCTTGGTGGTGCGCGAGGCGACGTGCGACAGACCGCGTTCGCCGATCGGCCGATCGAAAACCGACACGCAGCTCGGGCACAATGTGCGCGTC
>NZ_JAFGYX010000130.1:0-468 GCF_017491625.1 Pseudomonas sp. 50_B
AGAACAGCCCGCGCTTGATGTCGCCCGCGAGCGCGAACGCGAGCCGGGTGTCGATGCAGAACTGGCCGTGCTTCTCGATGCCGTCGCGCAGCCCGCATTGCTGCAGGCAATCGAAGCCGACGAGGCATTTGCGCGGCCTCGCCGCACGCTGCAGCTTCCGTTCCCGTTCCAGATAGTTCGTGAGCCACGGCGTGCGCACCGCGCGCGCCGGCAGCCCCGCGACGCTCATGAACGTGACGATGTCGTCCGGCTGCGCCTCGACGAGCACTTTCTTGAAGTTCGGATGCGCGTCGCCCTCTTCGGTCACCGCGAACGGCGTGCCGAGCTGCACGGCGCTCGCGCCGAGCGCGAACAGTTGACGCACCTGCTCGTGGCTGTGAATGCCGCCCGCCGCGATCAGCGGAATCCGCTCGCGCTCGATGCCGAGCTCCTTGAACAGCGCGAACGTGCCTTCGAGCACCGTGGGGA
>NZ_JAFGYX010000131.1:0-468 GCF_017491625.1 Pseudomonas sp. 50_B
CTCGAGATGCTCGTCGACAAGCTGCCCGACTTCGGCGTCGACGTGCCCGAGGTCAACTACGCCGCCATCGCTCAGGCGATGGGCTGGCACGCCATCCGCGTCGAGAACCCGAAGGACCTCGAGAAGGCGTACGCCGAGGCGCTCTCGCACAAGGGCCCGAGCCTCGTCGACATCGTCACCGACCCGATGGCACTGTCGATCCCGCCGAAGATCACGAGCGACCAGGTGTTCGGGTTCGCGACGGCCATGTCGCGCATCGTGCTCAACGGCGGTGCGGGCGAGGCCGTCGCGATGGGCCGCTCCAACCTGCGCAACATCCCGCGTAGCTGGTGACGGCGCTCCTCGCCGCCGGCTGAGGCGGGCGGCGAGGCCGAGGACGAGAGCGGTCGCGTCCTGTTGTGGCGCGCCGCACGGCGTGAGTGCCAAGCGAAATCTGTCTGGGTTCTGCGATTTCCTCCGGGTGACACT
>NZ_JAFGYX010000132.1:0-468 GCF_017491625.1 Pseudomonas sp. 50_B
GTGATCGGCGTGTCGGCCGACGACATCGGCACGCTGACGAAGTTTTCGGTCAGCGAATGCCGCAGCAAGTTCCCGGTCGCCGCGGATCCGGACGCGAAGATCATTCGCGAATACGATGCGAAGCTGCCGGCGATCTCGAAGGCGAATCGCGTGTCCTATGTGATTTCGCCGGACGGCAAGGTGCTCTATGAATACACGAGCCGGTCGCCCGACAAGCACGTCGAGAACACGCTGAATGCGGTGAAGGCGTGGGCGGCGTCGCACCGGCAGCCGTGACACGTTGACACGGTGTCGGCGCGGCACGGGCGGCGAAGAGCGGCGCGTGCGTCGACGTGGCCGTCCGTGACGCGTGCCGGGCGCGGCCGGTATGCGCCGCCACGCTCGCATCGCGTTCGGATCGTTCCCGCACTGCGCCTATGCCGCGTCGAATGGCGTTTATGTCGCGCTGCGGGCCGCACAGGGCAGGGC
>NZ_JAFGYX010000133.1:0-467 GCF_017491625.1 Pseudomonas sp. 50_B
TTCATGTGCTTCGCGTAGGGCTGGCGGACCGATGGTGGCCGGCACGGGGCCTTACATTTGTTCGACCGTGGCGCCCCGTTCAAGACATCGCTTACGGTTGGCCGAAAGGCCGTATCGCGGCTCACGTTGGCTTTGACGGGCGTCTGGTTAGCCGGTTGCGTCCGATTCGCTCACGTTTGCCGGATGTTGTCCTCATGGGTGAGTCGATTCGGCCGACGGATGCTCACGCTTGCAGTCTTGGCACGATCGCCGGGTGGATTGGCCGCATCCTCCAGCGGCTCGCGGCACGGCTGGTGGAGCGCGTACGCGTTATTTCCCATTCATGGATAGGCTTGCCGTCAGGTGAGGCGAGTGTGGGCGCGCTCACTCACGTTACTGAACGGCAACCGGACAGGGGCCAATGCAGGGCGCGCGCGTTCGTATCCGGTCGGCGGCCGAGCGCGGCGCGGCCGTGCTCGAGCCTGCAT
>NZ_JAFGYX010000134.1:0-466 GCF_017491625.1 Pseudomonas sp. 50_B
GCTTATAACCACATTCAAATTGACCTCCCTCAGGAAGCTAAGAAATACTATCTCGGCAATAGGATTGTAGCCCAGGATGAGTCCCTCAGCGTGACGCAGTAAACTAGTAGCATCCCGATCTTTTCCCTATCTAATTCACCTCCTATTAGGAGCCGATCGTGCTTGTGCGCCGGCAAAACTTTTCAGGCGAATTTCCGCCCCTGGCGCTCTAGGCTACTACGTGCGCGATATGACAAGTTAACAAGACGGCGCAGGTTGATGCTTCCAATAAACATGATCTTTCTGCTCCGCTGAGAAGTACACCTTTTTGCTAGCATCTCGCACGGCAAGAGCGATTGCCGAGCTTAGAGCGTATCTTCCGGGATCGGGCAAAGGGGCAACTCGAGCTAATCTCCCCAGCGGCTAGCATGTGTAGTGCGCCATATCATATCCAAGATAGTGTAGGACTCGTCGCATTGGATGACGA
>NZ_JAFGYX010000135.1:0-466 GCF_017491625.1 Pseudomonas sp. 50_B
GCTGATTTTCTCGAACCTGAACATGGGCTCGCCGAGCTTGCGGCACGCGCTGCGCGTGACGATCGCGGTGGCGGTCGGCTTCTGGCTCGGGCGCCTGCTGCCGCTCACGAACGCTTACTGGATCGTGATGACGAGCATCATCATCCTGAAGCCCGGCTATTCGCTCACGAAGCAGCGCAACGCGCAGCGTATCGTCGGCACGCTGATCGGCTGCGCGGCGAGCCTCGCGCTGATCTACACGGTGCACGAGCCGCACGTGCTGATCGCGATCATGTTCGGCTCGATGGTGATGAGCTACAGCCTGCTGCTCTTCAATTACGCGGCGAGCGTCGTGTTCACGTCGTCGTACGTGCTGCTGCTCTTCCATCTGCTCGCGCCCGGCAACATGCGGATCATCGGCGAGCGCGCGATCGACACCGTCGTCGGCTGCATGATCGCGATCGCCGCGAGCCGCCTCTTCCCGTAC
>NZ_JAFGYX010000136.1:0-464 GCF_017491625.1 Pseudomonas sp. 50_B
CTCGAACAACTGCAGCTGCACAGCGACGGCCAGACGCCGAACAGTCCGCATCCGGTGCTGATCTACCGGGACGTGCCCCTGGCCGACGCCGATCTCGCCTCGGCGTTCGAGCGCCTGTTCGACAGCCACCTCTGGCCGGCCCGCTGGCGGGCGCAGGTCTTTGACTATCACCACTATCACTCGGTCTGCCACGAGGTGCTGGGCGTGTCGCGTGGGCGTGCGCGGCTCAAGCTGGGCGGTGAGCGCGGGCAGGAGATCGAAGTGGCCGCCGGTGATGCGCTGGTGCTGCCCGCCGGGACGGGGCACTGCCAGCTGTCGGCCAGCGATGATTTCGAAGTGGTGAGGCGGGTATCCGGTGGAGGCGGACTATGACCTGATCCGGCCCGAAGCGGCGACGCACGACGCGGCGGCCGCGCGGATCGCACAGGTGCCGTCACCGGTCAGCGATCCGGTCGCCGGTACCC
>NZ_JAFGYX010000137.1:0-463 GCF_017491625.1 Pseudomonas sp. 50_B
GGGCTGTACGTGCACACCGCGCCCGAGATGGTGTCGCTGCTGATGCAAGTCGATCTCGACGCGCGGATTCCGCCGCAGCTGTATCAGGCGGTCGCGGAGCTGCTCGCTTGGCTGTACGCGCTGGAACGCGACGCGGGCGACGGCGGCGGTGCGCAGCCGGCCTTTCCGCCATTGCCGAAGCGGTGAGCGCCTGATGCCCGACGCCGGCCACCGGCCGCCGGGATCACGCTGGCGGGGCTATCGCGCGGGCGCATGACGGGCGTTTCGGGCGCGGCGATCCCGCGTCCGGCGACATTGAGTCCGCCGCCATTTTGTGTAATGATATCCATTCTCATTTAATTGTTGCGGGCGGCGTGCGACTCGGTTGCGCGCCGCCCGATGTTTTGTGCGAATGGAAGCCGAAGCGTGAACGCGCCCGAATCGATCGAAAAACACTCCGGCGTCGCGGTGCCGTATCCGGGCT
>NZ_JAFGYX010000014.1:0-165815 GCF_017491625.1 Pseudomonas sp. 50_B
ACACTGCCTTACCAACTGCTTCTGGCTTCGATGAACTGAAGCGCAACCGCTGCCGAAAACCGCGTAACTCGTTGAATCTCAAGGAGTTTTCCGTTTCGACTGCGCCGGAAGTGGGGCGAATTATAGAGAGATATAATTCGCCGTCAACACCTATTTTCGATTTTATTCAGATTTAAGCGTAATACGTGCAAATGCCTTCTTGCCGGCCTGACACACGTAGGTCGAACCCACCGCACATATAAAGGAACGATCAACAACCTCCCCCCCTACCCGCACACCACCCGAACCTAGAAGATCCCGTGCCACTGCCGCGTTCTTCACAAGCCCAGCCTTATTAAGGACAGCTGCAATCGGCATATCCTCAGCAGCGACCAACTCAACTTCCGGCAGATCCTCCGGCAGCTCGCCATCCTTCATACGGTTGCCCGCGCCACGATGGGCATTTGCGGCCGCCTCGTCACCATGGAAGCGCGCAACGATCTCCTCTGCCAGCTTGATCTTGATATCACGCGGGTTGGCGCCCGCTTCAACATCAGCCTTGAATGCATTGATCTCATCCATCGAGCGAAAGCTAAGCAGCTCGAAGTAACGCCACATCAGCGCATCAGGAATAGAGACCAGCTTGCCATACATAACCCCTGGAGCTTCCTGAATGCCTACATAGTTACCCAAGGACTTGGACATCTTCTTAACGCCATCCAACCCCTCAAGCAGAGGCATAGTCAAAATGCACTGAGCCTCTTGACCATAACCACGCTGCAGCTCACGACCCATCAACAGATTGAACTTCTGATCGGTACCACCCAACTCGACATCAGCGCGCAGAGCGACCGAGTCATAGCCCTGCACCAGCGGATACAAGAACTCGTGAATGGCAATCGGCTGATTGGTCGAATAGCGCTTGTCGAAGTCATCCCGCTCAAGCATGCGCGCAACGGTGTACTGGGAAGTCAGACGAATGAAGTCCGCCGGCCCCATCTTGTCCATCCAAGTAGAGTTGAATGCGACTTCAGTCTTAGCAGGATCAAGAATCTTGAAAACCTGACTCTTGTAGGTCTCTGCATTATCAAGAACCTGCTCGCGAGTCAGCGGCGGACGAGTAGCGCTTTTGCCACTCGGATCACCGATCATCCCGGTGAAGTCGCCAATCAGGAAGATTACCTGGTGACCAAGATCCTGGAACTGACGCAGCTTATTAATAAGCACGGTGTGGCCGAGATGCAGATCCGGAGCCGTCGGATCGAAGCCAGCCTTAATACGCAGCGGCTCGCCGCGCTTGAGCTTCTCGATCAACTCGGACTCGACCAACAACTCTTCCGCACCACGTTTGATCAGCGCTAGCTGCTCTTCAACCGACTTCATAACAGACCCGCAAGGCTCAGATTCAAAAGGGAACCAACCATACAAGATCACGGACTAATTACAAGTTTTGCCCGGCGTACGGGGGCATTCACGCAGCAGAGCGTCCGCGAGCTTGCGTCACAGATGATTTGGTTATATTTTATACAGTTATTTCATCTTCATCATGTCATTCATCTTTTCCATTTCATCTTTTCAAAGTCAAATTACCTATGACCACCGAACCGTCTAAAGCGCCACCGCTTTATCCGAAGAGCCACCTGCTCGCCGCAAGTGGCATCGCAGCCCTTCTAAGCCTGGCACTACTGGTATTCCCTTCCAGTGATGTAGAAGCCAAAAAAACGACACTAAGCCTTGACCTGGAAAGTCCGGTCGAGCAACTGACACAAGATCAAGACGCCGCCTCCGTCGAACAAGCCACAAGCGAAAGCGTCGCCTCTCCTTTCGCACAGATCGACAACGCCGCCGAAGCCACACCGGAGACTGCTGAAGCTGCACCAACAACCGCTGTCACGGAAGAGCAAAAAGCCCCAGGCCATAGAGAAGTGATAGTGGCCAAGGGCGATACCTTGTCCACACTCTTCGAGAAGGTTGGCCTGCCAGCTACATCTGTTCACGAAGTCCTGGCAAGCGACAAGCAAGCAAAGCAGTTTTCCCAGCTAAAACACGGCCAAAAGCTTGAGTTCGAACTGACTCAAGACGGCCAACTGAGCAACCTGCACACTAAAGTCAGTGATCTGGAAACCGTCACTCTGACCAAGGGCCCCAAAGGCTTTACCTTCAACCGAGTGATCACTAAACCAGTAGTCCGCTCGGCTTATGTACATGGCGTCATCAATAGTTCGCTTTCACAGTCCGCGGCACGTGCCGGCCTGTCTCATAGCCTGACCATGGATATGGCCAACATTTTCGGCTACGACATCGACTTCGCGCAGGATATTCGCCAGGGTGACGAGTTTGACGTCATCTACGAACAGAAAGTAGCCAACGGCAAAGTGGTCGGTACCGGCAATATCCTTTCTGCACGCTTCACCAATCGCGGCAAGACCTACACCGCCGTGCGCTACACCAACAAACAGGGTTCCAGCAGCTATTACACCGCCGACGGCAATAGCATGCGCAAAGCGTTCATCCGTACGCCAGTGGACTTTGCCCGTATCAGCTCGCGCTTCTCCATGGGTCGTAAACACCCGATTCTGAACAAGATCCGCGCTCACAAGGGCGTCGACTACGCCGCCCCACGAGGCACGCCGATCAAGGCTGCCGGTGACGGAAAGGTTCTGCTGGCGGGCCGCCGCGGTGGTTACGGCAACACCGTGATCATTCAGCACGGCAACACCTACAGGACCCTGTATGGCCACATGCAAGGCTTTGCCAAGGGCGTCAAGACCGGCGGCTCCGTGAAACAGGGTCAGGTCATTGGGTATATCGGCACCACAGGCCTGTCTACCGGCCCTCACTTGCACTACGAGTTCCAGGTCAACGGCGTCCACGTAGACCCTCTGGGCCAGAAACTGCCGATGGCTGACCCTATTGCCAAGGCCGAGCGAGCTCGCTTCCTCCAACAGAGCCAGCCTCTTATGGCTCGGATGGACCAGGAAAAGGCCACCATGCTGGCCTCGAGCAAGCGCTGAGCCATGGCGCTCTACATAGGAGTAATGTCCGGAACCAGCCTCGACGGCCTGGACATTGCCCTGATCGAGCAAAGCCCGGCGATCAGATTGATCGCTACCCACTACATCCCCATGCCAGAGACCCTGCGCGCCGAACTCCTGAGTTTGTGCGCCAGCGGCCCTGACGAGATCGCCCGTTCCGCCATGGCCCAGCAACACTGGGTCAAGCTGGCTGCCCAGGGCATCCAAAGCCTTCTGCAGCAACAACAACTCCAGCCTCAAGACATTCGCGCCATAGGCAGTCACGGGCAGACCGTGCGCCATGAGCCAAGCCGCGGTTTTACCGTGCAGATCGGCAACCCAGCATTGCTCACAGAACTCACCGGTATCACCGTTATCAGCGACTTCCGCAGTCGCGACGTGGCTGCCGGCGGCCAAGGCGCCCCTCTGGTCCCCGCCTTCCACGAAGCCCTGTTCGAGCAGCGCTCCGGAAAGCGCGCCGTTCTGAACGTCGGTGGCTTCAGCAACCTGAGCCTGATCGAAACCGCCAAACCGGTCGCCGGCTTTGATTGCGGCCCCGGCAACGTGCTGCTCGATGCATGGATACAGACTCAACGGGCTGAAACCTTCGACCGCAACGGCCAATGGGCGGCCAGCGGCCAGCTTGACCAGGCCCTTCTGAAGACCCTGCTCAGCGATCCCTTCTTCGCCACTCAAGGCCCCAAGAGCACGGGGCGCGAGGTATTCAACCTCCAGTGGCTGAATCAGCATCTGGCCCAGCATCCCGCCATCCCCGCAGAAAATGTACAGGCCACCCTGCTGGAACTGACGGCACTGACCATCGTCGACTCGCTGCAGGCCGCACAAGTCGGCACCCAGGAGCTTTTGGTTTGTGGCGGCGGAGCCCATAACGGCACATTGATGCGGCGCCTCAGCACGCTACTGCCCGGGACACAGGTCAACAGTACCGCCATTTATGGCGTGGACCCCGACTGGGTAGAAGCCATGGCCTTCGCCTGGCTGGCCCATTGCTGCCTGGAAGGCATCGCCGCCAACCGGCCCAGCGTCACAGGCGCCCGCGGCCTGCGTGTACTGGGCGCTATCTACCCGGCTTGAACGCCAGATAGCAAAACGCCGCAGAGTCGTTAGACACTGCGGCGTTTTGCTATCCGGTTTTTGCCGACTGATCAGATCGAGAACGAGGACCCGCAACCACAAGTAGTGGTGGCATTGGGGTTCTTGATCACGAACCGCGAACCTTCCAGACCTTCCTGGTAGTCCACTTCAGCACCGGCCAGGTATTGGAAACTCATCGGGTCGACCACCAGGCTTACGCCTTCGCGCTCGACGATGGTGTCGTCCTCGGCCACTTCCTCATCGAAAGTGAAACCGTACTGGAACCCCGAACAACCGCCGCCCGTAACGAATACGCGCAGCTTCAAGCGATCATTACCCTCTTCGTCGACCAGGGTCTTCACCTTGTGCGCTGCACCTTGAGTGAATTGCAAAGCCGTGGGGGTGAAGGATTCAACGCTCATGCTGACTATCTCCCGGCGTTAAGCCGCCATACTGCGTAATGACGCGCATTATCCGCTTCTCCCAGAAAAGCGGTCAACTATTGTTACGGTATATCAATAGTCATCCAGTTGCCCGCAGAACGCAGAAAGGCCCGTCAAACGGGCCTTTCTGTTCACCTCTAAACCGACCTTAAGGCAGCATGCCAGCGTGGGACAGCCCCAGGCGCTCGTCCAAGCCGAACAGAATGTTGAGGTTTTGCACCGCCTGGCCGGAAGCCCCCTTGACCAGATTGTCGATGACCGACAGCACCACCACCAGATCACCATCCTGTGGCCGGTGCACGGCAATCCGACATACGTTGGCACCACGCACACTGCGAGTCTCAGGATGACTGCCCGCCGGCATCACATCAACGAAAGGCTCGTTGGCATAACGCTTCTCAAACAGCGCTTGCAGATCAACCGAGCGGTCCACCACGGTCGCGTAGAGCGTCGAGTGAATGCCGCGAATCATTGGCGTCAGATGCGGCACAAAGGTCAGGCCGACGTCCTTGCCTGCCGCCCGACGCAGACCCTGGCGTATTTCCGGCAAGTGACGATGCCCTTTGACCGCATAGGCCTTCATGCTCTCGGAGGTTTCCGAGTACAGCGAACCAACGCTGGCACCACGGCCTGCTCCACTGACACCGGACTTGCAATCAGCGATCAACTGCGTGGTGTCGGCAAGACCGGCCTCCAGCAATGGCAGGAAGCCCAGCTGGGTGGCCGTTGGATAGCACCCGGGAACGGCAATCAGACGAGCCGTCTTTATTTGCTCGCGGTTGACTTCCGGTAGTCCGTAGACCGCCTCATCCAGCAGCTCAGGTGCGCCGTGGGGCTGGCCGTACCATTTGGCCCACTCATCGGCATCCTGCAGACGGAAGTCCGCCGACAAATCGATGACCTTGGTCCCAGCCGCCAGCAACTCGCCGGCCAGTGCATGGGCTACACCGTGGGGCGTTGCGAAGAACACCACATCACAGGCACCCAGCGTCTTGATATCCGGCACGCTGAAAGCCAGGCCGTCATAGTGACCGCGCAGGTTCGGGTACATGTCGGCTACGGCCAGGCCCGCCTCGGATCGCGAAGTGATGACTTCCACTCGCGCCTGCGGATGCTGTGCCAACAGACGCAGCAGTTCGACACCGGTGTAACCCGTGCCGCCGACAATACCGACCTTGACCATAAACCTGCCCTCAACGAACCCACTGGAAAGCTGCCGATAATAGGGGTGGCGCGCCCCTGCGACAACCGTCAAGGTGACGTGCGGCCGCTCTACCCTCTACTATCTTCGCCACCGTGAACCTGGGAATAACTAAAAATGCTCTATCTATGGCTCAAAGCCTTTCACATCGTCAGTGTGGTCTGCTGGTTTGCCGGCCTTTTCTACCTGCCGCGCCTGTTCGTCTATCACGCTCAAAGCGAAGACAGCATCAGCCGTGAGCGCTTCTGCCTCATGGAGCGCAAGCTGTATCGCTTCATCATGGGGCCGGCAATGATCGCCACGCTGATCTTTGGCATCTGGTTGATCAGCCTCAATCCCAGCGCCTACTTCGGCCAGGGTGGCTGGATGCACGCCAAACTGGCCCTGGTGGTGATCCTGATCGGGTACCACCACATGTGCGGCGCTCAAGTGAAACGTTTTGCCCGTGGCGAAAACACCCGCAGCCATGTCTTTTATCGCTGGTTCAATGAAGTACCGGTCCTGATATTGCTGGCTATTGTAATTTTGGTCGTTGTACGGCCGTTCTAACTCTTACTAGTCGCTTCCACTGGGGGTACTCCAATGTCACTGCCCGCTCTGCTCGAACAACGCCTGCGCCTGCCTCTGGTGGCGGCGCCAATGTTCCTGATCTCCAACCCTGAACTGGTTCTGGCCTGCTGTCGCAATGGCGTGGTAGGCAGCTTCCCTGCCCTCAACCAGCGTGAAAGCAGTGGCTTCAAGGCCTGGCTAGAGGAGATCGAAGCAGGGTTGGCCAAATTGGAGAACCCTGCCCCCTACGCAGTGAACCTGATCGTGCACAACAGCAACCCGCGTCTACAGGCGGATTTACAGATCTGCATCGAACACCAGGTGCCGATCGTCATCACCAGCCTGGGCGCGGTCAAGGAAGTGGTAGACGCCGTACACAGCTATGGCGGGCTGGTATTCCATGACGTGACCACCCGCCGGCATGCGGAGAAAGCTGCAGAGGCCGGAGTCGACGGACTGATCGCTGTAGCGGCAGGGGCGGGCGGACATGCCGGAACCTGGAGCCCGTTCTCCCTTATTGCCGAGATTCGCCAGTTCTTCGACAAGACCCTGTTGCTGGCCGGCTGCCTGAACCGCGGTCACGAGATTCTCGCCGCACAGCTGCTGGGCGCCGACCTGGCCTATCTGGGCACCCGTTTTATCGGCACCACCGAAAGCCATGCACCGGACGCCTATAAGGAGATGCTGCTCAACTCTCGCGCTGCGGATATCGTGCACACTGCCGCCGTCTCCGGGGTCCCTGCCAGCTTCATGCGCCAGAGCCTGGAAAACGCTGGTTTCGACCTGGCAGCCCTGCAAGGTAAAGGCGAAGTCAATTTCGGCTCCAAGCTCAAACCCATCAGCGACGAAGCCAAGGCCTGGAAAACCGTGTGGTCTGCCGGCCAGGGCGTCGGTGAGATCAACGACCTGCCCAGCGTCGATCAACTGATTGCCCGCCTGGACAGCGAATATCAGGCCGCTCAGGAACGCTCGGCGCAACTCATTAAACGCTGGCCACGCTAACCAGTTCTCATTGTTTTTTGGCCAGCCGGGGGGCACTGGCCTTAAACTGTCGGCCTTTTATGTAAGCCTTCTTTTCAAGCGACAGGGATGCCCCCATGAGCGAGACCCGCTACAAGATTGTTTTCGACGGCACATTGCTGCCCGGCGTGGAAAAATCCACCGCCCAACTGAACCTGGCCGAACTGTTCAAAAGCGACGTCGCTGCCGTGGAACGCCTGTTCAGTGGCCAACAGGTGGAACTCAAGCGCGACCTGACTCAGGCCGATGCCCAGCGCTACCTGGAAGCGTTGAAGAACACCGGGATCGATGCCCGCATCGAATCCGAGCCCTCGTTGCAGTTGAACCTCGATGCAGTAACCCCCACGCCCACGGCCGCCAGCATCAGCGCGTCGCCCTATGCGCCCCCGCAAGCGGCGGTGGGCGATGCCCTCCCCCAATACGCCACACTCAATGTCTTCAGTTTCGAAGGCCGCATCGGTCGCCTGCGCTATCTGGCCTGGACCCTGGTCCTGACGGTGGCCATGCTGGCAGTGATCGGTGTGGGTGCCTTCTTCGGCATCCTGTCCGCCGCAATGTTCAACTCCACACTGCTCACTGTCCTTGGAATTACTGGTGGGGCAGTGGTCTTCATCGGCTTCATCGTCGTCAGCATCCAGATCAGCGTGCAGCGCCTGCACGACCTCGGCTGGTCGGGCTGGCTGTGGCTGCTGAACTTCGTCCCTATCGTCGGCAGCGTGTTCCCGCTGGTGCTGATGGTCAGCCCGGGCAGCAACGTGGCCAACCGCTACGGCGCGCCACCTCCACCCAACACCACCGCCGTCAAGGTCCTGTCCTGGATGTGGGTAGTCTTGATCGCCGTCCTGATCGTGGGTGTGGTGGCCGGCGGCCTGAGCTCCCTGGAAGACAGCTACAGCGAAACCAGCTACAGCGAAACCATCGATTCCGGCAGCGCCGATGAAGATGCTGAACCAGCGGACATCGCCGCCCCTGTAGAATCCGAGCAAGAATAAACGCGCCCCAGCCTGCGACCCTTCCTGTCGCAGGCCGCTGGCCGTTGCGATGGAGAAATGCATGACCCGTTACGCTCTGATCACTGGTGCTTCCAGCGGCATAGGCCTGGCCCTTGCCGAAGCACTGGCCCGGCGTGGCCGCAACCTGATTCTCGTGGCCCGCCAGCGTGATCAGCTGGAATGCATCGCCCTGGAGCTGACCCAACGCTTCGGCGTCGAAGTATTGTTCCGGGCCTGCGATCTGGGAGAGCCCCTGCGACTGTCCGGCTTCCTGCTGGAACTGGAGGAAGGCGACCGCCAGATCGATCTGCTGGTCAACTGCGCCGGGATCGGTACCAGCGGCCCTTTCCTGGCCCAGGACTGGATGACCGAACAAGACCTGATCGAGGTCAACATCCTCGCGCTGACCCGCCTTTGCCACGCCTTGGGCAACAGCATGGCCCTGCTGGGTGGAGGACAGATACTCAACGTCGCCTCGGTAGCGGCCTTCTATCCCGGCCCCTGGATGAGTACCTACTACGCCAGCAAGGCCTATGTCCTGCACTTTTCCGAAGGGCTGCGCGAAGAGCTGAAAAAATGCGCGGTCAAGGTCTCGGTGCTGTGCCCCGGCCCCACCCGCACCGCATTCTTCCGCACCGCCCAGATGGACACCCAGAAGCTCAAGGACAGCAAGTTGCTCATGAGCCCCGAAGAAGTCGCGTTGTACGCAGTCCGGGCCCTGGAAAAGAACCGTGCCATCATCATCCCCGGCCGCTTGAACCGCTGGATGGCCTTCAGCAGCCGCCTGGGCTCTCGCTGGCTGACCCGCAAGATCGTCGGTTACTTCAATCGGGCCTATTGCCCACGTTAGATGTTCGGACTGGGCGCACATTGTGAGCCTGAGTACACTCACCCCGGACCAACCCAATGGAGAAACAGCTGTGGATACTCTGTTCACCAAGATCATCAACAGAGAAATACCCGCGAAGATCATCTACGAGGACGACCAGGTTCTGGCCTTCCACGATATTGCTCCGCAAGCACCGGTGCACTTCCTGGTCATACCGAAGAAGCCCATTCGCACCCTCAACGACCTCACCGAGGACGACAAAACCCTGGCCGGACACATCCTGTTCACCGCCCAGCGCCTGGCCAAGGAGCAAGGTTGCGAGGACGGCTTCCGGGTGGTGATGAACTGCAATGAGCTGGGCGGTCAGACCGTCTACCACATTCATATGCACGTACTGGGTCAGCGTCAGATGAACTGGCCTCCGGGCTGATTGCCCTGCTAACACTCATGTGCCGCGCCCTCTCGCCCACTCCCAGGCGAGGGTGCGCTGATCCAGCGCAGTTTTCACCCTGTCGATTGGAGTAAACTGGCCGCCGTGATTCTTCCCGGAGATAAGCATGACTACCCAACGTCACTACTCGCCGATTGACCGTCTGCTGCTGCAAGCCGACATGGCAATGCGTACGCTGCTGCCTTTCAGCGGCCAACCTTATCGCCCGTCACCGGCCATAGTGCAGCCGGAAGCGCAGATGAGTGACGAGGATACCCGGCACGTCGCCGGCCTGATGCGTATCAATCACACCGGGGAAGTCTGCGCCCAGGCGCTCTACCAGGGCCAGGCCCTGACCGCCAAACTGCCCCAGGTACGCCAGGCCATGGAGCATGCCGCCGAAGAGGAAATCGACCACCTGGCCTGGTGCGAACAGCGCATCCGCCAACTGGGCAGCCACCCGAGCGTTCTCAACCCGTTGTTCTACGGCCTGTCATTCGGCATCGGCGCCGCCGCCGGCCTGATCAGCGACAAAGTCAGCCTGGGGTTCGTCGCCGCCACCGAAGACCAGGTCTGCAAGCACCTGAACGAACACCTGGAACAACTACCGGCAGAAGACGAAAAGTCCCGGGCCATCCTGGAGCAGATGCGCATCGACGAAGAGCACCACGCAGAAACCGCTCTCGAAGCGGGCGGCTTCCGCTTCCCGGCACCGGTGAAGTTCGGCATGAGCCTGTTGGCCAAGGTCATGACCAAGAGCACCTATCGGATCTGATCCCGGCCAGTACCGAACACAAAAAAGGGCGCTCTTGAGGCGCCCTTTTCCTTTGCCGACGAACTGCGTCCCGGCTCAACCCAACTCGACGATTTCGTAATCGTGGGTAATGGCCACGCCAGCAGCCCCGAGCATGATCGAAGCCGAGCAATACTTCTCGGCAGACAGTTCGATGGCCCGCTTGACCTGAGCCTCCTTCAGCCCACGCCCCTTGACCACGAAATGCATGTGAATCTTGGTAAAGACCTTCGGGTCCTCGGTTGCACGCTCGGCTTCAAGAAAGGCCTCACAGCTTTCAACCGCCTGGCGCGACTTCTTCAGGATGCTGACCACGTCGAAATTGCTGCAACCACCCACACCGAGCAGGAGCATCTCCATGGGGCGAACACCCAGGTTGCGTCCACCGGCTTCTGGCGGACCGTCCATCACCACAACGTGGCCACTGCCCGACTCACCGAGGAACATGGCTTCGCCAGCCCATTGGATGCGTGCCTTCATCGCCAAGACTCCACTGTAAAAAAAGGGTCGCCAGCTTAGCACAGGGTTTTGCCCGGGCTGCGCTTTGCATGTTCACAGCAGATTACCGATCTTCACCAAGAAAAATCTTAAATCCGTCAAGGATGTGTCTGTTAAGCTGACGCCAAATGACTGGCGCTTAGCCAGCGTTCAACGTCCTCGTTTTACGCCCATAAAAATCACCTCATACCGTGCAGTCTTCTCGGGATACAACCATGGTTGCTATTGCCCCCACCCCCAGGATCAAAAATCTCGACAAGTTGCTGATGCACTGTCAACGCCGCCGGTATCAGGCCAAGAGCAACATCATCTGCGCCGGTGATGTGTCCGACAGCCTGTATTTCATCATCAAGGGCTCGGTGACCATCCTCATCGAGGACGACGATGGCCGGGAGATGATCATCGCCTACCTCAACGCCGGGGATTTCTTCGGTGAACTGGGGCTTTTCGAAGAGGCCGGGCACGAACAGCAGCGCAGCGCCTGGGTACGGGCCAAAGTGGAATGCGAAGTCGCCGAGATCAGCTACATCAAGTTTCGCGAGTTGTCGCAGAACGACCCGGACATTCTCTACGTCCTCAGCGGGCAGATTGCCCAGCGCCTGCGCAATACCACGCGCAAGGTCGGCGACCTGGCGTTCTTCGACGTGACCGGACGGGTTGCCCGCTGCCTGCTGGAGCTGTGCAAGCAACCGGATGCCATGACCCACCCTGACGGCATGCAGATCAAGATCACCCGTCAGGAGATCGGCCGGATAGTCGGCTGCTCCCGAGAAATGGTCGGCCGCGTCCTCAAGGATCTTGAGGAACGCAACCTGGTTCACGTCAAAGGCAAGACCATGGTGGTGTTCGGCACCCGCTAACCCGGCAGAAAGCTCTTGAGCATCTGCCGGTACAGGCTGTCCAGCCGGGCCACGGCATTCTCTGCGGTAAATGCCTCATGCAGGGCGATGTGGCTTTCAGCCCGGCAACGCTGCTCCAGGCCGCAAGCCTGATTGAAGGTATTGACCGCCCCCACCATGGAGTCGCGCTCGTTATCCAACAGCAGGGCACCGTGTACCAGCCCCACCGGGCGCTGTCCGCCTTTGCTCTGACGCCAGCGCTGGGCTGTACCAACCATCTTGCGCCCCTCCAGATTGACGTTGAAACGTCCATCGCAAAAGGCGCCGTCCACCTCCCCCAACGACGGATTGCCTCCCAGCTCACTGAGCAGATCGCAAATCGGCTGGCACAGACGCCGATAGGCCGTTTCGATCCGCCCCTGATCCCCCTCGCTGCGCGGTGGCGCATAAACCAGCGCAATATTCACCGTGGCTGCCGATTGCGGCACCGGCTCACCGCCGGTTTCCCGCAGCAGCACCGGCCAGCCGTTGGCCGCCGACGCCTGGCTGGCCTGCTCGAACCCCGGCAGGCGACTCAAGCGCCGAGGCATCACCAGCGCCCGATCGCTGGGCTGCCAGAACAGCAGCCCAAACTCCTGCTCGCCAGCACACACCAGCGCCAGCAGATCCTGCTCGGCCTGCAGGCCAGCTTCGACAGTCAAGGCAAGGGGTTGGGTCATGACAGTGGGAATCCTTTGCAATAGATACGAAAAAGCCGGCATCGCCGGCTTATTCATTGTTTCAGGTTCAGTCCAGGGTCGAACCGCTGACCGGCACGCCGCGCTCAGGGAAGAACAAGCGTTGCAACTCGCTGCCCGGGCTCTCGGCGCGCATGAATGCCTCGCCCACCAGGAACGAATAGACATCACTGATTTCCATCAGCTCGACATCGGCACGGTTGAGAATGCCGCTCTCGGTAATCACCAGGCGATCGCGAGGAATCCGCGGCAGCAGGTCGAGAGTGGTTTCCAGGTCGACTTCGAAGGTATGCAGATTGCGGTTGTTGATCCCGACCAACGGTGTGTCGAGGGTCTTCAGCGCCCGCTCCAACTCGTCGCCGTCGTGCACTTCCACCAGCACATCCAGACCGACGCCCTTGGCCACCGTGGCCAACTCGGCCATCCGCTGGTCGTCCAGCGCAGCGACAATCAGCAGCACACAGTCGGCACCGAGGGCACGGGCTTCGACGATCTGGTAGGGATCGATCATGAAATCCTTGCGGATCACCGGCAGTTTGCAGGCCGCGCGGGCCTGCTGCAGGTAGGCATCGGCCCCCTGGAAGTAATCGACGTCAGTCAACACCGACAGGCAAGTGGCACCGCCCTTCTCGTAGCTCTTGGCGATCTCTGCCGGCACGAAATTCTCGCGGATCACGCCTTTGCTCGGCGAAGCTTTCTTGATCTCGGCAATCACCGCCGGCTGCTTGAGCTTGACCTGCTCCTGCAGCGCCCTGGCGAAACCCCGCGGCGCATCGGCTGCCCGCGCCAGGCTCTCCAGCTCGGCCAGACTGACGCGAGCGCTGCGCTCGGCAACTTCCTCAACCTTGCGGGCGAGGATTTTTTCCAGAACTGTCGGCACACTCATCCTTCATTCTCCTGCTTGAACACCGCGGTAAAGGCGCCCAGCTCCTCGAGCTTTTCCCGGGCCAAGCCGGTGTGCAAGGCATCGTGCGCCAGGGCCACGCCCTCTCTCAAGCTGCTGGCATGATCCGCGGCATACAGCGCCGCACCGGCATTGAGCACAATCATCTCGGCGGCCTTCTGGCCGTGCTCGGTCTTGCGTCGTCCCAGGGCATCGCGGATCAGCTCAAGGGACGCCGCCGGGCTCTCCACCACCAAGCCAAACAGACTCTGGCTCTTCATGCCCAAGTCCTCGGGCTGTACCCAGTACTCGGTGATCTGGTCATTCTTCAGCTCGGCAACATAGGTCGGCGCCGCCAGGCTGAACTCGTCCAGGCCATCCTGGGAATGCACCACCAGCACATGTTTGCTGCCCAGACGTTGCAAAACCTCGGCCAATGGCCGGCACAAGGCCTGAGTGAATACTCCCACCACCTGATGTTTCACGCCGGCCGGATTCGTAAGCGGGCCAAGCATGTTGAACAGGGTGCGCAGGCCGAGGTCTCGGCGCGGGCCGGCGGCATACTTCATGGCGCCGTGATGAGACTGGGCAAACATGAAGCCGATGCCGACGTTGTCGATGCAGCGCGCGACCTGGATTGGCGTCAGGTTCAGGTAGATCCCGGCCGCCTCCAACAGATCGGCGCTGCCGCTCTTGCCGGATACCGCACGGTTACCATGCTTGGCGACGGTGCAGCCGGCGGCGGCAACAACAAAGGAAGACGCTGTGGAAACGTTGAAAATGTTCGCACCGTCACCACCGGTGCCGACCACATCCACCACACCGTCTAGGGTTTTCAGTTCGACCGTGTCAGCCAGTTCACGCATCACCGATACCGCGCCGACGATCTCGTCGATGCTTTCGCTTTTCATGCGCATGGCCATCATGAAGGCGCCAATCTGCGCATCGGTGCATTGGCCAGTCATGATCTCGCGCATGACATCGCGCATCTCATCGGTGCTCAGGTCCAGATGGCCGACAATACGGCTCAGGGCAGTCTTGATATCCATGAAAAGTCCTTAGCGCGTGCCGCCGCTCTGTTTGAGGAAGTTGGCGAACAGCTCGTGGCCCTGCTCGGTGAGGATAGACTCGGGGTGAAATTGCACCCCTTCGATATTCAGCGTCTTGTGGCGCAGCCCCATGATTTCGTCGACGCAGCCGTCTTCCAACTGGGTCCAAGCCGTGACTTCGAGGCACTCGGGCAGGCTCTCATGCTTGACCACCAGGGAATGGTAACGGGTCACGGTCAGCGGCATGTTCAAACCGTTGAACACCCCCAGGTCACGGTGAAACACCGGGCTGGTCTTGCCGTGCATCACTTGCCGGGCTCGCACCACTTGGCCGCCAAAAGCCTGGCCGATGGACTGGTGGCCCAGGCACACGCCCAGAATCGGCAGCTTGCCGGCGAAATGCTTGATCGCCTCGATGGAGACACCGGCCTCGGTCGGCGTGCAAGGGCCAGGCGAGACCACGATACGCTCGGGCTTGAGGGCTTCGATTTCAGCCACGGTCAGCTCGTCATTGCGTACCACTTTCACTTCGGCACCCAACTCGCCCAGATACTGGACGACGTTGTAGGTGAAGGAGTCGTAGTTATCGATCATCAGCAACATTATGGAAACTCCTCAAACCTTGGATGCGGGGGTTTGTTCTGCCAGCGCCACGGCACGGAACATTGCGCGACGCTTGTTCAGCGTCTCTTCCCACTCCAGGGTCGGCACTGAGTCGGCGACAATCCCGCCACCGGCCTGTACATGCAGCTCACCGCTCTTGATCACCGCCGTGCGAATGGCAATGGCAGTATCCATGTTGCCGTTCCAGGCGAAGTAACCCACAGCGCCGCCGTAGACCCCACGCTTGACCGGCTCCAGCTCGTCGATGATTTCCATGGCGCGAATCTTCGGCGCCCCGGACAACGTCCCCGCCGGCAGGATCGCCCGCAGGGCGTCCATCGCCGTCAGCCCGGCTTTCAGTTGACCGGTGACGTTGGAGACGATGTGCATCACATTGGAATAACGCTCGATCACCATCTTCTCGGTGAGCTTCACCGAGCCAATTTCGGATACGCGACCGGTGTCGTTGCGCCCCAGATCGATCAGCATCAAGTGCTCGGCGATTTCCTTGGCATCCGACAGCAGGTCCTGTTCCAGGGCCAGGTCGGCTTCCTCAGTAGCGCCCCGCGGACGGGTGCCGGCAATCGGCCGCACGGTAATCAGGTTGTCCTCGACCCGCACCAGCACTTCCGGCGAACTGCCCACTACATGAAAGTCGCCGAAGTTGAAGAAGTACATATAGGGCGTCGGGTTGAAGCAGCGCAACGCCCGGTACAGATCGATGGGCGCAGCCTTGAAGTCAATCGACATGCGCTGGGACGGCACCACCTGCATACAGTCACCGGCCAGGATGTACTCCTTGATGGTGTCCACGGCTCGCTCGTAGTCCGCCTGGGTGAAGCTGGAGCGGAATACCGGATCGGCCGCCTGCTGCTTGCTGAAATCCAGCCCGGGACGCGGCGTGATCGGCTGGCGCAGTTGCGCAAGCAACTCCTGCAAGCGCGCTTGCCCGGCCTCGAAGGCGTTGTCCTGGCTGGGGTCGGCCAGCACGATGGCGTGCATCTTGCCCGCCAGGTTGTCGAACACCACCACCGCATCGGAGACCATCAGCAGGATATCCGGCACGCCGATCGGGTCTGGATTCGGGCACTGGCCCAGGCGCGGCTCGACATAACGCACGCAGTCATAACCGAAATACCCCACCAGGCCACCGTTGAAGCGCGGCAGGCCGGCGATGGTCGGCACGTTGTAACGGGCTTTGAATTCCTCGACGAAAGCCAGCGGATCAGCCACTTCATGGCTCTCGATCTCGACACCGTCATGGCTCACGCTGACCTGGTGCCCATGCACGCGCAATACGGTGCGGCACGGCAAGCCGATGATCGAATAGCGCCCCCACTTCTCACCGCCCTGCACCGACTCCAGCAAGTAGGAGTTGGGCTGATCGGCCAGTTTCAGGTAGATCGACAGCGGCGTGTCGAAGTCGGCAAGGGTTTCGCAGGCCAGCGGGATACGGTTGTAACCGGCTGCGGCCAAACGCAGGAATTCTTCGCGAATCATGGGGTGCCTCGTGGCTTGAGGATCTAACAGTCAGGTATGCAAACGTGCCGGCAGGGCCGGCCAGACAAAAATCAGGCGCGCCAACGCCAACGGGCCAAGGCCTTGATGACTTTCATCCAGAGTTTGCGAGTGACCACCACGATGGAATTTCCAGAAGGGGATGGAACAGCGTCGGGCAACGTTATCTCAGCGGCTGGTTCTAAGCAACCGGGGATCAGCGCCCGCAAGTTGTCGATCACCAGCGCCGGCGACTCCTCGGCAATCGGCCGGCCGTGGTTATAGCCGTAGCTCAGCGCCACGCACTTGACCCCCGCCGCCTTGGCCGCCAGCACATCGCTGCGCGAGTCGCCGACGAACAGCGACTGCGACGCCGGTACGCTGGCCATCTTCATCACGAAGAACAGTGCCGCCGGGTCGGGTTTTTTTTGCGGCAGGGTGTCGCCGCCGATGATCCAGCGGAAATACCGGCCGATCTTCATCTGATCCAGCAATGGCGCGACGAAACGCTCGGGCTTGTTGGTGATCAGGGCCATTTCCACGCCCTGCTTGTGCAGCCACTTGAGGGTTTCGCGCACACCGGGATAGACCACAGTCAGCTCGTGGCTGTCCTCGTACGCGCTGTTGAACAACTCAAGAGCGTGCTCCGCCTCGACATCGTCGACACCCTGGGCATCCAGGCTGTTGGCCAGGGCCCGGCGCACCAGCATCGGCGCACCGTTGCCGACCCACTCGCGCACCGCCTCGATACCCGCGGGCTTGCGCCCCAGCTTGAGCAGCATTTGATCCACGGCGGCCGCGAGGTCCGGCACCGAATCGACCAGGGTGCCATCCAGGTCGAACATCACCAGTCGCGGCAAACGCCCCGAGAACAGCTGCTCAAATGCGCTCATGGCCGAGCCAGCGCCAGTTCGGCGCGCATCTTCTCAATGACTTCCTGATAGTTCGGCGCATTGAAGATGGCCGAACCGGCAACAAAGGTGTCAGCGCCTGCGGCGGCGATCTCACGGATGTTGCCGACGTTCACCCCACCGTCGATCTCCAGGCGGATATCGCGACCGGAAGCGTCGATCAGGGCCCGAGCCTCGCGCAGCTTGTCGAGGGTCCCAGGAATGAACTTCTGCCCGCCAAAGCCCGGGTTGACGCTCATCAGCAGGACCATGTCGACCTTGTCCATCACATACTTGAGCACGTCCAGCGGGGTCGCCGGATTGAACACCAGGCCGGCCTTGCAGCCGCCCTCGCGGATCATCTGCAGGGAACGGTCCACATGCAGCGTGGCTTCGGGGTGAAAGGTGATGTAGGTCGCGCCTGCCTCGATGAAGTCACCGATGATGCGATCCACCGGAGTCACCATCAGGTGCGCATCGATCGGCGCGGTGATCCCATACTTGCGCAGTGCAGAACAGACCATCGGGCCGATGGTCAGGTTCGGCACATAGTGGTTGTCCATGACATCGAAGTGGACGATGTCGGCACCAGCGGCCAGGACATTGTCCACTTCCTCACCCAGACGGGCGAAGTCGGCAGAGAGAATCGACGGAGCAATAGCGAAGGGCTGCATGACGCACCTTTTTTGAGCAGAATCACGATGGCGCGCATTGTATACCTCATGCTTTGGAGCGCACACCGTAACCGCGATCTTCAGTAAGCCGCGCGATAGATCTTCTCGATATCGGCAGGACTCAGTTTGCGCGGATTATTGCGCATCAGGCGCTCAATACCCGCGGCCTCCAACGCCATGGCGGGGATGGCCTCCTCCGGCACGCCAAAGCTGCGCAAGCCGCTGGGGATTTCCACCGCAGCGCACAACGCAGTCATTGCCTCCACGGCCCGATCAGCGGCCTCGCTGGCACTCAAATGCGCCGTCTGGACCCCCATGGCTTCGGCGATATCCTGCATACGCTCAACGCAGGCCATCTTGTTCCAGGTCATGACATAGGGCAGCAGCAAGGCATTGCCGACGCCATGGGACACATGAAAACGTCCACCCAGCGGATAGGCCAGGGCATGCACCGCCCCGACCCCGGCATTACCGAAGGCCATGCCGGCCATCAGGCTGGCGGTGGCCATGTCCTCCCTGGCTTGCAGGTTGGCCGGGTTGGCATAAGCCTTGGGCAACGCCTTGACGATCAGTTTGATCGCACCAATGGCCAGGGAGTCGGTGATGGATGAGGCGTTGAGGGACAGGTAGGACTCGACAGCGTGAACCAGGGCATCGACACCACTGGCGGCCGTGACGCTGCGGGGACAGGTCAAGGTCATCTGTGGACTGACCAGGGCCACATCCGGCAGCAGGTAATCACTGACAATGCCTTTCTTCAACAGCGCCGCCTTGTCCGACAGGATGGCCACGTTGGTCACTTCCGAGCCAGTGCCGGCCGTGGTGGGAATGGCGATCAACGGTGGTCCTTTGCGCGGGACCTGATCAACGCCGAACAGATCCTCCAGGGCGCCATGGTAGCCCGCATAAGCCGCGACACTCTTGGCGATATCGATGGCGCTACCGCCCCCAAGGCCGATCAGGCCGTCATGCCCGCCCTCGCGGTAGACCTGCATGCAGTCTTCGACAATGGCGATCTCCGGGTCCGGCTGCACCCGGTCGAAAATCTCATAACTGCGCTCACCCAGGTGTGCCAGGGCCAGTTCCACCGTGCCCGACTTGAGCAACGCAGCATCGGTGACAATCAGCGGGTTATCCACATCCAGTCGGGTCAGCTCGGCGGCCAGCTGTTCGATGGCGGTGCTGCCGGTGAGCAGTTTGTGGGCGATCTTGAAAGAGGAAATACTCATGTGCGCAGCCTCTTATATAAAGGTAGGAGCCGGCACAAGCGTAGTCGCGGATTGTCGATTGTCGCCTATTCAGCAGACGAATTCCCTTCTCTCCCTGACCGGTGCCGCGCCTGGCAACACCCGTCAGGAAGGCCAAGGACCTCACACCTGGGCGGTGCGCAACTTCTCACTGCGCCCACGCAGCCATTCCAGAGTCAGCAGCAGAATCACCGAGAAGGCGATCAGCAGCGTGGCGGCGGCGGCGATGGTCGGGCTGAGGTTTTCGCGGATACCGCTGAACATCTGCCGTGGCAACGTCGCTTGCTCGGGGCCGGCCAGGAACAGGGTCACCACCACTTCGTCGAACGAGGTGGCGAAGGCGAACAGCGCACCACTGATGACCCCAGGCGCGATCAGGGGCAAGGTCACCCGGCGAAAGGTGGTCAATGGTGAGGCGCCGAGGCTGGCTGCAGCCCGCACCAGGTTGTGGTTGAAGCCTTGCAGGGTCGCCGACACGGTGATGATCACGAAGGGCACCCCCAGCACCGCATGCACGACGATCAGCGAGAAGAAACTGTTGCCCATGCCCAGCGGGGCAAAGAACAGATAGCTGGCAACGCCGATGATCACCACCGGCACCACCATCGGCGAAATCACCAGGGCCATCACCAGCGCCTTGCCGGGGAAGTCGCCACGGGTCAGGCCGATCGCCGCCAGGGTGCCGAAGACCATCGCCAGCAAGGTGGCGGCCGGGGCGACAATGATGCTGTTCTTCAGGGCTCGCATCCATTCGGCGGAAGCGAAGAAGTCCTGGTACCAGTGCAGCGAGAAGCCCTGCAGCGGATACACCAGAAAGCTCCCGGAGTTGAACGACAGCGGGATGATCACCAGCACCGGCAATACCAGGAACAACAGGATCAAGCCGCAGAGAATCCGCAAGCTGTAGAACCAGACCCGTTCAACGGGCGACATGTAGGGGCTCAGCATTTCGATTCTCTCCTTAGCTCAGGCGCAGGCGACTGGCGCCCACCAGCCAGCTGTAAATCAGATAGAGCACGATGGTCGCCAGCAACAACAGGCCGCCCAGGGCCGTAGCCATGCCCCAGTTGATACTGGTGTTGGTGTAGAAGGCGACGAAGTAGCTGACCATCTGGTCGTTCGGGCTGCCCAGCAGCGCCGGAGTGATGTAGTAGCCGATGGCCAGGATGAACACCAGCAGACAGCCGGCGCCGACCCCGGCGTAGGTCTGCGGCAAATACACCCGCCAGAAGCTGGCGAATGGATGGCAGCCCAGGGAAATCGCTGCACGCATGTAAGTGGGCGAGATGCCCTTCATCACGCTGTAGATCGGCAGGATCATGAACGGCAGCAGGATATGCACCATGGAGATGTAGACCCCGGTGCGGTTGAACACCAACTCCAGCGGCTTATCGATCACCCCCATGGCCAGCAGCGCACTGTTGATCAAGCCGCCGGACTGCAGCAGCACGATCCACGCCGCTACCCGCACCAGGATCGACGTCCAGAACGGCAGCAGCACCAGGATCATCAGCAGATTGCTTTTGCGCGCCGGCAGGTTGGCCAGCAGGTAAGCCAGGGGATAGGCCAGCGCCAGGCAGATCGCGGTGATCACCAGGCCCATCCAGAAGGTCCGGGCAAAGATGTCCAGGTAGATGGACTGATCCGGGGTGGCCGGGGCCAGTTCCCCCAGGTCATCGATGCGATGGTCCACCGCCGCCAGCAGATAATAGGGCGTCAGGCTGCTGGTGTTGCGCCGGATCGCCTGCCAGTAGGCCGGGTCGCCCCAACGCTCGTCCAGACTCTCCATGGCTTCTTTATAGGATTCGGGCTCGGCCTTGAACGGCAAGGCACGGGCGGTCTTGGTCAACAGGCTGCGATAGCCGGCCAACTCCATGTTCAGGCGCTTGGACAGATCGCCCAAGGTTTGATTCTTGCGGGCTTCGAACAGGTCTTCGCTCAAGGCCTTGTAGGCCGCTTCGGCGGGCAGGCCACGACCATCCCAGGCACTCACGGCCGCGACAGTGCGCGGCATGCCCCCGACCACTTCCGGGTTGCCGACGCTCTTGTACAGCAGCGCCACAATCGGTACCAGGAACACCAGCAGCAGAAACAGCACCAGAGGCGCGATCAAGGCCTGTGCCTTCCAGCGGTTGACCCGCTCGGCACGGGCCAGCCGCTGCTTCAAGGTCGGGCCGGTGACCGCGTTCAAGGGAACGGTGATGGTCATGACAAACTCCGCGAATCGAACTTTCGAATACAAACCACCGGGGTAGGAGCGGGCTTGCCCGCGAACAAGGCGCATCAGGCGACATCGGTGGTGGTGCCGATCACGCCCTCGCGAGCAAGCTCGCTCCTACAACAGCGGGGTGGTTACTTGGCTGCCCAGGCGTTGAAGCGCTGCTCCAGTTGCTCACCGTTGTCAGCCCAGAAGCTGACGTCGATCTGCACCTGGTTGGCGATGTTTTCCGGGGTAGTGGGCATGTCCTTGAGAATGTCCTTGGCCAGCAGCGGCACGGCCTGGATGTTGGCTGGGCCGTAAGCAATGTTTTCCGAATAGGTTTTCTGCTGCTGCGGCTGTACCGAGTAGGCGATGAACTTCTTCGCGGCTTCAGCGCGATCCTTGTCCAGGCCTTTGGGAATGGCCCAGGCATCGAAGTCGTAGATGCCGCCGTTCCACACCACTTTCAGGTTGCTTTCCTTTTGCACCGCGGCGATCCGGCCGTTGTAGGCCGAGCTCATGACCACGTCGCCGGAAGCCAGGTACTGCGGCGGCTGGGCGCCGGCTTCCCACCACTGAATGTAGGGCTTGAGCTCATCGAGTTTCTTGAAGGCGCGATCCTGGCCGTCCTTGCCAGCCAGGACTTTATAGACATCCTTGGGCGCGACGCCGTCGGCCATCAGGGCGAACTCCAGGGTGTACTTGGCGCCCTTGCGCAGACCGCGCTTGCCCGGGAACTGCTTGGTGTCCCAGAAGTCGGCCCAACTGGCGGGGGCTGCTTTCAGCTTGTCGGCGTTGTAGGCCAGCACCGTGGACCAGACGAAGAAGCCCACGCCGCAAGGCTGGATGGCACCCTTGACGTAGTCTTCGCTCTTGCCGAACAGGGCCGGGTCCAGTTGCTCGAACATGTCCTCGTCGCAACCGCGGGACAGTTCAGGAGACTCGACCTCTACCAGGTCCCAGGACACGCTCTTGGTATCGACCATGGCCTTGATCTTGGCCATCTCGCCGTTGTACTCGCCAGCAACGATCTTGCCATGGCCTGCGGCTTCCCAAGGCGCGTAGAAGGCTTTGACCTGAGCCGCCTTGTTCGCCCCACCAAAGGACACCACGGTCAGGTCGGGACCCGCCGCCATGGCGTGTGCCGCACCCAGCATGCCCAGTGCCACAGCGATAGCGCTGAGGGGGGCGGTGAATTTCAGGGATCTCAACATTATTGTGTTCTCCACGTGCAGGTTGGTGTTGCAGGGGGGCGATCAATTCGCCTCTAGAAGCGGGTCAAGCGCGCGAACGTGCTCGACTTGCCAGCCAAGCGGCACCACGTCGCCCACCGCCAGCGCAGGATCGAGCTCGGCAATCGGTTGTTTCACGAAGAAGTCGCTCTTGCCGCAGACTTCCAGGCGCACCCGGACGTGGTCGCCCAGATAGATGAATTCCGCCACCCTCCCGGAGAAGCGGTTGACGCAGCGTTCGCTGGAGCCGTTAAGGCTCACGCGCTCCGGACGGATGGAAAGGGTCACCGGGCCACCGACCTGGCCGACGTTCACCGCCAGCGCCTCGACTTTTTCGCCACGCCCCAGCTCCACCACGCAACGCTCGCCGGTATGGCTGTGGAGCCGACCGTTGAGACGGTTGTTCTCGCCAATGAAGTTGGCGACGAAGGTGTTCTTGGGCTCTTCGTAAAGAGTGCGCGGCGGGGCAATCTGCTGGATTTCGCCCTGATGGAACACCGCCACCCGATCGGACATGGTCAGGGCCTCGCCCTGATCGTGAGTCACGTAGACCACGGTCACACCCAAGCGCTGGTGCAGATGCTTGATTTCCATCTGCATGTGTTCACGCAGTTGCTTGTCCAGAGCACCGAGGGGTTCGTCCATCAGCACCAACTGCGGCTCGAACACCAGGGCACGGGCCAGGGCCACACGCTGCTGCTGGCCACCGGACAATTGCGCCGGATAACGCTGGGCGAAGGCATCGAGCTGAACCATGCTCAGCACCCGTTTGACCCGTTCACTGATGTCGGTCTTGCTGAGGCCGCGCACCGACAGCGGAAAGCCCAGGTTCTCGGCCACGGTCATGTGCGGAAACAAGGCGTAGTTCTGGAACACCATGCCGATGTCGCGCTTGTGCGGCGGTACATTGTTGATGGAGCGCCCGGCCAGCTGGATCTCGCCGGCGGTTGGGGTCTCGAAACCGGCCAGCATCATCAGGCTGGTGGTCTTGCCGGACCCGGACGGCCCCAGCAGGGTGAGGAACTCGCCTTTGCGAATATCCAGGTTGAGGTCTTTGACGATCAGGTTTTCACCGTCGTAGCTTTTCTGCACACCACGAAAGCTGACCAGAACATCGTTGGCCCCAGCGCTTGAATCAACCTCGCTCATACCCACACCTTTTGTTTTAGACGGCTGTGGAACAAGCCTAGTGGAGGCCGCAGGCCGCGCAAATCGGGGCGCAGGAGAGATTCGCCTCAGCCGCCTGGAAGGTTGCGTGTAGGGATTGCCCTACAAGGATGGCGGGATTGGATAAGGGCAGAGGCCAGCGGCAAGCTACAAGCAGCAAGAAACGGCAGAAGGCCGAAAGCGGGGATGTCGTAAATGAATAAGTGCCCTCCCCGGGAGGTGGAGAGAGCACTGCAGATGACGTCAGAGCAGCTTGTGCTCCATGGCGTATTTCACCAGTTCCGCCAGGGAGGTGATATTGAGCTTCTGCATCAGCCGCGCCTTGTGGGTGCTGATGGTCTTGCTGCTCAGGGCCAGTTGCTGAGCAATGTCATTGACGTTGGCACCCTGGGCCAGGCGTTCGAAGACCGAGAACTCGCGCTCGGAAAGCAGCGAATGCAAGGGCCGGGCATCGGTCAGGCCGACCTCGAAGACCATACGGTCCGCCAGGTCCGGGTCGATGTAACGCCCACCGGACGCCACCTTGCGGATTGCCGTCAGCAACAGTGAAGGATCGCTGTCCTTGGTGGCGTAGCCGGCAGCGCCGATCTTCAGCGCACGCGCCGCCATCTGCGCCTCGTCATGCATCGACAGCACCAGGATCGCCGGGGGATTGTTCAGGGCCCGAATCCGTGGAATGGCTTCCAGGCCGTTTACCCCGGGCATGGAGATATCCAGCAGCACCACTTCACAGGGCACCTGGCGCAGGGTTTCCAACAGCTGTTCACCGTTGCTCGCCTCGCCCACCACCAGCAGGTCCTTGGCCAGGCCGATCAGCTGCTTGATGCCTTCGCGGACAATGGTGTGGTCTTCGGCTACCAGTACACGGATCACGCGCGTCTCCTCGTTATTGTTCTCGGTCCAGGGGCACCCGGACACTCAGGAGGGTGCCCTCTCCCTGTTCACTGTGCAGCGACAGGCTGCCGCCCATGATCAGCACCCGCTCGCGCATGCCCACCAGGCCAAAGGACGTCGGGCGTGCCGAGGCGGTGTCGAAACCAAGGCCGTCATCGCTGATGGTCATGCACAACTCGCCCTCTTCCAGGGCCAGGGTCAGTTCCACAGTATGCGCCTGGGCATGGCGCATGACATTGGTCAGGGCCTCCTGGAGGATACGAAACAGGCCGACGGCCTTGGCGTCACTCAGGCGCGGCAGGTTATCCGGCACTTGAACCAGGCAAGGAATCTGTGTGCGTGCTTCAAACCGCCGGGCCTGCCATTCGATGGCCGACGCGATGCCCGCATCGAGGATCGGCGGCCGCAGGGCCGTGGCCACGTCGCGCACCAGTTGGAACAATTGGGCAATCAGGCGCTTCATGCTGTTGAGTCGTTCGTGCAGGCCCGGGTCGAGTTGGGCATAGGCCAGTTCGCACATGGAGGTTTCCAGCTTGAGCACGGTGAGCATCTGCCCCAGCTCGTCATGGACTTCCCGGGCAATGCGGGCCTTTTCTTCTTCGCGCACGCTTTCCAGGTGCGCCGACAATTCCCGCAATTGCTCACGGGAGCTGGCCAGCTCCAGCTCGATGCGCTTGCTTTCGCTGATGTCCCAGACAATGCCGTCCCAGACAAAAGCGCCGTCATCCAGGCGGCGGGTGATGGCCTTGATCTCGGCCCAGCGCTGCTGGCCCTGGCGGGTCAGGATGCGACCTTGCCAGGACCAGTCGCTATCGGTGTCCAGGGCCTGATCCTGGGTCTGGTGATAACTGGCCTTGTCGTCCGGGTGCACCAGGCTGCGCAGGCCGGTGTCCCGGTGGGCCAGCGTCGCCGGCGAGTAGCCCACCAGGGTTTCACTGCCTTCACTGATATAGGCGAAATCGATCTGCCCGGTGACCGGCGCTCGCTCCAGGCGGAACACCAGGCCCGGGACGTTGGCGGCGATACCCTGCAGGCGCGCCTCGCTTTCCCGCAGCGCCGCCAGTGCACGACGACGCTCGGTGACGTCATTGAGGTAGACCACCAGGTATTCACTGTCGCGAAAACGCAGGAAGCTCAAGGACACGTCCGCCGGCAGGATACTGCCGTCAGCACGCACGCACTGGGTCTCGAAACTCTGCGCGCCCTCCTCACTGGCCCGGGCACGCTTCCACAGGTTGAGCCAGCGATCCATGTGCAGGTTGGGTTCGAAATCGATCAGCGGGCGGTCGATCACTCCGCCCGCCGGATAACCGAGCATCTCTTCAGCGGCCCGATTGGCATAACGCACATGACTGTCCCAGTTGACCCAGAGAATGCCCACAGTGCTTTGATCAATGGAAAACTGGGTCAGGCGCAGGGCTTCTTCGCTGGCGGCGCGCAGGGCGATATCCTCACGTGCCGCCAGCAACCTCTGCTCCAGACTGCGTTGCTGACGACGCTGCCAGAAGACAGTCGCCAAGCTGGCCAGCAACAGGATCATCAACAGTAGGCTGAGGTTCTGCCAGACGCCGGGGGATTCTCCCAGGCGCGGGTACTTGGGCTGCAGCCAACGACTGTGCAATTGCTCCAGCTCCTTGGCCGGGATCGCGTGCAAGCCGGCCTCTACGATACTGGCCAACTCCGGCCAGTCGCGACGGGTTGCTACCCGTAACAGCTGCGGCAGGCCGATATCCCCCACCACCGCCAACCCGGAAAACTCTGCCTCCGCCGACAGGCGACTGAGCTGGGCTTCATCCACAACCGCATAACGGGCTTGCTGGCTCAGCAGCAGTTGCAGGGCCTGGCGCTCCAGGGGAACCCCTTGCAGATTCAGGTTGGGGTAGGTCAGGCGCAGGTAATCGGCCACCGCGCTGGGCATGCGCACCGCGACTCGGGCCTGGCTGTCGAGCTTCTCCAGTTCCACGGCCCCCGCGCCCTTGCGCTCACCCACCACCAGCTGTGGCACACGCATATAAGGGTCGCTGAACAGCCACAGCCTCAGGCCCGCGGGCGTCTGGGTCAGGCCGGGGGCCATGTCCACTTCGCCGTCGCGCAGGGCTCTTTCCAGCTGTGCCTGATCGGGAAAGTTGCGCCAGCTGAGTTCAATCTTCAGCGCCTGGGCCAAGGTCTGCATCAGTTCGACGTTAGCCCCGGACAGGCGCTGCAGACGCCGGTCGTATTGGGCGAACGGTGCCTGCAGTACCAGCCCCACCCGCAACTCCGGGTGTTGTTCAAGCCATTGACGCTGCTCGTGGCTCAAGGGTGCTGTGGGCACATGGGGCGTCGGTGCCGCCCCGCCTATCAAGGGAAGGCACAGACAGCCGATAAGCAGAAGGCAGCGAAAACGCATCATCTGAAGTCTCACACCCTGACAAATACTGACCAACCCATTAGGCTGCCGGAATTACTTCTGGCCTGGAATATCCGATGCCCCTTGTCCACCGCTCGGCACTGCCTGCATTGTGCCTGTCGCTGATCCTGCCTTGGACCTTTTCTGTGGAAGCCGCCGACCCGGCCCCGGAAACCAAGAGCCCCGAGGAACAACCGGCGCAACGCCAAACCCTGCCTGAACGCAGCCAGGAAGATGCCAGCGCCCTGGAGCGTCAGTTGCCTGCCCAGGAGCAACAGCAGTTGCAAGCCGGTGGCGACACCTTCCTGGCCCTGTGGAAACCGGCCAACACCAGCGAACCCAACGGCGTGGTGATTATCCTCCCGGGAGCCGGCGAAAGCGCCGACTGGCCCCAAGCCGTGGCCCCACTGCGCAATAAACTGCCGGACACTGACTGGGGCAGCCTGAGCCTGACCCTGCCGGACATGCTCAGCGAAGCGGCACAACCGCGGATCGTCGAGGCCGCACCGCCGCCAGCGGACATCAGCAACACCGCCAAAGACGCCAGCGCCGAGGCCAAGCCCATCGAACAAGCCGCCGGTGGCGAAGCCGACGTGGCGGACCGCGCCGTCGCAGAAAGCACCGAAGAACAGGTCAAGGCCGATGCCGAGCGCATCTTCACCCGGATCGATGCAGCCCTGGCCTTCGCCGAACAGCAGAATGCCCGCAGCATCGTGCTCCTGGGCCACGGCACCGGCGCCTACTGGGCCGCACGCTACCTGAGCGAAAAGCAGCCCTCCCAGGTACAGAAGCTGGTGATGGTGGCTGCCCAGACACCTGCCAATGGCAAGCCACAACTGGCAGAGCTGACACCGACCCTGAAGCTGGCAATCGCAGATTTCTACTATGTCGACAAAAGCGCTGCGCAGAAAGCGGCACTGGAACGACTGCAAGCCAGCAAGCGCCTGAAGCATTCAAACTTCAGCCAGATCGCCCTCAAAGCCCTGCCCGGCAATCATGCCGCCCAGCAAGAGCAGCTGTTCCGCCGGGTACGTGGCTGGTTGAACCCGCAGAACACCGACAGCTGAAGAGCTCGAGCCGCCACTGCCTGACTGGCAATGGCGGCCCGGCCACGCCTCAGCGGAAATCCCGGCGCTCGCGTATCAGGGCATAGGCGCTGTGCAATTCACGGGTCGTTTCCGTCGCCTCCCGCACCTGGGCTGCACTGGCACCGCTACCGGCGATCTTGTCCGGGTGATGACGACTAAGCAGGCGGCGATAGGCGCGCTTGATCTGTGCCGGTTCAGCAGTGGCGGCAACCCCCAACAGGCGCAACGCCTCCTGATAGGTCAGGGTTCCCTCGGCCAACGACCTGCGCGCCGGGCCATACTCCTGCGCCAGCGCCTGGATCTGTTCCGTGGTCCAGCCCAGCCATTTACCCCAGAGCTGGATCAGTTCACGCTCCGCCGGACCCACCCGGCCATCGGCCCAAACCATCCGCCAGCAGGCACGCAACACACCCTCCGCGGCATGGGGCTGGGCACTCAGGCGCCGCAGATAACCGCGCAGACGGTCATTGCCCGACTTGCCTCGATTGAAGGCTGCAATGGCACGGCGCTGGGCTGAATCGTTCATGTCCAGCGAACGCATCTCCTGACGCGCCTGCTGGATATGCCCATCCACCACCCGGCCATCACTTTTCGCCAAGCGCCCCAGCAACACGAACAGCAATTCATCATTGCGCAACGCTGGGCGACCGCCCAGGCGCTCACGCACATGCGCCCAGCTGTGCAGTTGCAGGCGCCGGTCCAGAGCCTGCCCCAACAACGCACCAAGCATGGCCCCCGGAATGCTGGCAATTGCAAAACCCGCTCCGGCTCCGATCAGAGTCCCTGGCCACCACATATCAGCGCCTCGCTTGCAGCAGGGCTTCGACCTGCGCCAGACGCTCGACCGTTCCCACGTCGATCCATTGCCCCTGCATATGCTCGCCGCTGACCTGTCCCCGGGCCATGGCCTCACGCAACAGCGGTGCCAGTTTGCAGGGGCCCGGGACACAGTGCTGGAACAAATTCGGATGCAGAACCGAAATCCCACTAAAGGTCAGGGCTGCAGCTCCGGGCCGGGCATCGTGCAACATCCCGTCCTGCAGGCAGAAATCGCCACCGCTGGGATGGTGCGCCGGGTTATCCACCATCACCAGGTGAGCCAGTCCAGCCAGGGGCCGACGCAAGGAGGCGAAGTCGTAGTCGGTCCAGATATCGCCATTGACCACCAGAAACGGTTCATCCCCCAACAAGGGCAAGGCTTTGAAAATACCGCCGGCGGTTTCCAGAGGCTCGCTTTCCGCCGAGTACTGAATGTTCAGGGCCCAGCGTTGACCGTCGCCAAGGGCGTCCTCGATCTGCTGGCCAAGCCAGGCATGGTTGATGACGATGTCGCAAAAACCCGCCTTGGCCAGCGCCAGCAGGTGGTATTCGATCAGGGGCATGCCGGCTACAGGCAACAGCGGCTTGGGGGTGGCCAGGGTCAGGGGGCGCATGCGCTCGCCCTTGCCGGCGGCCAGAATCATTGCCTTCATGCATCGGCTCCCGCTGGCTGGCGCAGGCTGAGCAGCAGTTGCGAAAGCTCGGCCAATTCGGGACGACGGGCCAGCACTGCTTCTATATAGGCAAAGAACCGTGGCACGTCGGCCAGGTAACGAGGCTTGCCATCGCGGTGGCATATCCGCGAGAAGATACCGATCACCTTGAGGTGACGCTGTACGCCCATCAGGTCACTGGCCCGGAGGAACTCCTCGAAGTCTTCCTGGACCGGAATCCCCAGCGCTCGGGCCTGGTGCCAATAGCCCTCCAGCCAGCCACGCACCCGGGGCTGCGGCCAACTGAGGAAGGCATCCTTGAACAGGCAGGTCACGTCGTAGGTCACTGGGCCGTAGACCGCATCCTGAAAGTCCAGCACCCCTGGGTTCGGTTCGCTGAGCATCAGGTTGCGAGGCATATAGTCGCGATGCACCAGCACCTTGGGCTGCGCCAGGGCGCTGTCGATCAGCAGGTCACTGACCCGCTGCCACTGTTCACGCTGCTGCGCACTGAGCGTGACAGCCAGTTCACGTCCGACGTACCACTCAGGAAACAGCTCCAGCTCACGGCGCAAGAGAGCGACATCGTAGCTGGGCAATGGCGCATCCATCGGCAACTGTTGAAACGCCAGCAAGGCCTGCAGTGCATCTTCGAAAAGTGCATCGGCATTGCTTTCGTCGATCACATCGAGATAGGTCTTGTTGCCCAGGTCGTTGAGCAATAAAAAGCCCCGAACCAAGTCTTGGGCATAAATTTTCGGCACATTGATGCCGGAAGTCGCCAGTAACTGGGCGATATCCACGAAGGGTTTGCAGTTTTCCTGGGGTGGCGGAGCATCCATGACCACAAAGCTGCGGCCTGCACCCTGCCAACGGAAATAACGGCGGAAACTCGCGTCGCTGCTGGCCGCGGTCAATGTCGCCGGGGGTACTTCACCCCAGCCTTGTGCTGCATAAACAATCGCCAACTGCTCATCGAGCCAAACTTTCAGGTGTTGCAAGCGTACATCTTGGTCAGGCATTACAAGGGTCTCCGACGGCGCTAGCCGTCAAGCGGGTCATGCTTTATTATCCAGCATCTTTTTCAGACCATCGAGAGGCGTGCGGCCCACACCGCGGGCAGATGGCACGCAGGAAGCCCGGACTAATAAGATGGCATTGAAATCCCCCGCGTTTCGTAAAAAATTTCCGTTGCTGGTTACCGGCGGTTTGCTGGCCCTGCAACCTCTAGCCACTTCCTTCGTGGTCGCCGCGGAACAGTATGACTGCTCAGTCTCTGCTTCGGGTGGCTGGGCCTGTGCGCCGAAAGCCAGTGCAGCCCCACTGCCTCCACGGCCGATTCACGATGCCAGCTCGGTCAGTTCCAACGGCGCCGCCGCAACCGACAGTGGCACAGCAGAACAAGCTACCGGCGACAAGCCAGTGCTGGTCACCGAGGCCAAAGGCCGGGGTCTGAAGTCCCGCAGCGCGGACTACAGCCACCTCGACTGGGTACCGCGCGAGAAGCTCACCGCCGCTCAATTGGCCGAAACCGGTCCTTACTGCTCTGGTTCCTATATCGAACCAATTCGTCCTGGCATGAATGACAAGACGAATAAAAGTGACGCCCCCACCTTTATCGGTGCCAAGGCCTCGCGTTATCAGCAGGAAGAACAGGTGGCGACCCTGGCCGGTGACGTGGTCATGCGCCAGGGCAGCATGCAGGTCGAAGCCGACGAGGCCAACCTGTATCAGGCCGAGAACCGTGGCGAGCTCAGCGGCAACGTACGCATCCGCGATAACGGCACGCTGATGGTCGGCGACCACGCCGACGTACAACTCGACACTGGCGAAGCCAAGGTCGATAACGCCGAATACGTGATGCACAAGTCGCGGGTTCGCGGCAGTGCGCTGTATGCCAAGCGTGCGGAAAACGCCATCATCCGCCTCAAGGATGGTACGTACACCACGTGCGAACCGAACAGCAACGCCTGGCAGCTCAAGGGCAACAACATCACCTTGAACCCGGCCACCGGCTTCGGTACCGCGACCAACGTGACCTTGCGGGTCAAAGACATTCCGGTGCTCTACACCCCGTATATCTATTTCCCGATCGACGACCGTCGTCAGTCCGGCTTCCTGCCGCCGAGCATCGGCACAGGCGGCGATACCGGCTTCATGCTGGTCACGCCCTACTACTTCAACCTGGCACCGAACTACGATGCCACGTTGTACCCGCGCTACATGTCCAAGCGCGGCCTGTTGATGGAAGGCGAGTTCCGCTACCTGACCAAGAGCAGCGAGGGTCAGTTCGGCGCCGCCTACCTCAATGACGACGACACCGATCGCAAGAAGCAGACCGACTACGAAAAAACCCGCTACATGCTCAACTGGCAGCATAAGGGCGGGCTTGATTCGCGAGTGATGACCGAGGTCGACTACACCAAAATCAGCGATCCGTATTACTTCCAGGACCTGGAAACCGATCAGATCGGCGTGAAAACTAACGATTACGTCAACCAGCAAGGCGTAGTGACCTACCGTGGTGATGACTACACCGCACGCCTCAACGTACAAGCGTTTGAGCTGGCAAGCGTCTCCAACATCACTCCGTACAACAAGCTGCCGCAGATCACCTTCAACGGTGCGCTGCCGTACCATCCGCAAGGTCTGGATTTCACCTATGAAACCGAGCTGGTTCGGTTTGAGCGGGATCTACTGAAGGGCAACTACACAGATAAAGATGGCGGACCGATTGACCCTATCACCGGGCTGGTAGGCAATCCGCGCCTGGACACCAACGTAGCGGGCCTGGCCCGCGCCAACGGTGATCGCTTGAACCTCAAGCCCGGTGTCAGCCTGCCGTTGAACTGGAGCTATGGCTATCTGACTCCATCCCTGAAGTATATGTACACCCAGTACAATCTTGATCTGGATGGCCAAGGCAAAGACGACTTGGTCACCAACAGGAATAGAGCTGCTGCCTTGGGTGAGTCGTACAAGAGCTCACAAAACCGCGGCGTACCAATCGCCAGCGTCGACGGCGGCCTGTACTTCGACCGTGACACTCAATGGTTTGGCAAGAACTACCGCCAGACCCTGGAGCCGCGTGCGTTCTACCTCTATGTACCCGAGGAAGACCAGAAGGACATCCCGGTATTCGATACCGGCGAATCCACCTTCAACTACTCGTCGCTGTTTCGTGAAAACCGCTTCTCTGGTTCAGACCGTGTCGGCGACGAGAACAAGCTGTCTCTGGGCGTGACCAGCCGCTGGATCGAAGACAACGGCTTCCAGCGTCAGCGCGTCAGCGTTGGCCAGGCCCTGTACTTCAAGGATCGCACCGTCCAGTTGCCAGGTATCGACTACCGCACTCGCGACGATGCAACGTCCAACGTCTCGCCTTACGCCCTTGAATACGAATACCGTTTCAACCGCGACTGGCGCGCCAACGCAGAGTACAACTGGGACCCGGACAGCCACACCGCACGCTCCGGCAGTGCGATGTTCCACTACCAGCCTGAAGACAACCCGAACAAGGTGGTCAACGCCGGCTATCGCTATCGCAACGACCAGATCCGCTACGACCAGAACAGCGGTACCTGGAAAATGGGCGGCGACTACGGCACTCCAGGTACGCCTGGCTACGTGAAGGACTACTACAAGATCCAGCAGCATGACTTCTCGGTGATCTGGCCGATCGTGCCGCAATGGAACGCCATCAGCCGCTGGCAGTACGACTACAACCGTAACCGCACGCTTGAGGCCTTCGGTGGTTTCGAATACGACAACTGCTGCTGGAAACTGCGCCTGATCAGCCGTTACTGGGTCAAGTATGACGAGTTCAGTCAGAACGCTCCGGAGAACGAGAAAGGCGACCGCGGCATCTTCCTCCAAATTGTTCTGAAGGGTCTCGGTGGCGTCATGGGCACCAAAGTAGAGAGCTTCCTCGACAAAGGCATCCAAGGTTATCGTGAACGTGAAGACCAAGCTTTCTGATTGTCTGCGCCCGCTGATGTTGGGCGCGCTGTTCCTGAGCACTGCGGCCAGCGCCGCAGTGCAGTCCATCGACAAGGTTGTGGCCATCGTCGACAACGACGTGGTCATGCAGAGCCAGTTGGATCAGCGGGTTAACGAAGTTCAGCAAACCATCGCCAAGCGTGGCGGTGGTGTGCCGCCTACCAGCGTCCTGGAACAGCAGGTTCTGGAGCGTCTGATCGTTGAAAACCTGCAACTGCAGATTGGCGAGCGTTCCGGCATCCGCATCACCGATGAAGAACTGAACCAGGCCATCGGCACCATTGCCCAGCGCAACAGCATGAGCATCGAGCAGTTCCGTGCCGCTCTGGCCCGCGACGGCCTGTCTTATGAAGACGCTCGTGACCAGGTGCGCCGTGAAATGATCATCAGCCGCGTGCGTCAGCGCCGGGTGGCCGAGCGTATTCAGGTATCGGAACAGGAAGTGAAGAACTTCCTGGCCTCGGACCTGGGCAAGATGCAGCTCTCCGAAGAACTGCACCTGGCCAATATCCTGATCCCGACCCCGGAAAGCGCCAACTCCGAAGCGATTCAGAGTGCCGCCCGCCAGGCCATGGACGTGTACCAGCAACTCAAGCAAGGTGCGGACTTCGCGCAATTGGCGATTGCCCGCTCCGGCAGCGACAACGCCCTGGAAGGCGGCGACATGGGCTGGCGTAAAGCTGCTCAATTGCCTCCTCCGTTCGACCGTGAACTGAGCGCAATGGCCGTGGGCGATATCACCCAGCCAGCGCGCACCCCAGGCGGCTTTATCATTCTCAAGCTGCTGGACAAGCGCGGTGGCGGCAATCAGGTGCGCGATGAAGTGCATGTGCGCCACATCCTGATCAAGCCAAGCGAGATTCGCAGCGAAGAAGAGACCAAGCGCCTGGCACAGAAACTCTACGACCGCATCGAAGCCGGCGAAGACTTTGCCGAACTGGCGAAAAGCTACTCGGAAGACCCGGGTTCGGCGCTCAACGGCGGCGACCTCAACTGGATCGACCCGAACGCCCTGGTGCCTGAGTTCCGCGAAGTGATGGCCAAGACCCCACAAGGTCAACTGTCCAAGCCGTTCAAGAGCCCTTATGGCTGGCATGTACTGGAAGTCCTTGGCCGTCGCGCCACCGACAGCACCAGCCAGGCCCGCGAGCAACAAGCCATGACCGTCCTGCGTAACCGCAAGTACGACGAAGAGCTGCAGACCTGGTTGCGGCAGATCCGTGATGAGGCCTACGTCGAGATCAAACTGCCTGGCGCTGAACAGGCGGCCCAGTGAAACCCAGACGTTTCGCTCTGACACCCGGCGAACCGGCGGGTATAGGTCCTGACCTGTGCCTGCTGCTCGCCTCGCAACCCCAGCCATACCCCCTGATTGCCATCACCAGCCGCAACCTGCTCCTTGAGCGGGCCGCGCAGCTGGGTGTGGCAGTCAATCTGCTGCCGGTGACCCTGGAACAACTGCCGAGTCAACCTGCCCCCGCAGACAGCCTGTATGTCTGGGACACGCCCCTGGCCAAGCCGGTAGTCAGCGGCCAGCTGGACCAGGCCAATGCCGCCTTCGTCCTGGAAACCCTGACTCGCGCCGGCCAAGGCTGCCTGGATGGGCACTTTGCCGGCATGATCACGGCCCCCGTGCACAAGGGCGTGATCAACGACTCCGGAATCGCCTTTTCCGGGCATACCGAATTTCTCGCGGACCTGACCCACACCGAACAAGTGGTGATGATGCTGGCCACCCGTGGCCTGCGCGTGGCCCTGGTGACCACCCACCTGCCCTTGCGGGAGATTGCCGACGCCATCACCGCAGAACGCCTGGAACGGGTCACACGAATCCTGCATGCCGACCTGCAGCATAAGTTCGGCATCCCCCAGCCACGCATCCTGGTGTGTGGGCTCAACCCTCATGCCGGTGAAGGCGGACACCTGGGCCGCGAAGAAATCGACATCATCGAACCCACCCTAGAGCGTCTGCGCACCGAAGGCATGGACCTGCGCGGCCCACTGCCTGCCGACACTCTGTTTACCCCCAAATATCTGGAGCACTGCGACGCAGTGCTGGCGATGTACCACGACCAAGGCTTGCCCGTGCTGAAATACAAAGGCTTCGGCGCGGCCGTCAATGTGACGCTCGGCCTGCCGATCATCCGCACCTCCGTCGACCACGGCACCGCCCTGGACCTGGCCGGCAGCGGCAAGATCGACACCGGCAGCCTGCAGGTCGCCCTGGAAACCGCCTACCAGATGGCCGAGAACCGTTTATGAGCGAGCAATACCAACACCGGGCGCGCAAGCGCTTCGGCCAGAACTTCCTGCACGACGCCGGCGTCATCGACCGTATCCTGCGGGCTATCCACGCCAAACCCGAAGACCGCATGCTGGAAATCGGCCCGGGCCAGGGCGCCCTGACCGAAGGCCTGCTGGGCAGCGGCGCGCAGCTGGATGTGGTGGAGCTGGACAAGGACCTGATCCCGATCCTCAACCAGCAGTTCGCCGGCAAGAGCAACTTCAACCTGCACCAGGGCGATGCCCTGAAGTTCGACTTCAATACACTGGGCGCCGCACCAAGCAGCCTGCGGGTGGTCGGCAACCTGCCCTACAACATCTCCACCCCGCTGATCTTCCACCTGCTGCAGAACGCCGGGCTGATCCGCGACATGCACTTCATGCTGCAAAAGGAAGTGGTCGAGCGCCTGGCCGCCGGCCCTGGTGGAGGTGACTGGGGTCGCCTGTCGATCATGGTTCAGTATCACTGCCGAGTGGAACATCTGTTCAACGTCGGCCCCGGCGCCTTCAATCCTCCACCGAAGGTTGATTCGGCCATCGTGCGCCTGGTACCTCACGCGGTGCTGCCACATCCAGCCAAGGATCATCGCCTGCTGGAACGCATCGTCCGCGAAGCCTTCAACCAGCGCCGCAAGACACTGCGCAATACCCTCAAGGCCCTCCTCAGCAGCGCCGAGATCGAAGCCGCCGGTGTCGATGGCAGCCTGCGACCCGAGCAGCTGGATCTGGCCGCCTTTGTACGCCTGGCCGATCAATTGGCCGACCAGCCCAAGCCTGCCAACGACTGAGAAACGCCCTTGCCCGAGATCGGGTAGGACGCCGGACAGGATGTCTGGTTTACTACCCGATACTTGACCTAGACTGACCTCCATCAGCTTTGTCCCGCGCCCCGCTTTGCTTTAAAGGCCTTTTGCATGTCCGATCCTCGTTATCAGGTCGACGTCAGCGTCGTCACCCGCTTTCTGGCAGACCAATCGCAACCCGAGCAGAACCGTTTCGCTTTCGCCTACACCATTACCGTTCAGAACAACGGATCACTCCCGGCCAAGCTGCTGTCCCGGCACTGGGTGATCACCGACGGTGATGGCCATGTAGAAGAGGTTCGTGGCGCTGGCGTGGTTGGCCAGCAGCCATTGATTGCCGCTGGCAAGAGCCACACCTATAGCAGCGGCACGGTGATGACCACCCGGGTCGGTAACATGCAGGGCAGTTACCAGATGCTGGCCGAGGACGGCAAACAGTTCGACGCCATCATTGCCCCCTTCCGCCTGGCGGTCCCCGGGGCCCTGCACTGATGGCAACCTACGCCGTCGGCGATCTGCAAGGCTGCCTGGAACCGCTGCAGTGCCTGCTTGAACAAGTCGCGTTCGACCCTGCCAGGGACCGCCTGTGGCTGGTGGGAGACTTGGTCAATCGCGGCCCACAGTCACTGGAAACCCTGCGCTACCTTTATTCCATCCGCGATTCGCTGGTTTGCGTGCTGGGCAATCACGACCTGCACCTGCTGGCAGCCTGGCGCAATATCGAACGGCTGAAGAAGTCCGACACGCTGCGGGAAATCCTTGAAGCCCCAGATTGCGAAGAACTGTTGCAGTGGTTGCGCCAGCAAAAACTGATGCATTACGACGAAGCCCGCAACGTGGCCCTGGTCCATGCCGGCATCGCCCCGCAGTGGTCCCTGAAGAAGGCCCTCAAGTGCGCCGCCGAAGTCGAGGAAGCGCTACGCGACGACAACCTCTTCGAGCCCTTCCTGGACGGCATGTACGGCAACGATCCTGCGAAATGGGACAGCGACCTCAAGGGCGTGACCCGCCTGCGCGTCATCACCAACTACTTCACCCGCATGCGTTTCTGCACCAGCGAGGGCAAGCTCGACCTCAAGAGCAAGGAAGGACTGGACACCGCACTACCGGGCTACGCGCCCTGGTTCAGTCACAAGGAGCGCAAGACTCGGGACCTGAAGATCATCTTCGGTCACTGGGCGGCCCTGGAAGGCCATTGCAACGAACCCGGCATCTTCGCCCTGGACAGCGGCTGCGTCTGGGGCGGGGCCATGACCTTGCTGAATGTCGATACCGGCGTGCGCCTGACCTGCGATTGCGACGCCCAGGGGCACACTGCGCCCCTTTCCCCAGAACCCTTGCCCGTCCCGGCAAAGCGCTAGTCGGCGCTGACTATCTAGCTCCAGGAGCCCGCCATGAGCGAATTCAAACGCATCCCTCCAGAACAGGCCCAGGCACTGCGCGAACAAGGTGCCGTGGTCGTGGATATCCGCGATCCGCAAACCTATGCACTGAGCCATATCAGCGGCGCGCAACACTTGGATAATCACTCCATTTCCGACTTCATTCGTGGTGCCGACCTCGATGCCCCATTGGTGGTGGTCTGCTATCACGGCAACTCCAGCCAGAGCGCTGCCGCGTATCTAGTGAGCCAGGGCTTCTCCGACGTTTACAGCCTCGATGGCGGCTTCGAACTTTGGCGCAGTACCTATCCGACGGAAATCGCTCAAGGCACCGCCGAATAATTTTTTTCAGTAGCGCTAGCCCGCGTACTACGCGGGCTTGCGCGCCACCGGACGAACGGTAGTGCGCAACTAATTCCCCATCTCGCCTTGACCTCCCGGATTCCGAACTATCCTTAGCCTCAGGCCATCCAAATCAGGGGAGAGCCGGTACACCGGCGAGCGGGTCATCGGTACTAGCTTTCAAGGTCGATAGCTTTGAAAGTGTTCTGGGGGGTAAACAGCAGCTGGAAACTCAGCTGCATGCCAGCACTTGACTGACTGATCCGACGCCGGCTCCACGTATCGAGCGAGGTGACGTCATGAGTATTTTTAGCCACTTCCAACAACGCTTCGAATCCACACGCCAGGAAGAGTTTTCGCTGCAGGAATACCTGGAACTGTGCAAAAAGGACCGAAGCGCCTATGCATCCGCCGCCGAGCGCTTGCTATTGGCCATCGGCGAACCCGAGCTGCTGGACACCTCGACCAACTCGAGGCTGTCGCGAATCTTCTCCAACAAGGTAATCCGGCGCTATCCGGCCTTTGAAGACTTCCATGGCATGGAAGAATGCATCGACCAGATCGTCTCCTATTTCCGCCATGCCGCTCAGGGCCTGGAAGAGAAGAAACAGATCCTCTATCTCCTGGGTCCGGTGGGCGGTGGTAAATCGTCCCTGGCCGAGAAGCTCAAGCAACTGATCGAAAAAGTGCCCTTCTACGCCATCAAGGGCTCCCCGGTCTTCGAATCGCCGCTGGGCCTGTTCAATGCCACGGAAGATGGCGCCATTCTCGAAGAAGACTTCGGCATCCCGCGGCGCTACCTCAACACCATCATGTCGCCATGGGCCACCAAGCGCCTGGCGGAGTTTGGCGGTGACATCAGCCAGTTCCGGGTGGTGAAACTTTACCCGTCGATTCTCAACCAGATCGCCGTGGCCAAGACCGAGCCCGGGGACGAGAACAACCAGGACATCTCGGCCCTGGTGGGCAAGGTGGATATCCGCAAACTGGAAGAATTCCCGCAGAACGACGCCGACGCCTACAGCTACTCCGGGGCGCTGTGCCGGGCCAACCAGGGCCTGATGGAGTTCGTCGAAATGTTCAAGGCACCGATCAAGGTGCTGCACCCATTGCTCACCGCCACCCAGGAAGGCAACTACAACAGCACCGAAGGGCTGGGGGCGATCCCCTTCACCGGCATCCTGCTGGCCCACTCCAACGAATCGGAGTGGCACACCTTCCGCAACAACAAGAACAACGAAGCCTTCATTGACCGTATCTACATCGTCAAGGTGCCTTACTGCCTGCGTGTCAGCGATGAGGTGAAGATCTACGACAAGCTGCTGTTCAACAGCTCGCTGGCCAAGGCCCATTGCGCCCCCGACACCCTGAAGATGCTGGCACAGTTCACTGTGCTGTCGCGCCTCAAGGAGCCGGAAAACTCCAATATCTACTCGAAGATGCGCGTCTATGACGGCGAGAACCTGAAAGACACCGATCCCAAGGCCAAGTCGATCCAGGAGTACCGCGACAGTGCCGGCGTCGATGAAGGCATGAATGGCCTATCGACCCGCTTTGCCTTCAAGATCCTGTCAAAAGTCTTCAACTTCGATCCCCATGAAGTGGCGGCCAACCCGGTGCACCTGCTGTATGTGCTGGAGCAGCAGATCGAGCAGGAGCAGTTCCAGGCAGAAACCCGCGAGCGCTACCTGCGCTTCCTCAAGGAGTACCTGGCACCACGCTACATCGAGTTCATCGGTAAGGAGATCCAGACTGCCTACCTCGAGTCCTACAGCGAGTACGGCCAGAATATCTTCGACCGTTACGTGCTCTACGCGGACTTCTGGATTCAGGATCAGGAATACCGCGACCCGGAAACCGGCGAAATCCTCAATCGCGTTGCCCTCAACGAAGAGCTGGAGAAGATCGAAAAGCCTGCGGGCATCAGCAACCCGAAGGACTTCCGCAACGAAATCGTCAACTTCGTCCTGCGGGCACGAGCCAACAACAATGGCAAGAACCCCACCTGGCTCAGCTACGAGAAGCTGCGGGTGGTCATCGAGAAGAAAATGTTCTCCAACACCGAGGATCTGCTGCCGGTCATCAGCTTCAACGCCAAGGCCAGCAAGGAGGATCAGCAGAAACACAACGACTTCGTCACACGAATGGTCGAGCGCGGCTACACCGACAAACAGGTACGGCTGCTGTCCGAATGGTATCTGCGGGTCAGAAAATCGCAGTAAAGCAGCTGCAAGCTTCTAGCCACAAGCTGCAAGCCCGGTGCCGTAGAGCCCTCACAGGCTCTGCTGCAGCGTGACTTACGGCTTGAGGCTTATGTCTTGAAGCTCCCCGGAGGGGCCCATGAGCTATGTGATCGACCGACGTCTCAATGGCAAGAACAAGAGCACGGTGAACCGCCAGCGGTTTCTGCGGCGCTACCGTGACCACATCAAAAAGGCCGTCGAAGAGGCCGTCAGCCGCCGCTCCATCACCGATATGGAGCATGGCGAACAAATCAGTATTCCCGGACGGGACATCGACGAACCGGTGCTGCACCACGGCCGTGGCGGCAAACAGACCGTGGTCCATCCCGGCAACAAGGAATTCACGGCTGGGGAGCATATCGCCAGGCCTCAGGGTGGTGGTGGAGGCGGTGCTGGCCGCGGCAAGGCGGGCAATTCCGGCGAGGGCATGGATGAGTTCGTCTTCCAGATTACCCAGGAGGAATTCCTCGAGTTCATGTTCGAGGATTTGGAGCTGCCCAACCTGGTCAAACGCAACCTGACCGGGACAGACACCTTCAAGACCGTGCGTGCCGGGATCAGCAACGAAGGCAACCCATCGCGGATCAACATCATCCGCACCTTGCGCTCGGCCCACGCCCGACGCATTGCCTTGTCCGGCAGCAGCCGGGCCAAGCTGCGGGAGGCCAAGGAGGATCTGGAGCGCTTGAAGCGGGAAGAACCGGACAACTTCGGCGATATCCAGGAACTGGAAGCTGAAATCGAGCGCCTGAGTGCGCGGATTCACCGCGTGCCCTTTCTCGACACCTTCGACCTCAAATACAACCTGCTGGTGAAACAGCCCAACCCCAGCTCCAAGGCGGTGATGTTCTGCCTGATGGACGTATCCGGCTCCATGACCCAGGCGACCAAGGATATAGCCAAACGCTTCTTCATCCTTTTGTACCTGTTCCTCAAGCGCAACTACGACAAGATCGACGTGGTCTTCATCCGCCACCACACCAGCGCCCGGGAAGTGGACGAGGAAGAGTTCTTCTATTCCAGGGAAACCGGCGGGACCATTGTCTCCAGCGCGCTGAAGCTGATGCAGGAAATCATGGCCGAGCGCTACCCGAGCAACGAATGGAACATCTACGCCGCCCAGGCCTCCGACGGCGACAACTGGAACGATGACTCACCCATCTGCCGCGATATCCTGATCAACCAGATCATGCCTTTCGTGCAGTACTACACCTACGTGGAGATCACTCCACGTGAACACCAGGCCCTGTGGTTCGAGTACGAACGTATCGCCGAGGCCTTCTCCGACACGTTCGCCCAGCAACAATTGGTTTCGGCCGGCGATATCTATCCGGTCTTCCGTGAACTCTTCCAGCGCAGGTTAGTGACATGACCGCCAGAGAGCAGAAGCGCCAACCTATCTCCACCGGCTCGGAATGGACCTTCGAGCTGATCCAGGCCTACGACCGCGAAATCAGCCGTATCGCGGCTCGCTATGCTCTGGATACCTATCCCAACCAGATCGAAGTGATCACCGCCGAGCAGATGATGGATGCCTATGCCTCGGTGGGCATGCCCTTGGGTTATCACCATTGGTCCTACGGCAAGCACTTTCTCAGCACCGAAAAGTCCTACAGCCGTGGGCAGATGGGACTGGCCTACGAGATCGTGATCAATTCAGACCCTTGCATCGCCTATCTGATGGAGGAGAACACCATCTGCATGCAGGCACTGGTGGTGGCCCACGCCTGCTACGGCCACAACAGTTTCTTCAAGGGCAACTACCTGTTCCGCACCTGGACCGATGCCAGCTCGATCATCGATTATCTGGTGTTCGCCAAGCAGTACATCATGCAATGCGAGGAACGCCATGGCATCGATGCCGTGGAGGATCTGCTGGATTCCTGCCATGCCCTGATGAACTACGGCGTCGATCGCTACAAGCGGCCTTACCCGATCTCCGCCGAGGAAGAACGGCGTCGGCAGAAGGATCGGGAAGAGCACCTGCAGAAACAGATCAACGACCTGTGGCGCACGATTCCCAAAGGCGCGGACAAATACAGCGACAAGGACAACGCGCGATTCCCCGCAGAGCCTCAGGAAAACATCCTGTATTTCATCGAAAAACATGCGCCATTGCTGGAGCCCTGGCAGCGAGAAATTGTCCGCATCGTGCGCAAGATCGCCCAGTACTTCTACCCGCAGCGCCAGACCCAGGTGATGAACGAAGGCTGGGCCACCTTCTGGCATTACACCCTGATGAATGACCTGTATGACGAAGGCCTGGTCACCGACGGCTTCATGATGGAATTCCTCGCTTCCCACACCAGCGTGGTTTATCAGCCGGGATTCGACAGCCCTTATTACAACGGCATCAATCCTTACGCTCTGGGTTTTGCCATGTACCGGGACATCCGCCGCATGTGCGAAGACCCCACCGAAGAAGATCGCCGCTGGTTCCCGGAACTGGCCGGCACCGACTGGCTGTCGAGCATCAAGTTCGCCATGAGCAGTTTCAAGGATGAGAGCTTCATCCTGCAGTATCTGTCCCCCAAGGTGATCCGCGACCTCAAGCTGTTCAGCATCATGGATGACGACCAGAAGGATGACCTGCTGGTACCAGCAATCCATGATGAAAGCGGCTATCGAATCATTCGGGAAACCCTGGCCGCGCAATACAACCTGGGCAACCGTGAACCCAACGTGCAGATCTGGAGCATCGACCGTCGTGGCGACCGCTCGCTGACCCTGCGCCATCAGCAACACGATCGCAAACCCTTGGGGGATTCCACCGAGGAGGTGCTCAAGCACCTGCACCGCCTCTGGGGCTTCGATATTCACTTGGAAACCCTGCAGGGCGATCAGGTGATAAAAACCCTTCACGTACCGCCGAGAAGCGATCACAACGAAAACGACTACGGACGACTGGACCTGGCAGTCATCCACCTCTAAGCCCAAGAACGAGCCTCCGTTAGCGCGACACAAGGGTTATCCTGTCGTGCTAACGGAGGTTTTTTTATGCGGATTTATAAAGTCGGCGGAGCTGTACGCGATCGCCTGCTGGGCAGACCAGTCACCGACGTCGACTGGGTCGTGGTGGGCGCCAGTGCGCAAGACATGATCGCCAAGGGCTTTCGCCCGGTTGGCGCCGATTTTCCAGTGTTTTTGCACCCCAAGAGCGGCGAGGAATACGCCCTCGCTCGAACCGAGCGCAAGAGTGGACGGGGTTACGGCGGTTTCACTTTCCATGCCAGTCCGGAAGTCACCCTGGAAGAGGACCTGATTCGCCGCGACCTGACGATCAACGCCATGGCCGAAGATGATCAGGGTCTTGTGACTGATCCTTACAACGGTCAAAAGGATCTGGAAAACCGGCTGTTGCGTCATGTTTCACCGGCATTCGCCGAAGATCCCTTGCGAGTTCTGCGAGTGGCACGCTTTGCCGCGCGCTACGCCGACCTGGGTTTCAGCGTGGCCCCTGAGACACTTGAATTGATGCGCCAACTCAGCGAGTCAGGCGAGCTTCAAGCCCTGACGGCGGAACGCAGCTGGAAGGAGATGTCTCGCGCCTTGATGGAGGATCAGCCTCAGGTCTTTATCCAGGTATTGCGTGACTGCGGCGCCCTGGCCGTACTGATACCTGAGGTCGACGCACTATTCGGCGTTCCCCAGCCACCGACCCATCATCCGGAAATAGACACCGGCCTGCATACCCTCAGCGTGTTGCAGCAAGCGGCGCTGCACCAGCAGCCCCTCTCGGTACGTTGGGCTTGCCTGCTCCACGACCTGGGCAAAGGCGTGACACCCGAGGAGGAGTGGCCACGCCACATTGGTCACGAGCACAAGGGACTTGAACTGATCAAGGCCGTCAATGAGCGCTTCAAGGCCCCACGGGAATGCCAGGAGCTGGCGCTGTTGGTGGGGCAGTATCACACCCACGCCCACAAGGCCCAGGAACTGAAGGCTTCGACACTGCTTGAGCTGCTGCAAAGCTTCGACGTCTTCCGCCGTCCGCAGCGCTTTGAAGAGTTCATTGCCGCTTGCGAAATGGACGCCCGTGGTCGCCTGGGGCTGGAGTCACGACCCTACTCCCAAGCAGATTACCTGCGCGGCGGCGCCAACGCGGCGCGCTCAGTGGCGGTTCAACCTTTACTGGAGCAGGGCTTCAAAGGCCCGGAACTGGGTAAGGCGTTGAGGCTGGAGCGACTGAAGGCAATCAAGACCTACAAGGAACAGCACGCATCCTGAGAAACGGCTGACAAGGCTCCAGCCTTGTCAGCACAAGGAGAGTCCGAGGAGTTACAGGCCCGGAGGCGTCAGTTGCCTGCCCTGCCATTCGAACGCCACGGGCGCTAGAACCTGATCGATCTGCGCCTCATCCCAAAGCATCCCCAAGCTCTTGCCGGCCAATGGATGTAGCCGCTCCGGCGCCATCAGCGACAGCGGCCAAAGCACAAAGGCATTCTTCAGGATTTCCGCACGGGGCAGGATCAGGCCATCGAAATTGCCAGTCAGGTCGCCGTACAGCAGCACATCGATATCCAGTGGCAAACCTTTGCGGTCCGGGGCATAACGACCGTTGTCCGCCTCGATGAACTTCAAACGCCGGTCCAGTTCAGTCAACGGCAAGTCGGTGTAACCCGACACCACCAGATTGAAGAACGGACCGCTCTTGATTCCCACCGGCTGGCTTTCAAACACTGCCGAGCAACGCATATCCACCAGGAAACCGGCCAAGGCATCGAGCCCGGCCCGCAGATGAGCTTCACGCTCGATATTGCTACCAAGCCCCAGAAACACCTGAGTCAGAGACATCCGCGCTCGATCTCCACACCCACGCCAGTGGCGGCCGGAACAGCGCCTGGCTTGGTCAGCTTCAAATGCAGCCAAGGAATGTGAAACTCGCTCATCAACACTTCGGCAAGACGCTCGGCAAAGGTTTCCACCAACTGGTACTGGGCCTGCTCGGCAAACGCCTGGATCCGCGCGGAAACACTGGCATAATCCAACGCCAGCGTCAGATCGTCCCCAGCAGCAGCCGGACGATTATCCCAAGCAAAGCTCAGATCAAGACGCAGACACTGTCGGATGCCACGCTCCCAGTCGTAGGCTCCAATCACGGTGTCCACTTCCAGTCCTTCGATAAACACTCTGTCCAAGCACTCTTCTCCGCAGCACGACAAGGGCGCAATGCGCCGTTAGAATCAGGGCATCCTCGCCCGGAATAGTTAGCATGTTTTGGTTACTGGCGATTCTCGCCTACCTGCTTGGCTCTCTGTCCTTCGCCATTTTGCTCAGCCGCCTCACGGGCAACCCCGACCCGCGAATGAGTGGATCGGGCAATGCCGGTGCCACCAACATGCTGCGTCTGGCCGGCAAAAAACTCGCTGTCCTAACCCTGCTGGGGGATCTGTGCAAAGGCCTGGTACCTGTGCTGATCGCCCACCTTGCGGGGCTTTCGTTGCAACAACAGGCGTGGATCGGACTCTACGCCGTAATCGGCCACCTGTTCCCACTGTACTTCCGCTTTCGCGGCGGCAAAGGTGTCGCCACTGCTGCCGGCATGTTGCTGGGGCTCTATCCCCCGGCGGCGCTCCTGGCCATCGCCGCCTGGGCGCTGACCTTCTACCTGACCCGCACCAGCTCACTGGCCGCCCTGATCGCCACCCCCCTGACCCTGCCGCTACTGGCCTGGCAGGAACCTGAGGCACTACTACCGATGAGCGTACTCACGCTACTGATCGTTTGGCGCCATCGCGGCAATCTACGCGACCTGTTTGCCGGGCGCGAACGGCATTTTTGAATCCGACAGATGAAAAGACTTCAGCTTGCGCGTCTCTCTCAGAGTGCTGACAGCTGCTCCATCGGCCAGCGTGCCTGCACACTGATCGCCAGGCTTTCCTGCTGTCCGGCCTGCAAACGCTGACAGCCGGCATAGGCGATCATCGCGCCGTTGTCGGTGCAGAACTCGGGACGAGCGTAGAACACATTGCCGTTCATCTCGGCGAGCATGTTTTCCAGGGAGGCTCGCAGGGCCTTGTTGGCACTCACGCCCCCGGCAATGACCACACGCTTGAGGCCTGTCTGCTTCAAGGCGCGCTTGCACTTGATGGTCAAAGTTTCCACCACCGCTTGCTGGAAGGCGAGAGAGATGTCGCAACGGGTTTGCTCACCGTCGTCTCCAGCACTGACACACTGCTGCCAGGTGTTCAGGGCGAAGGTCTTCAAGCCGCTGAAGCTGAAGTCCAGGCCCGGACGATCGGTCATTGGCCGCGGGAAGACAAAACGCCCAGGGACGCCCTGTGTTGCCAGGCGGGCGATCTCGGGGCCGCCTGGATAATTCAGGCCAATCATTTTCGCGGTCTTGTCGAACGCTTCGCCTGCCGCATCGTCCAGGGTCTCGCCCAACAGCTGGTATTGGCCGATGCCATCAACCCGGACCAACTGGGTGTGGCCGCCCGACACCAACAAAGCGACGAACGGAAATTCCGGCGGATGCTCCTCGAGCATCGGCGCCAGCAGGTGACCTTCCATGTGATGCACGCCCAGGGCCGGAATCCCCCAGGCAAAGGCCAGCGCCTGGGCGCAGGAGGCACCTACCAACAAGGCGCCCACCAAGCCGGGACCTGCGGTATAGGCAATGGCATCGATCTCGGTGGAGACACAGTCAGCTTGCGCCAGGACCTGACGAATCAGGGGCAGCATACGCTTGACGTGGTCACGAGAGGCCAGTTCCGGCACCACGCCACCGTAGACGCGATGCAGGTCGATCTGACTGAACAGCGCGTCGGCCAGCAGGCCACGCTCACTGTCGTAAAGCGCGACGCCGGTTTCGTCGCAAGAGGTTTCTAATCCCAGTACTAGCATGGGTTTGCGCCTTGTAGAGGCTGAATTCGAAGGCGCGCATAATAGTCGCCACTCCTGCGCCCGGCCAGCGGTTTTCGATCAGAGGCTTTGCATTCCGAGCGTTGAGGGGTTAACATCCGCAACCCTTAAAAACCGACGACCTCAGCCGCGATTTTTGCGACGAGAACGTTGACCCCGGTAATGAATGAAGGTAGCTCTGGATGCCAGCCGTCAAAGTTAAAGAGAACGAACCCTTCGACGTAGCTCTGCGTCGTTTCAAGCGCTCCTGCGAAAAAGCCGGTGTTCTGGCTGAAGTTCGTAGCCGCGAATTTTACGAGAAGCCGACTTCCGAGCGTAAGCGCAAAGCAGCTGCTGCTGTTAAGCGTCACGCCAAGAAAGTTCAGCGCGAACAGCGCCGCGCCGTACGTCTGTACTAATACACAGACGTTCGCTGCAAGCTTCTGCCAAGCCCGGCCCTCAGCCGGGCTAATGGCATTTGCGGAATACGCTTGATGCTTCACCGTCAAAGCCGCCCATGCGACCCAGACGAATCTGCTTCACCACGTCAGACCTGGCTTCTTGCCAGCGGTGCACGTCTTTTCTGACGAGCCTTCCAAGGCTACTGACGAGCACACCCTTACTGATTCCTGCAGACGATCAGCCCAAGGCGCCCTTCTCCAGCGCCCGCTTGATGAGCTATCCGAGGCCCTCCAATGGCCACTGTCGGACTCAGCGCACGGCCTCAAATAGTCGAATACTGATTGCAATTAACGTCAGTGGACGTTCGGCAGATACACTTCCCGACTGCGATCAAGCCGAAAACCAGGTCGAGCAGCGCCCCCTTCAGGCCCCGCCTCACCTGATCTTTCGACAGCGTCGCCAGGGCTATTTTTCCCCGCAGTGATGACGAGAACGCAATGGCCGGGCTTATTCCCCAGAGCTTTATTGACGACCTTCTGAACCGCACCGACATCGTCGATGTAGTCAGCTCGCGCCTGCAGATCAAGAAAGCCGGCAAGAATTACACAGCCTGTTGCCCATTCCACAAGGAAAAGACCCCCTCCTTCAGCGTCAGCCCCGACAAGCAGTTCTATTACTGCTTCGGCTGCGGCGCAGGCGGCAATGCCCTCGGCTTCATCATGGACCACGACAATCTGGACTTTCCCCAGGCCGTCGAGGAACTGGCGAAAGCTGCCGGCATGGAGATCCCCCGCGAGGAAAGCAATCGTGGCCAGCGCAAACCCCGACAACCCACAGACTCACCGCTGTACCCGCTGCTCAGCGCCGCTGCCGACTACTATCGCCAGGCACTGAAAAGCCACCCGGCACGCAAGGCAGCAGTCGACTACCTCAAGGGGCGCGGCCTCACCGGCGAAATTGCCCGGGACTTCGGCCTGGGTTTTGCGCCGCCCGGCTGGGACAACCTGTTCAAGCATCTGAGCAGCGACACTCTGCAGCAGAAAGCCATGATCGATGCCGGACTGCTGATTGAGAACGCCGAGACCGGCAAGCGCTATGACCGCTTTCGCGATCGCGTGATGTTCCCGATCCGCGATACCCGCGGCCGGATCATTGCCTTCGGCGGCCGGGTGCTGGGGGACGACAAACCCAAATACCTGAACTCTCCGGAAACTCCGGTATTCCACAAGGGCCAAGAGCTTTACGGTCTGTTCGAAGCCCGCAAGAACAACCGCAACCTCGACGAAATCATCGTCGTCGAAGGCTATATGGACGTGATCGCCCTGGCCCAGCAGGGCCTGCGCAATGCCGTCGCGACTCTGGGCACCGCCACCAGCGAGGAACACCTCAAGCGCCTGTTCCGCATCGTGCCCAACGTATTGTTCTGCTTTGACGGCGACCAAGCCGGACGCAAAGCTGCCTGGCGCGCCCTCGAGGCCACCCTGTCCTGCCTGCAGGACGGGCGCCGCGCGCGTTTCCTGTTCCTGCCGGAAGGGGAAGACCCCGATACCCTGGTCCGCTCCGAAGGCACAGACGCCTTCCGCGCCCGTATCAACCAGCACGCCCAGCCGCTGGCGGACTATTTCTTTCAACAACTGATCGACGAGGCCGACCCACGCTCACTGGAAGGCAAGGCTCATCTGGCGACCCTGGCAGCACCGCTGATCGAGAAAATCCCAGGGGCCAACCTGCGCACCCTGATGCGCCAGCGCCTGACCGAAATCACCGGCCTGACCAATGAAACGGTGAATCAACTAGCCCACAGCGCCCCAGCGGAAGCCCCCCCAATCTATGACGCTGGCATCGACTATGACGCCATGCCGGATTATGCCGACTACCACGAGCCCCATCAGGAAGCGTACGCCCCCCAAAAAGAGTGGACGCCGAAGAAAAGCGGCGGTGGCAAGAAGTGGGAAAACAAGCCCTGGGACAAGAACAGCAAAGGCAAGCGCCAGGGCGATCGCGACCAGCCTCGCGGCCCTCGCGTCCCGGCGGCGGTGGAGCCTCCTACGCTTGCAGCCTTGCGCACCCTGCTGCATCACCCGCAACTGGCAGAAAAAGTTGAAGATGCCGGACATTTTGCCGATGACGACAACACCAACACTCAGTTGCTGGCGGCCCTGATCGAAGCCGTACAGAAAAATCCTAAGCTACGCTCTATTCATCAGCTGATGGCGCGCTGGCACGGTACTCAACAGGGGCACCTGCTTACCGCACTGGCAGAAAAAGAGTGGTTGATCGACGGAGATAACCTTGAACAACAGTTTTTCGACACCATTAATAGCTTGTCCGCTCGCCAACGCGAGCGTGTTTTAGAACAACTTCTCAGGAAATCGCGCCAAAGCGAGCTCAGCAGCGAAGAGAAAATACAGCTGGTTGAGCTTCTAAAACGCAATGTTCCCGCATCAAACCCGACCTCAACTGGCGCGTGAGGTCATAGCTCGGGTATAATCCTCGGCTTGTTTTTTGCCCGCCAAGACCTTCAGTGGATAGGGTGTTATGTCCGGAAAAGCGCAACAGCAGTCTCGCCTCAAAGAGTTGATCAGCCGTGGACGTGAGCAGGGTTACCTGACTTACGCGGAGGTCAACGACCACCTGCCGGAGGATATTTCAGATCCGGAACAGGTGGAAGACATCATCCGCATGATCAACGACATGGGGATCAACGTATTCGAGAGTGCTCCGGATGCGGATGCCCTTTTGTTGGCCGAAGCCGACACCGACGAAGCAGCAGCTGAAGAAGCCGCAGCAGCGTTGGCGGCTGTGGAAACCGACATTGGTCGCACTACCGACCCAGTGCGCATGTACATGCGCGAAATGGGTACGGTAGAGCTGCTCACACGTGAAGGCGAAATCGAAATCGCCAAACGTATCGAAGAGGGCATCCGTGAAGTGATGGGCGCAATCGCGCACTTCCCTGGCACGGTTGATCACATCCTCTCCGAATACACTCGCGTCACCACCGAAGGTGGCCGCCTGTCTGACGTTCTCAGCGGGTACATCGACCCGGATGACGGTATTACGCCGCCTGCCGCCGAAGTACCGCCTCCTGTCGACACCAAAACCGCGAAAGCGGATGACGACAGCGATGACGAAGAAGCTGAAGCAACCGAAGACGAAGAAGAAGCCGAAAGCGGTCCGGATCCGGTCGTCGCTGCACAGCGCTTTGGCGCCGTCGCCGATCAGATGGAGATCACCCGCAAGGCGCTGAAGAAGCACGGCCGCGAGAACAAGCAAGCCATCGCCGAGATGTTGGCCCTGGCCGAACTGTTCATGCCGATCAAGCTGGTTCCGAAGCAATTCGAAGGCCTGGTTGAACGTGTACGCAGCGCCCTGGATCGTCTGCGTCAGCAAGAACGCGCCATCATGCAACTCTGCGTGCGTGATGCCCGCATGCCGCGTGCCGACTTCCTGCGCCAGTTCCCGGGCAACGAAGTGGATGAAAGCTGGACCGACGCCCTGGCCAAAGGCAAGAGCAAGTACGCCGAAGCCATTGCCCGTCTGCAGCCGGATATCATCCGTTGCCAGCAGAAGCTGACCGCGCTTGAAGTTGAAACCGGCCTGAAGATTGCCGAGATCAAGGACATCAACCGTCGCATGTCGATCGGTGAGGCCAAGGCCCGCCGCGCGAAGAAAGAGATGGTTGAAGCCAACTTGCGTCTGGTGATCTCCATCGCCAAGAAGTACACCAACCGTGGCCTGCAGTTCCTCGACCTGATCCAGGAAGGCAACATCGGCTTGATGAAAGCGGTAGACAAGTTCGAATACCGTCGCGGCTACAAGTTCTCGACCTATGCCACCTGGTGGATCCGTCAGGCGATCACTCGCTCGATTGCCGACCAGGCCCGCACCATTCGTATTCCGGTGCACATGATCGAGACGATCAACAAGCTCAACCGCATTTCCCGGCAGATGCTGCAGGAAATGGGTCGTGAACCGACCCCGGAAGAGCTGGGCGAACGCATGGAAATGCCTGAGGACAAGATCCGCAAGGTATTGAAGATCGCTAAAGAGCCGATCTCCATGGAAACCCCGATCGGTGATGACGAAGACTCCCATCTGGGCGACTTCATCGAAGACTCGACCATGCAGTCGCCAATCGATGTAGCCACCGTTGAGAGCCTGAAAGAAGCGACCCGCGAAGTACTCTCCGGCCTCACTGCCCGTGAAGCCAAGGTCCTGCGCATGCGCTTCGGCATCGACATGAATACCGACCACACCCTTGAGGAGGTTGGTAAACAGTTCGACGTGACCCGTGAACGGATTCGTCAGATCGAAGCCAAGGCGCTGCGCAAGCTGCGCCACCCGACGCGAAGCGAGCATCTGCGCTCCTTCCTCGACGAGTAAGACCAAAACCCCCAGCCCAGCTGGGGGTTTTGCTTTTTGCAGATCCCCCCTCTCCCACCCCATAGCCCGTCTACACTCGAAACATTCCCCGTGCCATAACGAGACGGTTATGCCCAGACTGTCGGCCATGCTTCTGCTGGCGCTACTTACCTGGACCGCAACGGCTGGCGCGCTGACTCTCACCGATGAAGAACGTGGCTGGCTCAAGGCCCACCCGCAACTGCGTCTGGGTGTAGATGCCTCCTGGCCGCCCTTTGAGTATCGGGATGAAGAGGGCCGCTACCAGGGCCTGGCAGCAGACTACATCCAGCTGATCCAGGAACGCCTGTCAATCACCCTGACGCCCGTCGAACCGGCCAGTTGGACCGCCGTGCTCGAAGATGCCAAGCAAGGCAAGCTGGACCTGCTGCCCGGCATCATGTCGACTCCGGAACGCCAGAGTTACATGGCCTTCACCCGCCCCTATCTCGACTTTCCCATTGTTATCCTGGCCCATGCAGGTGGCGCACAACCGCGTAACCTCAAGGATCTCTACGGCCTCAAGGTCGCGGTGGTGGAGAACTACGCCCCCCACGAGTTGCTGCGCACCCAACACCCGGACCTGAACCTGGTGGCCCTGCCCAATATCAGCTCGGCCCTGCAGGCCCTGGCCACCGACGAGGTGGACGCCGTAGTGGGCGATCTGGCCTCCAGTGTCTGGAGCCTGCGCCAGCTCAAGCTCGAGGGCCTGTACGTCAGCGGCGAAACCCCTTATCGCTACCAGTTGGCCATGGGCGTCCCACGGGACAGCAAGATCCTGGCGGGCATACTCGACAAGGTCCTGGCGGACCTCAGTGCCGAGGAAATCAGCGAAATTCAACAACATTGGGTCGGCAGCGTCCTCGACCATCGGACGTTCTGGTCGGATGTCCTGATGTACGGTCTGCCCGGCCTCCTGCTGTTGGTCACAGTGCTGGCGGTGGTGATCCGCATCAACCGTCGCCTGAGCTCGGAGATCTCCCGCAGGGTGGCTCTGGAACAAGAGTTGCGCCGCAGTGAATACCATTACCGCAGCCTGGTGGAGAGCCTCTCGGCCATCGCCTGGGAGGCGCGTGTCAGCGACTTCACTTACAGCTATGTCTCCCCCCATGCCGAGGCCCTGCTGGGCTACCCCCTATCCCACTGGCTGATCCCGGGGTTCTGGCGCAACATCATCCACCCCGCCGACCTGACTCGTGCCCAGGCCTTCTGCGACCACGAAGTACAGGCCGGACGCGACCACAGCCTCGACTATCGAGTGATCACCGCCGACGGCCGATGCCTCTGGGTGCGCGATATCGTCAGCCTGATCGAACACGGCCATGAGCCGGTGATGCGCGGCCTGATGATCGACATCAGCGAGACCAAGCACACTGAAGAGGCCCTGCGCCTTTCCGAACAGAAGTTCGCCTCGGTGTTCCAGCAGTGTCCGGACATCCTGGTCATCGCGCGCCTGTCCGACGGCTGCCTGCTGGAGGTCAACAAAGCCTTCGAGGAGCAGATCGGCCTGAGCGCCGAAACCGTGATTGGCCAGACCGCCACCGAACTGAATATCTGGGGCATCCCGGGGGTCGGCCCGAGCCTCTTGCAGCGCTTGCAGGCCGGTAGCATCCGCAACCTGGAAATGCCCTTCCGCCGCCACAATGGCCAACTCTTCACCGGCCTGATCTCCGCCGAACCCTTCGACCTCGACACCACCCCGGCGCTGGTGGTGGTAGTCCGCGACATCAGCCAGCTCAAGGAAACCCAGCAACAGTTGCAGACCTCAGAGGAGAAGTTCGCCAAAGCCTTCCATGCTTCACCAGATGGGCTGTTGCTGACCCGGCAACGGGATGGACTGCTGATCGAGGTCAACGAGGGCTTTAGCCGCATCACCGGCTTCAACAGTGCCATGTCCCTGGATCGTTCGACTCTGGACCTGGGAATCTGGGTCAACCTCAACGAGCGCAAGCAGCTGCTCGACCTGCTGCAGCGGGACGGTTTTGTCCGTGACTTCAGCTGCCACATCCGACGCAACGATGGCCAGATCCGTCTCTGTGAACTGTCGAGCCGACCGCTGCCCATTGGCGGCGACGACTGCATGCTGACCATTGCCCGGGATATCACCGACCGCCAGTTGATGCAGGAAAAACTGCAGCAGGCCGCCACGGTGTTTGAGAGCACCGCCGAAGGCGTAATGATCACCGATACCCAGCAGCGCATCAGCGCCGTCAATCGTGCCTTCAGCGAGATCACCGGTTACAGCGAAAGTGAAACCCTGGGACACACACCGCGCCTGTTGGCGTCCGGCCTGCATGACAGCGCCTTCTATGCGGCGATGTGGCACCAACTGACCCTGGAAGGCCACTGGCAGGGCGAGATCTCCAACCGCCGCAAGAACGGCGAGCTCTACCCCAACTGGCTGACGATCAACGCAGTGCGCAACAAGGATCGGCAGATCACCCATTTCGTTGCGGTGTTCGCCGACATCTCCAGCCTCAAGCATGCCCAGGCACGCCTCGACTACCAGGCCCACCACGATCCACTCACCGGACTGCCGAACCGCACCTTGTTCGAAAGCCGCTTACTGACCGCGCTCAACAGCCAAGAGGAAAACGGCAGCCAGGGCGCCGTGCTGTTTCTCGACCTGGACCGCTTCAAGCACATCAACGACAGCCTTGGGCACCCGGTGGGCGACCTGCTGCTCAAAGGCATCGCGGTACGTCTCAAGGAACAGTTGCGAGACATCGACACTGTCGCCCGCCTGGGTGGGGACGAATTCATCATCTTGCTTCCGGGCCTGCATCAGGCCAGCGACGCCGACCATATCGCCACCAAGCTGCTGAACTGCTTCACCGCCCCCTTCCAGGCAGGCGAACACGAGTTCTTCATCAGCGCCAGCATCGGCACCAGCCTGTACCCCAAGGACGGCTGCGACGTTGCCACGCTGATCAAGAACGCCGACGCCGCCATGTATCGCTCCAAGGCCAAGGGGCGCAACCGGGTCGAGCGCTACACCCGCGACCTGACCGCCCAGGCCAGCGAACGTGTCGCCCTGGAGCACGAACTGCGACGAGCCATCGAACGCGGAGAGCTGTCTCTTTATTTCCAACCCAAGATCAGCCTCAGCAGCCACGAACTGGTGGGGGCCGAAGCGCTGATTCGCTGGCACCACCCCAACTTCGGCGACGTCCCCCCCGAGCATTTCATTCCATTGGCGGAAGAGAACGGCATGATCCTGCTGATCGGGGACTGGGTACTGGAACGGGCCTGCCAGCAACTCCATACCTGGAGTCAGCGCTATGAGAATTTCGGGCCACTGTCAGTGAATCTGGCAGGTGCCCAGTTGCGCCAACCCAACCTGCTGGGCCGCATCGAACAACTACTGCGCGACTATGACCTGCCGCCTGGGTTGCTGCAGTTGGAAATCACCGAGAACTTCATCATGAGCCAGGCCGAAGAAGCCCTGGAGGTACTGCATCAGCTCAAACGCCTGGGAATGCAACTGGCCATCGACGACTTCGGCACCGGCTACTCGTCCTTGAGCTACCTCAAGCGCCTGCCTCTGGACTTTCTCAAGATCGACCAATCATTCGTCCGCGGCTTGCCGGACGACCCCCACGATGTGGCGATAGTCCGCGCCATCATCGCCCTGGGCCGCAGCATGCAATTCACGGTCATTGCCGAAGGTGTTGAAAACCAGGCCCAGCAGACCTTCCTCACTCTCGAAGGCTGCGAGCAGATCCAGGGCTACATCGTCAGCCTGCCCCTGGAAGCCGATGAGTTCTGCGCAACCTTCCTGCAGATCCGGGTTTCCGACTTTTCGGATAGCACAGCCGAGAAACCATCGTTATAATCCGCCGCCTACTGAGGGCCTATAGCTCAGTTGGTTAGAGCAGAGGACTCATAATCCTTTGGTCCACGGTTCAAGTCCGTGTGGGCCCACCAAATTGAAAGCCGCGTGATACGCGGCTTTTTTGTGCCCGCAGGTTTTACCTGGCTTCAGGACATGGCGCGCTTCGCGCAGTCTTTTCCAGGGTCACCCAAGACCGAGATACCTGGCGTGCGCTGATGAAAAAGCCGCGCTGGGCGCGGCTTTTTTAGAGTGCCGTGACGCGGTGGCTATTTCGGCAGCGCGTAGGCGATCACATAATCGCCACGGTCCGTCGACTGACGAGCACCGCCTGCGGTGAGCAGGATGTACTGGCGCCCGGTCTTGGGCGATACGTAAGTCATCGGCCCCGACTGACTACCGACCGGCAAGCGCGCCTTCCAGATTTCGTTGCCATTGCCGGTATCGAAGGCCCGCAGGTAGAAGTCCTGGGTGCCAGCGAAGAACAACAGGCCGGATTGGGTCGCCAGGGACGCGCCCAGAGTCGGCATGCCAATCGGGATCGGCAGGTGCATGCGAATCCCCAGCGGACCTGTGTCCTGCACAGTGCCCACAGGCACCTGCCACACCAATTTCCTGGTCTTCAGATCAATGGCCGACATGGTGCCGAACGGCGGCTTCTGACAAGGAATACCAACAGCCGAGAGGAAACGCTGACGCATGGCACCGAACGGCGTGCCTTCCTGGGGCACTACGCCCATTTCGATACCACTGGCACCGGCAGCGATCTGATCCCGAGGGATCATGTAGTTGGCCAGGCCCAGGCGCATGTCGTTGACGAACATGTAGTGGCTGGTCGGATCCACCGACACGCTGCCCCAGTTCATGCCTCCCAGGGAGCCGGGGAACTGCAGTGCGTGATCCAGGCCAGGCGGGGTGTACACACCTTCATGGCGCATGCCCTTGAACTGAATGCGGCACATCAGTTGGTCGAAGGGCGTTGCGCCCCACATATCGGATTCGGTCAGGGTCTGGTTGCCAATGGATGGCATTTCCACCGAGAACGGCTGGGTCGGCGAGTAACGCTCACCCGGCACATTGCCCTGGGGCACCGGCCGCTCTTCGACCCGGGCAATCGGCTTGCCGGTCTCGCGGTTGAGCACGAAGATCTCGCCCTGTTTGGTGACCTGGGCCAATGCCGGTTGCACGCCACCCTTGTCGTCCGGAATGTCGTACAGCAGCGGCTGCGCCGGCAGGTCGAAATCCCAGAGGTCATGGTGGGTGGTCTGGAAATGCCAGCGCACCTGGCCAGTCTTCACGTCGAGGGCGACGACCGAGGAGCTCCACTGGTCATCGAACTCGCTGCGCTGACCGCCGAAGAAATCCGGCGTGGCGTTGCCGGTGGGCAGGTACACCAGGCCCAGCTTGGCGTCATAGGACATCGCCGACCAGACGTTCGGGGTGCCACGGGTATAAGTTTCACCCGCCGGCGGACGTTTGGTGGTGGCCGGGTTGCCCGGGTCCCAGGCCCACATCAGCTCGCCGCTGCGCACATCAAAAGCCCGCACCACGCCTGGCGGCTCGCCCGTGGAGAAGTTGTCCGCCACCCGGCCGCCCACGATCACTACAGTGCCCGCCACCAGAGGCGTCGAGGTTTGCTGGTAGTAACCCGGCTTGATCTCGCCCATGTCGGTTTTCAGGTCGACCGTGCCCTGGTGGCCGAAGTCTTCACAAGGCTTGCCGGTTTCAGCATCGAGCGCAATCAGGCGCGCATCGCCGGTCGGCAGGAACAGGCGCCTGGTGCAAGCCGCAGGAGCAGCAGGCGTCGAGGACGCGGTTACCGCGGCGGCCGAGGCGTCGAAATAGCCCAAGCCACGGCAACGCTGCCAGTTGGGCGCGTAGCCTTTGGGGTCGAACTTCCAGCGCTCGGCGCCGGTGTCGGCGTCCAGGGCGAACACCTTGCCGTAGGCGGTGCAGGTGTAGACGGTATCGCCGATCTGCAGTGGAGTGTTCTGGTCTTCGGCACCGGCACCGTTGCTTTCAGGCAGGTCACCGGTGCGAAAGGTCCAGGCCACTTGCAGTTGGCCGATATTGCCCCTGTTGATCTGGTCCAGGGCGGCAAAACGGTTACCCGCTGTGGTGTTGCCCCAATGGGCCCAGTCTTTCTGTTCAGTGCCCGGTGCCACTGGCTGGATCGCCGGCACCTTGTCCGCCTTGACCACATGGGTCGGCACGAACATGTAGGCCAGGGTCGCCACTACGCCAACGCCCAGCAGCCCCGCCAAGCCATAGGCCCCACGCCCGGGGCGAGCACCGGAGGCGCGCACCAGGGTCGGGTAGATCAGCGCCACCACCAGGCCGATCACGGCAAAGGTCAGCACCCGCGAAACCAGCGGCCAGTATTCCAGGCCCGCATCCCAGACCGCCCAGATCGCAGTCAGCACCAAGGCCACGCCGTACAGCCTTGCACCACGGGGATTCGCCCGGGCGATCAGCACGCCGGACACCAGCATCGCCAGGCCCATCAACAAGAAGTAGGCGCTGCCTCCCAGGCTCAGGAGATAGCCACCGCCCCCCGCCAGGCCGAGCCCGATCAGGGCAATCAGAACGCCCAGCCCCATCAGGAGCCATCGGCTGCCGGTGGCAGCCCCCGTGTTTTTCATGTCAAACCTCTGCCATCTGTAAAACCAGGTCGCGAGAATGTACTAACTGGTTACTTATGACAACTTGTCGCAGGCTATTTGTTTCAAAAAAAGTCCCGATCGCCAAAGATCAGCCCCCGATCCGAACAGACAATCGGCAGCAGCAGCCAGGGTTTGCCCGAGGCTGTAACATGCTCGCTCCCTCGATAGCCGTGCTGGAGCCCATCTTGTCCGATAGCCGCCCTCCCGTTCTTGATGAAGTCGACCGTCAGTTGATCGCCGCCCTGCAGATCAACGCCCGCGAGAGCGTGGCCATGCTGGCCCGGCAGTTGGGTATCGCCCGCACCACCGTGACCTCGCGCCTGGCGCGCCTGGAAAAGACCCGGGTCATCACCGGCTATGGCGTGCGCCTGGGCCAGAGGGTGGTCGACGGCGGCTTGCAGGCGTATGTGGGCATCAAGGTCCAGCCGCGCTCCGGCAAGGAAGTGCTGCGCCGCCTGAGTGGCATGGCTCAGGTCCAGCAACTGTGCGCGGTGAGCGGTGAGTTCGATTACGTGGCCTGGCTGCGCACCGACTCGCCGGAACAGCTGGACCAGTTGCTGGACCAGATCGGCAGCGTCGACGGTGTGGAAAAGACCACCACCTCGATCATCCTCAGCAGCAAGATCGATCGCGGGCATGCGCTCTGACGCGCCGCAGCCGATAGCACTCCGCCGTCAATCTGAATCATCTATTCGTCATATTGATAAATAACAATGCATAACGACGACAGTTTGCGTCTTATTTACGTGTTTCACCCTCTCTAGAATGGCTGCCATCTTTTCCTATACTCAGCACTCTGCTGAGCCGCCCGCCAAGGTCAGCCATGAACAAGAACAATCGCCATCCTGCAGACGGTAAGAAGCCGATCACCATTTTCGGCCCGGATTTCCCTTTCGCCTTCGACGACTGGATCGAGCATCCCGCCGGCCTGGGCAGCATCCCCGAAGCCCAGCACGGCACCGAAGTGGCCATCGTCGGCGCGGGTATCGCCGGCCTGGTGGCCGCCTACGAACTGATGAAGCTGGGCCTCAAGCCGGTGGTCTATGAAGCGTCGAAGATGGGCGGCCGCCTGCGCTCCCAGGCCTTCGAAGGTGCCGAAGGGATCATCGCCGAGCTGGGCGGCATGCGCTTTCCGGTGTCGTCCACGGCCTTCTATCACTACGTCGACAAGCTCGGCCTTGAAACCAAGCCCTTCCCCAACCCGCTGACCCCAGCGTCGGGCAGCACGGTCATCGATCTGGAAGGCCAGACCCACTACGCACAAAAACTGGCTGACCTACCGGCCTTGTTCCAGGAAGTCGCCGACGCCTGGGCCGACGCCCTGGAGGACGGCTCGCGCTTCAGCGAGATCCAGCAAGCCATTCGCGATCGCGATGTGCCGCGCCTCAAAGAGTTGTGGAACACCCTGGTGCCGCTGTGGGACGACCGCACGTTCTACGACTTCGTCGCCACCTCCAAGGCCTTCGCCAAGCTGTCGTTCCATCACCGTGAAGTGTTCGGCCAGGTGGGCTTCGGCACCGGCGGCTGGGACTCGGACTTCCCCAACTCGATGCTGGAAATCTTCCGCGTGGTCATGACCAACTGCGACGATCACCAGCATCTGGTGGTCGGCGGCGTCGAACAGGTGCCCCTGGGCATCTGGCGCCACGTGCCGGAGCGTTGCGCCCACTGGCCGGCCGGCACCAGCCTCAGCTCGCTGCACCATGGCGCGCCACGCACCGGAGTCAAGCGCATTGCCCGGGCCGCCGACGGCCGCTTCAGCGTCACCGACAACTGGGGCGATACCCGGGAATACGCAGCGGTCCTGACCACCTGCCAGAGCTGGCTGCTGACCACCCAGATCGAATGCGAAGAGTCGCTGTTCTCGCAGAAGATGTGGATGGCCCTGGACCGCACCCGCTACATGCAGTCGTCGAAGACCTTCGTCATGGTCGACCGGCCGTTCTGGAAGGACAAGGACCCGGAAACCGGCCGCGACCTGATGAGCATGACCCTCACCGACCGCCTGACCCGCGGCACCTACCTGTTCGACAACGGCGACGACAAGCCGGGGGTGATCTGCCTGTCCTACTCGTGGATGAGCGATGCCCTGAAGATGCTCCCGCAGCCCGTGGAAAAGCGCGTGAAACTGGCCCTGGACGCACTGAAAAAGATCTACCCCAAAGTGGACATCGCCAGCCGCATCATCGGCGATCCGATCACCGTGTCCTGGGAAGCCGATCCGCACTTCCTCGGCGCCTTCAAGGGCGCATTGCCGGGCCACTACCGCTACAACCAGCGGATGTACGCGCACTTCATGCAGGACGACATGCCTGCCGAACAGCGCGGCATTTTCATCGCAGGTGACGATGTGTCCTGGACCCCGGCCTGGGTCGAGGGCGCGGTGCAAACGTCGCTCAACGCCGTGTGGGGGATCATGAAACACTTCGGCGGCGCTACCCATGCCGAGAACCCGGGGCCAGGGGATGTGTTCCATGAGATCGGGCCTATCGCCCTGGCGGATTGAACAATACTGACCGCGGCTGCAGCGAATACCGGCGAGAGCTCCTTGGGGCTCGGCGCCGGACCGTACGCCGAACACGAGACATCGGCTACAGTGCCGGGTCAGCCAGTCAGAGGAGTGAGGACCATGCGTGTCGCCCTGTATCAGTGCCCGCCATTGCCGTTGGACGTGACGGCCAATCTGCAACGCTTGCATCAGGTGGCCATGGAGGCCACCGATGCCGATCTGCTGGTGCTGCCGGAAATGTTCCTCAGCGGCTACAACATCGGTGTGGAAGCAGTCGGCGCTCTGGCCGAGGCCCAGGATGGCCCCTCGGCCCAGCACATCGCTGCTATCGCTCAAGCGGCGGGTACGGCGATTCTCTATGGCTACCCGGAGCGCAGCGCCGACGGACAGATCTACAACGCCGTGCAACTGATCGACGCCCACGGCCAGCGCCTGTGCAACTACCGCAAGACCCATCTGTTCGGTGACCTTGATCACTCGATGTTCAGCGCCGGCGCAGATGACTTCCCCCTGGTGGAGCTCAACGGCTGGAAGCTCGGTTTCCTGATCTGCTACGACATCGAGTTTCCGGAGAACGCCCGGCGTCTGGCCCTGGCCGGTGCCGAGCTGATCCTGGTGCCGACGGCGAACATGATTCCCTACGACTTCGTCGCCGATGTGACCATTCGCGCCAGGGCCTTCGAGAACCAGTGTTACGTGGCCTACGCCAACTACTGCGGCCGGGAAGATCAGATCCGCTACTGCGGCCAGAGCAGCATCGCCGCCCCCGATGGCAGCCGGATCGCCCTGGCCGGACTGGACGAGGCCCTGATCATCGGCACCCTGGATCGTCAGCTGATGCACGAGTCCCGGGCACTGAACCACTATCTTGCCGATCGCCGTCCCGAGCTTTACGACGACCTGAGCAAGCGCTGATCCGGGGATATCCGCTAGCATGGGCGCCTCTCTGTTCTGGAAGTGCTCATGCCCGCGCTGAACCACCCTCTGCCTCACATGGAAACCCTGGCCAACGGCCTGCGGGTGTCCTTGCGTCATGCCCCTCACTTGAAACGTTGCGCCGCCGCACTGCGGGTATCGGCCGGCAGCCACGATGTACCACTGGCCTGGCCGGGGCTGGCGCACTTCCTGGAGCACCTGCTGTTTCTCGGCACCGAGCGCTTTCCCGCCGAACAGGGATTGATGGCCTATGTGCAGGGCCAGGGAGGACAACTGAACGCCAAGACTTGTGAGCGCGCGACCGAGTTCTTTTTCGAGCTGCCGGTCAGCGCCCTGGCCGGTGGCCTGGAGCGTCTATGCGACATGCTCGCCCGACCGCGGATGAGTCTTGAAGACCAGCGTCGGGAGCGAGAAGTGCTGCATGCGGAATTTATCGCCTGGTCCCGGGATGGGGCGGCGCAACGCCAGTTCGCGCTGTTCGATGGCCTGTCCGCTGCTCACCCGCTGCGTGCCTTCCATGCTGGCAACCGCTACAGCCTCAACCTGCCCAGCCAGGCTTTTCAGCAAGCGCTGCAGCAATTTCACCAAGACTTTTACCAAGCCGGGCAAATGACCCTGAGCCTCGCCGGGCCACAGTCTCTGGAAGAACTCCGCGCCCTGGCCACACGCTATGGCGCAGATCTACCGAAAGGCCAGCGCCTTGAGCAGAGCGCGCCTCCTGCGCTGTCGACTACCGGCATCGGCACTTATCAGCAGCTCGATGCTCACCGTCTGGACCTGCTGTTCACCCTGGAACAACTGCCCGAGGGCGCAGCGCCCGCCCTGGACTTTCTCTGCACCTGGCTGCAATCGGCCAAGCCGGGCGGGCTGCTTGCCGGACTCCAGCAACGCCAACTGGCCCAGAGCCTCAAGGCACAGACGCTATACGAGTTTGCCGGTCAGGCCTTGCTGCATCTGCAATTGAACCTGAGCACAACAGAGGCGACGGCGACGGCCCCGGCCCAGGTCCGCGAACTGCTGGCAGATTGGCTGAGTTTCTTCAGCGCCCAGGACGATTGGCCAGCGCTGCGGACAGAATATGCCTTGCTGCAACAACGCCAGCTGCAGGTCGGCAGCGCCCTGGAGTTGGCCCAGCGGGACAGCCGGCAGACCGTCGGCGAGCTGGATGCGCAAGGACTCGAGGCCCTCAGGGTGCTGCTCGCACAGTTGCAACCGCAGGCTGTGGATAACTTCAGCCATGAGTGGTGCCTGCCACCGGGTAACCCTTTTCTGCGCAGCACGGCTGAAGCACCGCGGGCAGGACTGATTCGCGGGCAGACCAGCGCGCACCGAGGACTACGCACCTTCGCCCAGGATCGCTCGCGAAGCCGGCGAGAGAACTCGGCGTTGAACATCAGCCAGGCCCTGCCTGCGGATAGCCGCGAAGGGACCTTGATTCTGCGCTGGCGCCTGGCTTCACCCGCCCCAGCTGGTGTGCACGAGCGCCTCCTGCATAGCCTGGCGCCCTTGCGCAGCGATGCCGCTCAGGCTGGAGTAGCACTGAGCTTCACCACCCGTGGCGCCGATTGGTTGCTGAAACTCAGTGGCCTGCAGCAACCCATGCCCGCAGTGCTGCAGCAGGCGCTGAAGCAACTGAACCAGCCCGCCGAATCGTTCTGGCTGCAGAGCGCAGCTACGACAGACGATGCCCCCTTGATGCCGATCCGTCAGTTGCTCAAGGCCTTCAGCGAGCAACCACAACCCGGCGAGCCGACAGTTGCACACCCTCAATCCCTGCAAGCCCTGTGGGCTGGTGCTCGATGGGACGGCCTGGCCTTGGCGCTGTCAGCCGGCACTCAGGAAGCCCTTGGCCAAGCGCTGCAAAAGATGCCGGGAACAGCAGATACGGCCCTGTGCCAACCCTCACCGCCAGACACCGCCTATCGTTGGCAGACGTACCCCGGGGCATCCAGCGAACAGGCCCTGCTGCTGTTCTGCCCAACGCCCGGCACCCGCCTTGCCGATGAAGCGGCCTGGCGCCTGCTGGGCCAACTCTGCCAAACGCCGTTCTATCAGCGCCTGCGGGTGGAGTTGCAGTTGGGTTACGCGGTGTTCAGCGCCATTCGCCAACGTAATGGCCAGACCGGCCTGCTGTTCGGCGTGCAATCGCCCAAGGCGACGCTCACGGAAATACTTCAGCACCTGGAACAATTCCTTCTGCAGTTGCCGGAACAGCTCCAGGCGCTCGACGAGCCGCTCTGGAACGAACAGCGACAGGCTCTGGCTCAACAGTTCCAAACCTCGCTCCTGCCCCTGGAGCAAGCCGCTGAACTGCTGTGGCAGGCGAAGCTGGCCGGCCATCCGTCGGATTACCTGGAGCGGCTGCACGACAGCATCCTGGCCCTCACGCCCTCAGCCGTGACCCAGGCCGCCATGGCCCTGCATTCGGCGACAGGCGGCTGGACAGTACTGGCCCACGGGCCTTGTCCAGGAGCGCCCTGGCAAGCGGCAGAATGATCATTACCGGTGCTGCAACGAGCTTTCTTCAGAATTGCGGGCAACCTTTTGTGGGAATTTAGTAAGATAGCCCCCTAAGCATCTGAACATCTCCCGCCGGAGGTGGACTATATGTATAGGCAATACCCGTCCCACCCACCTCAAAGGAGCATTTTTATGACCTGGTCCAAACCTGCTTACACCGACCTGCGTATCGGCTTCGAAGTCACCATGTACTTCGCCAGCCGCTGATTTCTGCCTCTGGCCAGAAAACGCAGCGCAACGCCTCGGTCCGTCCGGGGCGTTTTTATTTTCAGTTCTACGTCTTTTTTCCCTGGGAGCGTCCATGTTTGTCCAGATTCTAGGTTCCGCCGCCGGCGGTGGTTTTCCGCAGTGGAACTGCAACTGCGTGAACTGCGCAGGGTTTCGCGACGGCAGCCTGCGGGCCCAGGCTCGTACCCAGTCGTCCATCGCGATTTCCGATGACGGGGTGAACTGGGTACTGTGCAATGCCTCCCCGGACATCCGCGCCCAACTGCAGAGTTTTGCCCCCATGCAACCGGGCCGTGCACTGCGCGACAGCGGGATCAGCGCCATCATCCTCATGGACAGCCAGATCGATCACACCACCGGCCTGCTCAGCCTGCGCGAAGGCTGCCCGCATCAGGTCTGGTGCACCGACATGGTCCACGAAGACCTGAGCACCGGTTTCCCCCTGTTCAAAATGCTCAGCCACTGGAACGGCGGCCTGAACTGGAACCGCATCGAGCTCGACCAGAGCTTCACGGTTCCGGCCTGCCCCAACCTGCGCTTCACCCCACTGCCTTTGCGCAGTGCTGCACCGCCCTATTCGCCCCATCGTTTCGATCCGCACCCAGGCGACAACATCGGCCTGATCGTCGAAGACCTGCGCAGCGGCGGTAAGCTCTTCTACGCGCCGGGCCTGGGTAAGGTGGACGCGCCGCTGCTGGAAATCATGTCCGCCAGCGACTGCCTGCTGCTGGACGGCACCCTGTGGGAAGACGATGAAATGCAGCGTCGTGGCGTCGGTACCCGAACCGGCCGGGAAATGGGTCACCTGGCCCAGAACGGCCCGGGAGGCATGCTCGAAGTGCTGGAACAGCTGCCCCGCCAGCGCAAGGTGCTGATCCACATTAACAACACCAACCCGATCCTCGACGAAGACTCCGCCGAACGTGCCGAACTGGTACGCCGAAAGGTGGAAGTGGCTTACGACGGAATGAGTATTGAGCTGTAGGCCGTATCGCCCACAAGCTCGACCCAAGAGCCTTGGCCCCTTTGCGTAGGGGCGGGCTTGCCCGCGAAAGGGCAGCCCCCCGGAGAACACACATGACCGACACCCCGCTGTCCCCCGCCGAATTCGAGCAGGCACTGCGCGCCAAGGGCGCCTACTACCACATCCATCACCCCTATCACGTGGCGATGTATGAAGGCCGGGCGAGCCGCGAACAGATCCAGGGCTGGGTCGCCAACCGCTTCTACTACCAGGTGAACATCCCCATGAAGGATGCGGCGATCCTCGCCAACTGCCCGGACCGGGACATTCGCCGCGAGTGGATCCAGCGCCTGCTGGACCATGACGGTGCCCCGGGTGAAGACGGTGGTATCGAAGCCTGGCTGCGCCTGGGCCAGGCCGTGGGCCTGGACCCGGACCAACTGCGCTCCCAGGAGCTGGTGCTGCCCGGCGTACGTTTTGCCGTGGACGCCTACGTCAACTTCGCCCGCCGCGCCAGCTGGCAGGAAGCCGCCAGCAGCTCGCTGACCGAACTGTTCGCCCCGCAGATCCACCAATCGCGCCTGGACAGCTGGCCCCAGCACTATCCCTGGATCGACCCGACCGGCTACGAGTACTTCCGCACCCGCCTGGGCCAGGCCCGGCGCGATGTGGAACACGGTCTGGCCATCACCCTGCAGCACTACACCACCCGTGCCGGTCAGGAACGCATGCTGGAAATTCTCCAGTTCAAACTGGACATCCTTTGGAGCATGCTCGATGCCATGAGCATGGCCTATGAATTGAACCGCCCGCCCTATCACAGCGTCACCGATCAGCGGGTCTGGCATAAGGGGATCACCCTATGAGTTTCGACCGCAGCAAAACCCCACGCTGGCGTCCCGGTTACCGCTTCCAGTACGAGCCGGCACAAAAAGGCCATGTATTGCTCTACCCGGAAGGCATGATCAAGCTCAACGACAGTGCCGCACTGATCGGCGGCCTGATCGACGGCGAGCGTGACGTGGCGGCGATCATCCAGGCGTTGGAAGTACAGTTCCCCGGAGTGGCCGAGCTCGGTGACGATATTGAGCAGTTCATGGAGGTCGCCCGTGCCCAGCACTGGATCGAACTCGGCTGAGTCGGTGCCGCTGCCCGACAAACCGGAAGTCGGCCTGCCATTGTGGCTGCTGGCCGAGCTGACTTATCGCTGCCCACTGCAATGCCCCTACTGTTCCAATCCGCTGGACTTTGCCGAGCAGGGCAAGGAGCTGAGCACCGAACAATGGATCAAGGTATTCCGTGAAGCGCGGGAGATGGGCGCGGCGCAGTTGGGCTTCTCAGGCGGCGAACCGCTGGTGCGCCAGGACCTCGCCGAGTTGATCGGCGAGGCGCGCAAGCTGGGCTTCTATACCAACTTGATCACCTCCGGCATCGGCCTGACCGAGCAGAAGATCAGCGACTTCAAGAAAGCCGGCCTGGACCATATCCAGATCAGCTTCCAGGCCAGCGACGAACAGGTGAACAACCTGCTGGCCGGTTCCAAGAAAGCCTTCGCCCAGAAGCTGGAGATGGCCCGCGCGGTCAAGGCTCACGGCTATCCGATGGTGCTGAACTTCGTCACCCACCGGCACAACATCGACAAGATCGACCGCATCATCGAGCTATGCATCGCCCTGGAAGCCGACTTCGTCGAACTCGCCACCTGCCAGTTCTACGGCTGGGCCCAGCTCAACCGCGTCGGCCTGCTGCCCACCCGGGAGCAACTGGTGCGCGCGGAGCACATCACCAACCAATACCGCGCCAAGCTGGAAGCCCAAGGGCATCCCTGCAAGCTGATTTTCGTCACCCCGGACTACTACGAAGAACGCCCCAAGGCCTGCATGAACGGCTGGGGCAGCATTTTCCTCACCGTCACCCCGGACGGCACCGCCCTGCCCTGTCACGGCGCCCGGCAAATGCCGGTGCAATTCCCCAATGTGCGCGACCACAGCATGCAGCACATCTGGTACGACTCCTTCGGCTTCAACCGCTTTCGCGGTTACGATTGGATGCCGGAGCCATGTCGCTCCTGCGACGAGAAAGAAAAGGACTTCGGCGGCTGCCGCTGCCAAGCCTTCATGCTCACGGGGGACGCCAGCAATGCCGACCCGGTGTGCAGTAAATCGGAACACCACGGGATGATTCTCAAGGCCCGCGAAGAATCCGAAACGGCCACCCAAACCATTGAACAACTGGCCTTTCGCAATGAACGAAACTCACGCCTCATCGCCAAGGGTTAAGCCCTTCAGCGCCAACCAGGCCACCACCGCCGGGATCGATTTTGCCGAGCTGCAACTGACACCCGATGGCGTGTTCTGGAATGAATACCGTCCTGCGGACGCCAGCTGCCGCATCTGGCATTGGCAGCAAGGCCAGGCCCGCTGCCTGACGCCGCCGGGCTTCAGCGTCCGCAGCCGCGTCTATGAATACGGCGGAGGTGCCTTCTGCCTCAGCGGCGACGTCCTGCTGTTCGTCAATGAAACGGACCAGCAACTGTATCGGCAGTCCCTGAAAGAGGGTGCGCCAGTGGCCCTGACCCGGGGCGACTGCCGCTACGGGGACCTGCATGCGCACGCCGATCAAGTACTGGCCGTGGAAGAGTGCGCCAACGAGCACCGGCTGGTGGCCATCGACATCCATAGCGGCCAGCGCCGCCTGCTCGCCGCCGGGGCCGACTTCTATGCCGCGCCGACCTTGAGCCCCAATGGCCAACGTCTGGCCTGGATCGAATGGGATCGCCCCCATCAGCCCTGGACCAGCACTCGCCTGATGCTCGCCGAACGCCTGGCCGACGGCACCTGGGGCGCCCCCCGTTGCATGGCGGGCGATGGCCAGGAAGAGTCCCTGCAGCAACCGCGCTTCGATCAGCACAACCGATTCTATTGCCTCACGGATCGCCAGGGTTTCTGGCAACCCTGGGCCGAGTCGGACAACGGCTTGCGGCCGCTGCCCTGTGCCGCAGCTGATCATGCCCCGGCCCCCTGGCAGTTGGGGTGTCGCACCTGGATGCCCCTTGGTGGGGACTCCTGGTTCGGCAGTTGGACCGAGGAAGGGTTTGGCCGTCTCGGACTGCGTCACGCCGACGGTTCGCAACAGGACTTCAGCGGCAACTACAGTCGCTTTCGCGGCTTGGCGCTGGATCAGCACTACCTGTATTGCATCGCCGCGTCCCCCGTCAGTCCCTCGGCCATCCTCGCCATCGAACGTGAAACCCAGCAGGTGCAGGTGTTGGCCGGCGGTGTCGCGCCGCTACCGACGGAGCGCATCAGCCGACCACAAACCCTGTGCTATCCCAGTGGCGAAGGACAGGCCCACGGCTTCTTCTACCCGGCCATGAATGGGGTCAACCGACCGCCTCTGGTGGTGTTCATTCACGGCGGTCCCACCTCCGCCTGCTATCCGATCCTGGACCCGCGTATCCAGTTCTGGACCCAGCGCGGCTTTGCCGTGGCCGACCTGAACTACCGGGGCAGCACCGGTTATGGCCGGGCCTATCGCCAGGCCCTGCATCAGCGCTGGGGCGAAGTGGACGTGGAAGATGCCTGTGCGGTGGTGTCCTATCTGGACCAACAAGGGCTGATCGACCCAAGACTGGCGTTCATCCGTGGCGGCAGCGCCGGAGGCTACACCACCCTCTGCGCTCTGGCCTTCGCCAAGGTCTTCTGTGCCGGCGCCAGCCTGTACGGGGTCAGCGATCCCATTGCCCTGACCCGCTCCACGCACAAATTCGAAGGGGACTATCTGGACTGGCTGATTGGCGATCCAGAGCAGGACAACGAGCGCTATCTGGCGCGCACGCCACTGCTGTACGCCAGCGACATCAGCGTGCCCGTGGTGTTTTTCCAGGGTGAGTTGGACGCCGTGGTGGTGCCCCAGCAGACCCGCGACATGCTCAAAGCGCTCCAGGATCAGGGCATTGCTGCCGAGGCCCACTATTACCCGGATGAACGCCACGGCTTTCGCAAGGCGGACAATCAGGCTCACGCACTGGAACAGGAATGGCGGTTTTATCAGAAGGTGCTGCAAGCGCAATGCTAAGCGGGTGCTGCCCGTTCCGTTGGAACGGGCAGCTTGGATAATCAGCGTTTGGCGATGATGTACACCGCGTGCACGATACCGGGGATGTATCCGCACAGCGTCAGCAGGATGTTCAGCCAGAAAGCGCCGCCAAAGCCCACTTGCAGAAAGACCCCCAAGGGCGGCAAGAGAATGGCGAAGATGATGCGAATCAAGTCCATAAGGCAGCTCCTGATAGAAGTCGGGCTCGGCTGAGCCTCACCTGCAATCGACCCTGGCTGCGTGCCAGGGTTCAGCGCAATCATTGTCCTCCTGACGGTACGGAGACAAAAAAACGCCCCGTGCAAAAAATCGGACACGGGGCGACGCGTTATACCGCGAGACGGTTCAGGAATTCAGTCAACGTAAAGTCGGATGTGCTCGGGACTGAGCGTCAGCGAATGCCCCAGGATCAGCCAGATTTCACACGGCTACTCCCTTGCGGCATTGCAATTGCGCGGTCCGCACGCGGGAAAAGGCCCGGGCCAGGCGCAGGAGCATTTCATCGATATTGCCCTTGCTGACACTCAGGGCCGGGGTGAAGCGCAAGCAATCCGATTGCACAGCACTGAGCAACAGGCCCTCGTGCAACGCCGCCTTGAGCACCGCCTGCGCTGAGTCGTCCGCCAGGCTCATGCCCCAGAACAACCCATGCCCTCGTACCTCGCCCTGGGCGTAACGGGCCGCCAGTTGGGTCAACTGCTGCCCCAGGTACTGCCCGTTGCTGCGCACCTGCTGCAGAAAACCATGCTCCTGCAGACTGTCCAGCACGGCCAGGCCGGCGGAGGTCATCAATGCATTGCCGTGGTGGGTGCCATCCAGCTCGCCCTGCTCGAAACAACAGGCCTTGCCCCGCGCCAGCAACGCCGCCAGGGGCACGCCGCCGCCGAGGCCCTTGCCCAAGGTGATGATGTCGGCGCGCACGCCGTACAACTGCTCGGCCAAGAGGGTGCCGCAGCGGCCGATGCCGGTCTGCACCTCATCGAGGATCAGCAGAATGCCCAGCTCACGACACAGGCGCTCCACCCCTTTGAGGTAGTGTTCGGTCGCCGGAATGACCCCGGCCTCCCCCTGGATCGGCTCCAGCATGATGGCCACGGTCTGAGCATCCACCGCCGCATGCAAAGCAGGCAGATCATTGAATGGCACCTGGCTGAAGCCTGGCAGTTGAGGTTCGAAACGATTGCCTGGGGAGCCACCGCCCGCGGCTGATAACGCGGCAAAACCGCGGCCATGGCAACTGCGGCTGGCAGTGATGATGCCCGCCGCGCCGCCGCGATGCAGTTGACCCCACTTGCGTGCCAGCTTGATCGCCGCCTCGCAGGCCTCGCTGCCACTACTCAACAGATAGGCCTGGTCGCTACCGGTACTACGGCACAGCCGGTCGGCAAGCCTGAGCATGCCGCGGTTATAGAAACCCGACCCGGGATTGATCAGCGACTGGGCCTGGGCAGCGATGGCGTTGACCAGTACCGAAGGACTGTGGCCCAGGCTGTTGGCCGCCCCGGCCTGGGTGAAATCCAGGTAGGTGCGGTCATTGCTGTCCCACAACCAGGAGCCCTGGCCACGAACGAACACCGGCTGGGGGCGCTGCACACTGGGCATCAGGCACTCACTGGCGCTGGCATCGTCCGAGGCGGTCGCACAGGGCTCGATAGCCAGATCCTCCAGGCTTGGCGGAGTGCGGCGCAGATTGAACAGATTCATGCCCGCAGCCCCTCCAATGGCAGGCCCAGCAGGCGTGAAGACCAATCCTCGACGCAGCCGGTACGCATACGCTTGATAGCGATATCGCGCCAGCGCGAGGACAGTGCCGGACAATCAATCAACATTTTCAAGCCTTTATGCTCCAGAGGCTCCTGGAAAAAACAGCGCAGGGCCCAGGCTACGGTCAGGCCGGGATAACTGCGCTGGATCAGTTCGAAGGGTTCGTCCGCCTGGACAAAGCCGGGCTTGAGCACCCGGTAGAACCAGCCACAGCGTCCATTGTCCTGGGCTTGCTGGGGCAGATTCACCAGGCCCCAACGCTGGCTCAAGCGATAGCAAGGAGAACGGGGCTGGCTGATCTGCAACAGCGCGCCACCCCAACGGAACATGTCCCCCAGGCACACCTGTTCTTCGGTCAGGCCACGTGTCGAGAGGTTTTCACCAAAGGCCGGAGCCGACCAGTCGAACTGTGGATAACGTTTGCGCCAGTGGGCGTAATGCTCTGCGGGATAGTGGTGCAGGGCTCGTTCTGGGCCAGTATGAAAGCGCGGATCACCCTGTTCATCGCTGCCCAGACCTTGTAGCCATAACCAGAGACGGTTTGCAACCGGGTACTTGTCGGTATCGATGACCAGACCCTGGCCGAGATTTTTTGCCTTGCCTATGTAAACACCATCGACGTAAACGGTATTCATCGCGCGCCTTGGCCCTGTAAGCCCTGTGAATAGGCGCTAGACTAGGCGCCTTGCGGGCTTACGGCCATTTCGTTTTTTAAGCTTTTTCGATAAGAAATACTTATGGATTTCAAGCAACTGCGTTATTTCGTCGCGGTGTATGAAGAAGGTCACGTGGGCCGTGCTGCCGAGCGCCTGTCGATCTCACAACCGGCACTCTCCCAGCAGATCCGTCAGTTAGAGCAGAACCTCGACGTCAGCCTGTTTGAACGCAGCAGCAAGCGCCTGTTGCCGACCCTGGCCGCCCATACTCTCTACAATCACGCCCTGCCCCTGCTCGATGGCCTGCAACAAGCCCGTGAGGCCCTGCGCAACTTCAAGGGCCAGGCCCTGCGTACCCTGGCCATCGGCGTACTGCAAACGGTGCATAGCAGCCTGGTGCCGCAGATGCTCGAACGAGTGCGCAAGGCCCAGCCCCACCTGGTGGTGCAGATCTACGAATTGACCGGTCTGGAAATCGAACGACGGTTGCTTAATGGCACGTTGGACATCGGCATCAGCTACCTGCCGCCACGCCAACCCGGCTTGCATGGTGTCCCGCTGTACGAAGATGAGCTGACACTGGTCATCCCCGAACAGCATCCGCTGCGCGAATTCAAGAAGGTCTCCATGAGCCAGGCAGCGGAGTTGCCGATGCTGCTGTTGGGCGAAGAGTTTCAGATCCGCCAGATCTGGCAAGCGCAGCTGGCCAACCTGGGACGGCGCCCCCAGGTGCAAGCGGAGTTGAACAATATGGCCGGTATTCTCGACAGCCTGCCTCATACCCGACTGGCCACCGTACTTCCAGGGCGCTCGCAACAACAGCACAGCAACAGGGAACTGCTGTGGAAACCGCTGAGCGAGCCCAGGGTGCCATTGAAAGTCGGATTGGTGTGTCGCGATCTGCAGCGTCAGCAAGGAACGCTGGAACTGCTGCGCACGTTATTGGAGGATTCGATGAACACCCAAGACGGGCGCTTGGGCGGCACTGCGGTGCCAGAAATCCTGGGTTGACGTCGCCAAAATAAAAAATCCGGACAAAAGAAAACCCCGCCGAAGCGGGGTTTTGCAGACTGTTTCCCTGACATCCTTTTCACTCCACCATCCTGGCGGAATCCTACGTGTCCGTGTTGTTGCTTTGCGCTTCCTGCGCGACGTCCATGTGAAGTAGATTAGCCTCAGCCGTCATCTACCGATATGGACGATCAGCAGCACGTTATGTAAGAGATGACTTACAAAGGTTCTCCCGATTAAAACTGCTCCGCCTGCAACAGGAACAGCGATTCACTACCCGCTTTCACCGAGGCGGCCAGGGAGTGGATACGCGGCAGCAAACGGGCGAAATAGAACCGCGCGGTTCCCAGTTTACTGGCGTAGAAGTCCTCTTCCTGCTCCTTGCCCAGCGCCGCCTTGGCCATCAGGGCCCACATGTAGGCGTAGGCGGTGTAGCCAAAGACCTGCAGATACTCCACCGAAGCCGCGCCGATTTCGTTGGGGTTACTGATGGCCCGATCCAACAGCCAGGCGGTCAGCTCGTCCAGATTGTCCAGAGCCGCGTTCAAAGGCAGGGTGAACTCGCCCAGTTGCGCATCGGCGGTGGCGGTGAAATGGCGAATTTCATCAGCGAACAGACGGTAGAACGCCCCACCGCTACCGACGATCTTGCGCCCCACCAGGTCCAGGGCCTGGATACCGTTGGTGCCTTCGTAGATCTGGGTGATCCGCACGTCGCGCACCAATTGCTCCTGGCCCCATTCGCGAATGTAGCCGTGGCCGCCAAAAATCTGCTGGCCATGAACCGTGGTTTCCAGACCCAGGTCGGTAAGGAACGCCTTGGCCACGGGAGTCAGCAAAGCCACCAGACTTTCCGCGCGCGTGCGGGTCTCGGCATCTTCGCTGAATTTGGCGGTATCCAGTTGCATCGCCACATAGGTGGAGAATGCCCGGCCACCTTCGTTGGCCGCCTTCATGGTCAGCAACATGCGCCGCACGTCCGGGTGCACGATGATCGGATCGGCAACCTTGTCCTTGGCTTGCGGCCCGGTCGGTGAACGACTCTGCAGGCGGTCACGGGCATACTCCACCGCGTTCTGATAGGAGCGCTCACCGGTGGCCAGGCCCTGGATACCGACACCCAGGCGCTCGTAGTTCATCATGGTGAACATCGCTGCCAAGCCCTTGTTCGGCTCGCCCACCAGATAACCTATCGCTTGATCGAAGTTCATCACACAAGTGGCCGAGGCCTGGATACCCATCTTGTGTTCGATCGAGCCGCAACTCACCGGGTTGCGTTCACCCAGGCTACCGTCGGCGTTGACCATGAACTTGGGCACCAGAAACAGGGAGATCCCCTTAGGCCCGGCCGGCGCATCCGGCAGTTTGGCCAGCACCAGGTGAATGATGTTTTCCGTCAGGTCGTGCTCACCACCGGTAATGAAGATCTTGGTCCCGCTGATGGCATAGGAACCGTCAGCCTGAGGTTCGGCCTTGGTACGGATGATGCCCAGGTCGGTGCCGGCATGGGGCTCGGTCAGGCACATGGAACCGGCCCAGACACCGGCGTACATGTTTGGCAGGTAAGTGGCTTTCAGCTCTTCGCTGGCGTGGGCATTGATCGACAGGCAAGCTCCCGCCGTCAGCATCGGATACAGGCCAAATGCCAGACTCGCGGAGTTGACCATTTCCTCGACCTGGGCGGATACCGCCTTGGGCATGCCCATGCCGCCGAACTCGGGATCACCGCCCACGCCGACCCAACCGCCTTCGGCGTAGGTCTGATAAGCCTGGGTGAATCCTTGGGGAGTGGTTACGACGGTATCGTTCCAATGACAGCCTTCCTCGTCGGCACCGCGACTCAGCGGAGCGATGCTGCGGGCGGTGACTTTGCCCGCTTCCTCCAGAATCGCCTCAACAGTCTCGGCGTCCACAGTCTCGGCCAGAGCTGGCAGTTGAGCCCAGAGTTTGGCGACCTCGAAGACTTCATTGAGGACGAAGCGCATATCGCGCAGGGGCGCTTTGTAGTCAGCCATGGCAAACCTCGCAAGATCTAAACAAGCGGGCCGGAACGGGCCCATTTACGAAAAGTCGAGTGTAACCGAACAACTTTTGCGACACATAGGGTCAACTCATGACTTTATTGTTAATTTTAGTCACAACCAAATAGCCACAAGAAAAAGCCCGCGAGAAGCGGGCCTTGTCCACGGCACATCAGCGTACTTACAAAGCGAACATCTGCGCCGGCAGGCTCATCAGGCAATCACCGCCAGCTTCGATTGCCGCCAGATGGGCGCCGGTACGTGGCAGCAGTCGCTTGAAGTAAAACGCACAGGTGGCCAGCTTGGCGGTGGCGAAATCGCCGTCGCCTTCACCTGCATCGAGTTGTTGCTGTGCCACCAGGGCCATACGCAGCCAGAGATAGGCCAGAACGATGTAGCCGCTGTACATCAAGTAATCCAGGGCTGCGGCCCCCACTTCATCCGGATTTTTCATGGCGGCCATGCCCACCAGGGTGGTCAACTCGCCCCATTGACGGTTCAAGCCATCCAGTTGCGCGATGTAGGCCTTGAGCTGCGGATGCTCGGCATGTGCCCCACAGAACTTATGAACGATCTTGGTAAACCCCAGTAACAGCTTGCCCTGGCTGCCCAGCACCTTGCGGCCCAGCAAGTCCAGAGCCTGGATGCCGTTGGTGCCCTCATAGATCAGGGCGATACGACAATCGCGCACCAGTTGCTCCATGCCCCACTCACGAATGTAGCCGTGACCGCCAAACACCTGCATGCCGTGGTTGGTCACCTCAAGGCCCGTCTCGGTCATGAAGGCCTTGCAGATCGGAGTCAGGAACGCCAGGAGGTTCTCGGCGTCCTGACGCTGGGCCGGATCGGCGCTCAGATGAGCCACATCCAGCAATTGGGCGGTGAAATAGGCCAGGGCCCGGTTGCCTTCATTGAACGCCTTCATGGTCAGCAGCATGCGCCGTACATCGGGGTGGACGATGATCGGGTCAGCCGCCTTGTCCGGCGCCTTGGGCCCGGTCAGAGCGCGCATCTGCAAACGATCGTTGGCGTACTTGATCGCACCTTGAAAGCTCGCCTCCCCCAGGCACAGCCCCTGCATTCCGGTGCCCAGGCGCGCGTGATTCATCATGGTGAACATGCAGTTCAGGCCTTTATTGGCCTCGCCGATCAGGAAGCCCTTGGCGCCGTCGAAGTTCAGTACACAGGTAGCCGAAGCCTTGATTCCCATCTTGTGCTCGATGGAGCCGCAACTCACTCCGTTGCGCTCACCGACCTCACCTGCTGCGTCCGGCAGGAACTTGGGCACGATGAACAGGGAAATGCCTTTGGTCCCGGCCGGTGCGTCCGGCAGTTTGGCCAACACCAGGTGAATGATGTTTTCACTCAGGTCGTGCTCGCCGGCAGAGATGAAAATCTTGCTCCCCGATAACGCATAACTGCCATCGGCCTGGGGCACCGCTCGGGTCTTGATCAGGCCCAGGTCGGTACCGCAATGGGCTTCGGTCAGGCACATGGTGCCGGTCCACTGCCCGGCGGTGAGCTTGTTCAGGTACAGCAGCTTCTGTTCGTCGGTGCCATGGGCATGAATCGCCGACATCGCACCATGGGTCAGCCCCGGGTACATGCCCCAGGAAGTGTTGCTGGAGCCCACCATCTCGCTGATCACCAGCCCCAGGGAATGCGGCAGCCCCTGGCCGCCATAGGCAGGATCGGCGGCCAAGCCATGCCAACCGCCTTCGACGTATTGGGCGAAAGCCTGTTTGAAACCCTTGGGGGTGGTCACTACGCCATTGTCGAAATGGCAGCCTTCCTCGTCACCGGAGCGGTTCAGCGGAGCCAGGACGTTCTCGCAGAACTTCGCCCCTTCCTCGAGGATCGCGCTGACCATGTCCGGGCTGGCATCGCTGGCTCCCAGTGCGGCGTAACTGCCATGAAAGTCGAAGACATGATCGATCAGGAAGCGCATGTCGCGCAGGGGAGCTTGATACTCGGGCATGATGATTTCTCCGGCAGCAGGTTTCTCCAACCTACTGCCGCCGTCCTCAGCCTGCCAATGACGTTCAAGTCGCTGAATGCGCCATCATCACTCAACCCGCAGCCGTATCCATGCGCACTGCGCCACGGCGATTCTGCCCGAAGGCCATGACACAGTTACGCCCCGCACCCTTGGCACTGTAGAGCGCCTGGTCGGCGGACTTGAGCACTTCTTCGGGGGTCCGGTGCTCCATCAGTCGCTCGGCGACACCGATGCTGATGGTCACCGAAACACTGGATGCCGCTGCAACGCCGCGGCGTTGGCGGCCTTGCTGGTCGTCCTGGGGGCGGTTGTCCTGATTGCGCAACTGAATGTTGTAGGTAGCGATGATCTCGCGAATCATCTCCAGGTGCGGCATGCACTCGTCCAGGGTCTTGCCGGCAAATACCACGGCAAACTCTTCCCCTCCGTAACGATAGGCGCGCCCACCACCAGTGACTTTTGACAGCTTGCTGGCCACCAGACGCAGCACCTGATCCCCGACATCGTGACCGTGGGTGTCGTTGAATTTCTTGAAGTGATCGACGTCAGTCATGGCCAGCACATAATTGCGACCCAGACGCTGCATGCGCTCATTGAGCGCCCGGCGCCCCGGCAAGCCGGTCAACTCGTCACGGAACGCCATCTGGTAAGCCTCATGGGCCACCGCCGCAGCAATCATCAACATGACCTGACTGCACATGATGTTCAGGGTGAATGGCAGGATGAACGTCTTGGGCAGCATCCAGAACAAACCCAGCAAGCCCACCAACTGCGCTGCGTGCAGCGGTCGCGGACTGCGCCAGTACTGGATCGCCAGCAGCAGGAATGCCGCGAAGAATACCGGATAAGACAACTGGATCAGACTCATCCAACTGCCATGCAAAGCCGGCCAACGGATCTCTGCCAGCCAGTTCAGCAACGCCTGTGGGTAACTCTGCTCCAGGCCCAGGGCGACGCTGCCAAACGCCAATAACACGGCAAAACGCGCAACCATGTCCTGAAACAGGTGGGTACGCTCCTGCCAGGCTGCGAACAGGCCAAACAACAAGGGGAGCAAAAGGCAGCAAAGGTGGAATACCACCGCGGCATCTTCGCGGACCCTGCCGTTATCCCGGTAGAAATCGGTTTGGGTATCCAGCAGAAAATAGGCGATGTACACCGTGACCATCAAAAACAGTTCACGCTGGCGCCGGTACACAGCGCAATAGGCTCCGCCAAGCAACAGCACCAGCGTTGGTAGCACATTGAACAGCGAAGTGAAGAAGACGTTGAGGTCCTTGACGTAAGCGGCCGCCAGCCCCGCAAGCAAAAGCAGCAAAGACGGTAGGAAATGACTGAAACGTACAGCGGAAGAACGCGGCAAGGGTAAAACTCCGACCCGGCTGATCAATAGATGGCATTGTGCCTTCATTTATTGAAGTTAAGCACACGCGGTGTGACAGACATCACATTGCCATCTCTTTAACGGCAGGAAATCGCTTCTGCTTAGCGATTTAGTCGGGAATTTTCATGAAGATTCTGCAGACACAAAAAAGCCGCTCGACCCGGAGGGCGAACGGCTTCCTGAAAGGTCCGGTAAGGCTTAGTAGGCCAGGCCGAAGTCCTCTTCCTTCATGTCCATCAGGTTGTTGGCGCCCGACAGCATGGTTGCAACGTGAGTGCGGGTGCGCGGCAGGATGCGCTGGAAGTAGAAGCGCGCAGTCTGCAACTTGGCCGTGTAGAAAGCCTCTTCGGTAGTGCCGGCTGCCAGCTTTTCAGCCGCCAGACGGGCCATGTCGGCCCAGAAGTAGGCCAGGCAGGCATAACCGGAATACATCAGGTAGTCCACCGAAGCAGCGCCCACTTCTTCACGGTCCTTCATCGCGGCCATGCCCACTTTCATGGTCAGCTCGCCCCACTCCTTGTTCAGTGCCGCCAGCGGAGCGACGAATTCCTTAACGGCTTCGTTGCCTTCGTTGTTCTGGCAGAACTTGTGGACGATCTTGGTGAAACCCTTGAGGGCCTCGCCCTGAGTCATGAGCACTTTGCGGCCCAGCAGGTCCAAAGCCTGGATGCCAGTGGTGCCTTCGTACAACATCGAGATACGGCTGTCGCGAACGTTCTGCTCCATGCCCCACTCGGCGATAAAACCGTGGCCACCGTAGATCTGCACACCGTGGTTGGCGGACTCGAAGCCGACTTCGGTCATGAATGCCTTGGCGATCGGAGTCATGAAAGCCAGCAGTGCATCGGCTTTCTTCTTCTCTTCTTCGTCCACACCGTATTTGACGATGTCGACCTGCTTGGCAGTGAAGTACACCATCGCCCGGTTACCTTCGGCGAAGGCTTTCATGGTCAGCAGCATGCGACGTACGTCAGGGTGCACGATGATCGGGTCCGCGGCCTTGTCCGGCGCTTTCGGGCCAGTCAGGGAGCGCATTTGCAGACGGTCGCGAGCGTATTTCAGGCCACCCTGGAAGCCGATCTCGGCGTGGGCCAGGCCCTGCAGAGCGGTGCCCAGACGCGCGGTGTTCATAAAGGTGAACATGCAGTTCAGGCCTTTGTTCGCCGGGCCGATGAGGAAACCGGTGGCCGCGTCGAAGTTCATCACGCAGGTGGCGTTACCGTGGATGCCCATCTTGTGTTCCAGGGAACCGCAGCTGACCGCGTTGCGCTGGCCGACACTGCCGTCAGCGTTAGGCAGGAACTTGGGCACGATAAACAGCGAAATGCCTTTGGTGCCGGCCGGTGCGTCCGGCAGACGGGCCAGAACGATATGGACGATGTTGTCGGCCATGTCGTGTTCACCGGCGGAGATGAAGATCTTGGTGCCAGTGACCTTGTAGGAACCATCAGCCTGAGGTTCGGCCTTGGTGCGCAGCATGCCCAGGTCGGTGCCGCAGTGCGGCTCGGTCAGGCACATGGTGCCGGTCCACTCGCCGGACACCAGCTTGGTCAGGTAAGCCTCTTGCTGCTCAGGAGTACCGTGCTCGGAAATCGTATTCATCGCGCCGTGGGACAAGCCTGGGTACATGCCCCACGACCAGTTGGCTTCGCCGACCATTTCGCTGACTGCCAGGCCCAGGGATTCAGGCAGGCCCTGACCACCGTGCGCGACGTCGTGAGCCAGGCTTGGCCAGCCGCCTTCAACGAATTGCTTGTAGGCCTCTTTGAAGCCAGTCGGGGTCTTAACGCCGGATTCACTCCAGGTGCAACCTTCCTGGTCGCCCACACGGTTCAGCGGCGCCAGTACCTGCTCACAAAACTTCGCACCTTCCTCGAGAATGGCGTCAACCATGTCCGGAGTGGCGTCCTGGCAAGCCGGGAGGCTCTGATAGTGCGCCTCATAGCCGAGCAGTTCGTCACGAACGAAGCGAATATCACGCAAGGGGGCCTTGTAGTCAGGCATAGCGATAAACCTCTGCTGATGTAACCGGGAATGAACAACCGCGTAGATTTTTTATAGCGGTCAAACAGGTGTTTGAAACATACGTTTAGGCCCAAATCTTGTCAAGCGTCGCTCCCATGCCTTTCGTCATCGAAACAAAATGCACGCGCAGGCAAATACCCACAGCGCTGCCGTGAAGTGTAGAAGCCGGCTCGCCGACGATCAGTTACACAAAGAAATGAAGAAGAGGAACCACAGAAGGGAAAGGCATGAGCAAACGCCCGCCTCGCGTGAGAGAAGCGGGCTTTAGTGCAGAGTGATCAAGCGTAGGTATCGATCAGGGTACCGAGTACCTCATCAGAGGCCTTGGCAACTTTGACGCCCAGTTCCACCTGGACCTTGCCCATGGACATCTCGACCATGCTGCTGGCCAGGTCCGAACTCTGGCTGCGGTCCACGCCCCGTAGGCGATTGACCGAATCCGCCGACGCCTGGCTGTCGGCAGAGCGCTCAACGGCGCTGCTGGCGATCTGGCTGGAACCTTGATCGACACGATTCTGCCCAGTCTGAATCGCGTTCAGTCCGGCGTAGAAAGCGCTGTTCCCGGAAATTTCCATAAGAGAACTCGACCTTGAAAATGAATGACAGGTGTTATTGAAGCAGACCTGTCAAAAAAACACCCGTCAAAAACACTAATGGCAATATGCCTTGCCATAGGCAAAATCTAGTCCAGCAGATCCAACTGCAGATGTTCGGCCACTGCCTCGGCACTGGCTGACTTGAGTCGCGGCACTCGGCCCAGGCACGGCGCAGGCAGGCGCTCCGCCAAAGTCGCGAGGTTTTCTTCCAGACGAGAGGTCTTGGGATCGATGATATTGGCCACCCAGCCCGCCAGTTGCAGACCGTCCTGAGCAATGGCCTCGGCCGTCAACAACGCATGATTGATGCAGCCCAGTCGCACGCCCACCACCAGAATCACCGGTAAGCCCAGCGCCATGGCCAGATCCGACAGGTTGTCCTGATCCGCCAGGGGCACTCGCCAGCCACCCGCGCCTTCGATCAGGGTGAAATCCGCCCCCTTGGCCAGAATGTGGCGCATGGGCGTCAGCAATGACTGCACCGTCAATGCCACCCCGGCCTCTCGTGCCGCCAGATGCGGTGCGATGGGCGGCTCGAAGGCGACCGGATTGACCTCTTCATAGCTCAACGGCAACGACGACTGCGCCAGCAATGCCAGAGCATCGGCATTGCGCAGGCCCTTGGCGCTCAACTCGCACCCGGAAGCCACAGGTTTGCCTGCCGCGGTACTCAGCCCGGCCAGCCGCGCCGCATGCAACAGTCCCGCGGCAATGGTGGTTTTACCCACATCGGTGTCGGTGCCAGTAATGAAATAGGCAGCACTCATAGCGGTTTCTCCAACACGGCATACACCACCTGATAGGTCGCCGGCAGCCCCTGGGGCTGACGAAACCCCTCGTAAGCCTCGATCAACCCGGCGATACGCGCGCGTCCGGTGAGGCCGCCGGGACGACCGGGATTCAGATTGTGTGCACCCAAGGCTTTCAACTCATGGGTCAGACTACGCACATCCGGGTAATGCAGGACATGGGGAACGCTCTCCAGGCTACGTACGTGCAAACCACTGGCATCGCACAAGTGGCGATAGCGTGCGAACTCACGAAAGCGATTGACGTGGACCTGCCCATCGACCCGCCCCCAGCTCTCACGCAGCTCCTGCAAAGTGCCGACGCACAGACTGGCAAAAGCCAGCACACCGCCCGGCTTGAGCACCCGCTGGGCTTCACTGAGCACGGCAGCAAAGTCGGCACACCACTGCACCGCCAGGCTGGAGAAAATCAGCTCGCAGCTTCTGCCCTGCAACGGCAGGCGCTCAGCATCTCCAGCGAAAAAGTGCTCGGCGCCCCCCAGGGGCCGCGCGTGCTTGAGCATGCCCTCGGCAATATCCAGAGCCAGCCCCTGACTGCCGGCGAAGCGTGCCCCCAGCACTCGACTGAAATGCCCCGTACCACAGCCCAGGTCCAGCCAGCGCGCAGGCGTCCAGCCTTCAGGCAAACGGCTCAGCAATTGCTGGCCGACCGTGCGCTGCAACTCGGCAACGCTGTCGTAAGTGGCTGCGGCGCGGGAAAACGAAGCCGCCACCTGACGCTTGTCAGGCAGGCCTGCGGGTAAGACAGGAACAGACAAATCAGTCATCGCCGGACTCATGCAAAAAAGCCTGGATCGCCCCTGCCACTCCGTGGGGGTCCTCCAGAAGAAAACCGTGGCTGGCCTGCTCGATCAGGCCAACTTCTATATCCGGCAGCAATACCAGCAACTCGGCGGCCGCCTCGGCAGGCACCAGAGCATCCAGCCCGGCGAACAGGTGCAACTGCGGGCCACGAAAAGCCAGCAAGGCTTCGCGCGTATCCAACTGCGCCAACAACTCCAGACCCGCCATCAGCACCGCACCCGGCGTCGCCGGCGCCCCGCCCAGCAGCATCCGCGACAAGCCGCGGGGATCGACGGCGCCCTGGGCACACAGCAGGGAAAAGCGCTTGAGGGTGGTGCGCGGATCAGCGGCGCAGCCGGCCAGGAAGCCGTCAAAGGTCTCAGCGGCCATGGCACTGGACCATTGCTCGTGAGTAACGAAGCTGGGATTGCTGGCCAGGGTCAACAAACCGCAGCAGCGCTCGCCGCGTCGGGCCGCCAACTCCGCGGCGAGCATGCCGCCCAGGGACCAGCCCCCCAGCCAGGCGTCATCCGGCAGCGCATCGTCGAGCTCGTCCAGCCATGCCTGCAGATCGCTGGACGTCAGCTCCGGCAGGGGCTCGATCTCCACCCGCAAGTGTTCATCCAGCCCCTGCAAAGCGGCAGCCAAAGGTTCCAGGGGCGACACCCCCAGCCCCCAGCCCGGCAACAGGATCAGTCGATCACGCATGGCTAGGCCTCGTTTGCAGTTCACTGAAACAATCCGCCAACGCGCTTAACAATAGCTGGACCTGCGCCTCGCTGTGGGCGGCGGACAACGTCACCCGCAGCCGCGCACTGCCGGCCGGCACGGTCGGCGGACGGATGGCGGTAACCATGATCCCCCGCGAACGCAGCATCCGTGACAACTCCATGGCCCGGGCACTGTCGCCCACCATGATTGGCTGGATCGGGGTAAAGCTGTCCATCAGCTCCAAGCCAATCTGCTCGGCCCCCAGCCGGAACTGACGAATCAGATTCGCCAGGTGCTCACGCCGCCAGTGCTCGCTGCATAGCAACTCCAGGCTCTTGCGCGTGGCGCAGGCCAGTGCCGGCGGTTGGCTGGTGGTATAGATGTAGGGCCGGGCGAACTGGATCAGTGTTTCGATCAACTCCTCACTACCGGCGACAAAGGCCCCAGCGGTACCGAAGGCCTTGCCCAAGGTGCCCACCAGCACCGGCACTTCATCCAGCCCCAGGCCGAAGTGTTCCACCAGCCCGGCACCGTTGGCCCCTAGCGGACCAAAGCCATGGGCATCGTCCACCATCAGCCAGGCACCGCGGGCCTTGGTTTCCCGGGCCAGGGCCGGCAGGTCGGCGACATCGCCGTCCATACTGAACACCCCATCAGTGACCACCAGAGTGTTGCCAGTGGCCTTCTCCAGGCGTTTGACCAGGCTCCCTGCATCGTTGTGCAGATAGCGATTGAAGCGCGCACCAGAGAGCAGGCCGGCATCCAGCAGGGAAGCGTGGTTGAGACGGTCTTCCAGCACCGTGTCACCCTGCCCGAGCAACGCCGTGACCGCACCGAGATTGGCCATGTAGCCCGTGGTAAACAGCAACGCCCGCGGGCGCCCCGTGAACTCGGCCAGGGCTTCTTCCAAAGCGTGATGGGGAGCGCTGTGACCGATCACCAGATGGGAAGCGCCGCCGCCCACGCCCCAGCGGCTGGCACCAGCGCGCCAGGCTTCGATCACCTGCGGGTGATTGGCCAGGCCCAGGTAGTCGTTATTGCAGAAAGCCAGCAATGGCTGGCCGTCCACCACCACTTGCGGCCCCTGAGGGCTTTCCAGCAGCGGACGCTGGCGATACAGATGTTCAGCACGACGGGCTGCAAGCCGTGCTGCGAGATCAAAAGACATGCTGGCCTCGATATTGGCTCACAGACACATTACCCGTAGGAGCTGGCTTGCCAGCGAAACAGACGACGCGAAACCCGTCGCACTTGCGCCGTTCACGGGGTTCGCCGGCCAGCCGGCTCCTACCACAGAAGGTCAGACGGCAGCGTTGTAGAACTGCTCGCTGCTCTTCTGCTCCACCAGGGCCTGCTCGATGGCCGCCTGATGCACTTCGTCGGCGTGCTCTTCCCGGGCTTCGGGCTGGATGCCCAGGCGCGCGAACAACTGCATGTCCTTGTCGGCCTGCGGGTTGGCGGTGGTCAGCAGCTTGTCGCCGTAGAAAATCGAATTGGCACCGGCGAAGAAGGCCAGGGCCTGCATCTGCTCGTTCATTGCTTCGCGGCCGGCAGACAGGCGCACGTGGGATTGCGGCATGAGGATCCGTGCCACGGCGAGCATGCGGATAAAGTCGAATGGGTCCACGTCCTCAGCGTTTTCCAGCGGCGTGCCGGCCACCTTCACCAGCATGTTGATCGGTACCGACTCCGGGTGCTCCGGCAGGTTGGCCAGCTGGATCAGCAGGCCGGCGCGGTCGTCCAGGGACTCGCCCATGCCGAGAATGCCGCCGGAACAGATCTTCATCCCGGCGTCACGCACGTAGGCCAGGGTTTGCAGGCGCTCGCTGTAGGTGCGGGTGGTGATGATGCTGCCGTAGAACTCCGGCGAGGTGTCGAGGTTGTGGTTGTAGTAGTCCAGGCCGGCCTTGGCCAGGGCCTCGGTCTGGTCCTGATCGAGACGGCCCAGGGTCATGCAGGTTTCCAGGCCCATGGCCTTCACGCCTTTGACCATCTCCAGCACATAGGGCATGTCCTTGGCCGAAGGGTGCTTCCAGGCGGCGCCCATGCAGAAACGCGTAGAGCCGATGGCCTTGGCCCGAGCGGCCTCCTCCAGCACCTTCTGTACTTCCAGGAGCTTTTCCTTTTCCAGGCCGGTGTTGTAGTGGCCGGACTGCGGACAATATTTGCAATCTTCCGGGCAGGCGCCGGTCTTGATCGACAGCAGGGTCGAAACCTGGACCCGATTGGCATCGAAATGCGCGCGGTGCACCGTCTGCGCCTGGAACAGCAAGTCATTGAATGGCTGGACGAACAGGGCTTTGACTTCAGCCAAAGTCCAGTCATGACGCAGGGTAGCGGTGGTGCTGGCGCTCATGGGCGATTCCTTGATTATGCTTGGCAAGCGGCGCAGGACAGGGAAAGTCCACAGCCGCAACACGGATGTTCGGCATATTTAAGGAAGAGCCATGCACTGTCAACCCGAATACAAAGGACCAGTTTACATCTGGTCAAAAAACAAACAGCTCTGTTTGCTTTGCGATGAACCCAGCGATTCAGCCCTGGCCCTGTGCAGTTCATGTCAGGACGAACTGCCCTGGCTCGGCGCTCAATGCTCGGTCTGCGCCCTGCCCCTGCCCGCCGCCAGCCTGACCTGTGGCCAGTGCCTGCAACGTCTCCCCGCGTTTCGACGGGTCATCGCCCCCTGGCGTTACGATTTTCCGGTGGACAGCCTGATCAGTCGTTTCAAACACCATGAAAAGTGGCCTTTTGGCCGACTGATGGCCGAACTTCTCAGCCAATTCCTTCACTATCGCTACGATGAAGGCCTGCCCCGGCCAGACTGCCTGCTGCCGGTGCCGCTGTCCCGTCGACGCCTGCGCCAGCGAGGCTTCAACCAGGCCGGCATGCTGGCCCAGTGGCTGGGAGAACACCTGCAACTGGCGGTGGAGCCCCTTCTGCTGCTGCGCACCCAGGACACCCCGGCACAACAAGGCCTGGGGGCACGTGCCCGTCAGCGCAACCTGCGCCAGGCCTTCGCCCTCGCCGCCGACGCGCCTGTGGCCGGCCGCCACCTGGCCCTGGTGGACGACGTCCTCACCACAGGTGCCACTGCCCAGGCCCTGGCCCGGTTGCTGATCAATGCCGGCGCCCGTCAAGTGGATGTCTATTGCCTGGCCCGAACCGCAAGACCCGACACCCCCGACTGACTTGACTCTCATCGCTCAAACCGCAAACTCCCTGTCCATCTTCAGTGCCCAAAGCGTCCCTGCCATGTCCTTGCCCACTCTGTTGACCCAGCACATCGCCCGCCGCCCGCAACGCATCGCCCTGCTGCAACACATTGCCGAACAGGGTTCCATCACCCGCGCGGCCAAAAGCGCCGGCCTGAGCTACAAGGCCGCCTGGGATGCCATCGATGAGCTCAACAACCTGGCTCAGCGCCCGCTGGTAGAGCGCAACGTCGGCGGCAAGGGCGGTGGCGGGGCCAAACTCTCCGCCGAGGGCGAACGCGTGTTGCGGCTTTACCAACGCCTGCAAGCACTGCAGGCCCAAGTGCTGGAAGCCGCAGAAGATGCCAGCGATCTCGATCTGCTGGGGCGCCTGATGCTGCGCACCAGTGCCCGCAACCAGCTGCACGGCAAGATCCGCGAGATCGCACCTCTAGGCTGCAATGACCTGATCAGCCTGGAGCTGCCAGAAGGCCTGCTCCTCAAAGCGCAGATCACCCACGACAGCACCCAGCGCCTGGAACTGGAAACCGGCACTGAAGTGGTGGCCTTGATCAAGGCCGGCTGGCTGGACCTGCACCCTGCCGACGCCCAAGTAACAACTGGACACAATTGCCTGAGCGGGACCGTCGAGCAGATTCTCGACGCCGAAGACGGCCCCTGCGAGGTGCGCATCACCCTGCCCAACGGCCAGACCCTCTGCGCCCTGGCCGAGCCGCACCGGCTCAAGACGCTGGAAATGACAGAGGGCAAACCGGTCCAGGTGCAGTTCTCTGCCTCCCATGTCCTGCTCGGCACCCCGCTGTAAGCGGAGTGCGACGACTTCAGGCTGCAACATATTCGTCATAGGCGCTCATTAAGGTGGCTGCAAAAACCCGCAGGGAGCCTGCTATGAGCCTGTTAGAAGAAGACCAACCCACCGACCTGGAACAGATGGTCGGCCTCAGCCGCCGGGGTTTCATCGGTGCCGGTGCCCTGTGCGGCGCCGCCCTGTTTCTCGGTGGCGGACTGCTCGGCCGCAGCGCCCTGGCCACCAGTGTCAGCGCCGGCAACAGCCAGCTGCTGGGTTTTACCGGCATTGCCGCCGCCACCAGCGACAACATCACCCTGCCGGCGGGCTACAAATCCTCGGTACTGATCAGTTGGGGCCAGCCGCTGACCAAGAACGGGCCGGCCTTCGACCCCAGCGGCAATGGCACCGCCCAGGCCCAGGAAGTGCAGTTTGGCGACAACAACGACGGCATGAGCCTGTTCGCCTTCCCGGACGACAAGCACCGGGCACTGATGGCGATCAACAACGAATACACCAACTACCGCTACCTCTATTCCCACGGCGGCCAGCCGCAATCGGCCGAGGACGTGCGCAAGGCCCAGGCCAGCGAAGGGGTGTCGGTCATCGAAGTGCAGCGCAAGAACGGCCAGTGGCAGTTCGTCCAGGGTTCACGCTACAACCGGCGCATCCACGGCAACACGCCAATCCGCCTCAGCGGCCCTGCCGCCGGTCACGACCTGCTCAAGACCGCTGCCGACCCCAAGGGCAGGAAAGTCCTCGGCACCTTCCAGAACTGCGCCAACGGCAAGACCCCCTGGGGCACCTACCTGACCTGCGAAGAGAACTTCACCGACTGCTTCGGCAGCAGCAACCCCGAGCAGAAGTTCGACGCCGCGCAGAAACGCTACGGCGCGGTGGTGACCAGCAAGGACATCAACTGGCACCCCCACGACCCGCGTTTCGACCTGGCCAAGAATCCCAACGAGCTCAACCGTCACGGCTGGGTGGTGGAAATCGATCCCTTCGACCCGCAATCGACCCCGGTCAAACGCACCGCCCTGGGCCGCTTCAAGCATGAAAACGCGGCCCTGGCGCAAACCCGCGACGGCCGCGCCGTGGTCTACATGGGCGACGATGAGCGCGGGGAATTCATCTACAAGTTCATCAGCCGCGACAAGATCAACCACCGCAACCCAAAGGCCAACCGCGACCTTCTGGACCACGGCACCCTGTACGTGGCGCGCTTCGATGCCGGCGACGGCAACCCGGACCGTCCCAAGGGCCAGGGCCAGTGGATCGAGTTGACTCACGGCAAGAACGGCATCGACGCCAGCAGCGGCTTCGCCGACCAGGCCCAGGTACTGATCCAGGCACGCCTGGCGGCCAGCGTGGTCCAGGCCACGCGCATGGACCGCCCGGAATGGATTGTGGTCAGCCCCAAGGACGGCCAGGTCTATTGCACCCTGACCAACAACGCCAAGCGTGGCGAAGACGGCCAGCCAGCAGGTGGCCCCAACCCGCGGGAGAAGAATGTCTACGGACAGATCCTGCGCTGGCGCACCGGCGGCGACGATCATGGCGCGATGAGTTTTTCCTGGGACCTGTTCGTGGTCGCCGGCAACCCCGCTGTGCATGCCGGCCAGCCCAAGGGCGGCTCCTCCAACATCACCCCAGAGAACATGTTCAACAGCCCCGACGGCCTGGGTTTCGACCAAGCCGGACGCCTGTGGATCCTCACCGACGGCGACTACAGCAACAGCGGCGATTTTGCCGGCATGGGCAATAACCAGATGCTCTGCGCCGACCCGGACAGCGGTGAAATCCGCCGTTTCATGGTCGGACCTGTGGGCTGCGAAGTCACCGGGATCGCCTTCGCCCCGGACCAGAAGACCCTGTTCGTCGGCATCCAGCACCCGGGAGAAACCGGTGGCTCAACCTTCCCCGAGCACCTGCCCAACGGCAAGCCGCGCTCCTCGGTGATGGCTATCACCCGGGAAGACGGCGGCATCATCGGCGCCTGAACCCGCCCCGCGCCCAACCGGCTCCTACGTCCGTAGCAGCCGGCTCGCCGGCCAACCTGGCGCCCGGCCGAACCACCAGCAAACCCTCCCCCGCTGGCTCCCCGTCTGCGTTACCATGCTTGGCCGGACGCGGCAGCCTGCTGCGCGCAGGAGTAAGCATGTCGCACCCGTTTGAAACACTGACCCCCGACCTGGTTCTGGACGCCGTTGAAAGCATCGGTTTTCTCAGCGACGCCCGCGTGCTGGCGCTCAACAGCTACGAAAATCGCGTCTATCAAGTCGGCATCGACGAAGGCGAACCGCTGATCGCCAAGTTCTACCGCCCCCAGCGCTGGACCAACGAAGCGATCCTGGAAGAACACCGCTTCACCTTCGAACTCGCCGAGTGCGATGTGCCGGTGGTAGCACCGATCATCCACGACGGTGCCAGCCTGTTCGAGCATGCGGGCTTTCGCTTCGCCCTGTTTCCCCGACGTGGCGGGCGCGCGCCCGAACCGGGCAACCTGGATCAACTCTATCGCCTCGGGCAGTTGCTCGGTCGCCTGCATGCCGTGGGCGCCACCCGCCCCTTCGAGCACCGCGAAGCCCTGGGCGTGAAGAACTTCGGTCATGACTCACTGGCGACCCTGCTGCAAGGCAACTTCATTCCCAAGAGCCTGCTGCCGGCCTACGAGTCCGTGGCCCGGGACCTGCTCAAGCGGGTGGAAGAGGTCTACCAGGCCACCCCGCACCAGAACATCCGCATGCACGGCGATTGCCACCCCGGCAACATGATGTGCCGCGACGAGATGTTCCATATCGTCGACCTGGACGACTGCCGCATGGGCCCGGCGGTGCAGGACCTGTGGATGATGCTGGCCGGCGACCGCCAGGAGTGCCTCAGCCAGCTCTCCGAACTGATGGACGGCTACAGCGAGTTCCATGATTTCGACCCGCGGGAACTGGCCCTGATCGAACCGCTGCGAGCGCTGCGCCTGATGCACTACAGCGCCTGGCTGGCACGACGCTGGGACGATCCGGCCTTTCCCCACAGCTTCCCCTGGTTCGGCAGCGAACGTTACTGGGGGGATCAGGTCCTGGCCCTGCGCGAACAGCTGGCGGCCCTCAACGAAGAACCTCTCAAACTGTTCTGACCCTGCCTGCAGGAGCTGGCTTGGCAGCGAAGAGGCCCATGCGGTCGCCTTCGCCCACCAGCCCTCCCCCGCAGAAACGGGCGGCGCAAAAGTCAGGACATGTCCTGACAATTGTCCTTACAATCCCGTCTTCGTTAGCTGCCTAAGCAAGGACTCTGCATGCAAGCCGCCAACCCGCGTCGCGGGTACATCCTGGGCCTGACCGCCTACATCATCTGGGGTCTGTTTCCGATCTACTTCAAAGCCATCGCCAGCGTTCCGGCCGTGGAAATCATCGTCCACCGGGTACTCTGGTCGGCGCTGTTCGGCGCTGTGTTGCTGATGGTATGGAAACATCCCGGCTGGTGGCGCGAGCTGCGAGAAAACCCCAGGCGCCTGGCCATCCTGGCCCTGAGTGGCACCCTGATCGCCGGCAACTGGCTGACCTATGTCTGGGCCGTGAACAATGGGCGCATGCTTGAGGCCAGCCTGGGCTACTACATCAATCCCCTGATCAATGTGCTGCTGGGCATGCTGATTCTTGGCGAACGCCTGCGGCGCATGCAGTGGCTGGCGGTGATCCTGGCGGCGGTGGGCGTGGCCCAGCAAGTGTGGCAAGTAGGCAGTTTGCCCTGGGTCTCACTGATACTGGCCCTGAGCTTCGGCTTCTATGGCCTGATCCGTAAACAGGCCCCGGTCAAGGCCTTGCCCGGGCTGGTGGTGGAAACCTGGATGCTGGTGCCCATCGCCATGGCCTGGCTGCTCCTGCACCCCGAAACCAGCAGTGCCCATGCCGCCTTCTGGACCAGCTCCGAAGCCTGGTGGCTGGTAGCCGCCGGCCCGGTCACGCTGATCCCGCTGGTGTGCTTCAACGCCGCGGCTCGGCACTTGCCCTACACCACCCTGGGCTTCCTTCAGTACCTGGCGCCAACCCTGGTGCTGCTGCAAGCGGTACTGCTGTTTGGCGAACACCTGTCCTCCAGCACCTTGCTGGCGTTCATGTTCATCTGGGCCGGCCTGGCGGTGTACAGCGTCGATGCCTGGCTCAGCCTGCGCGGCCGCCGCTGATCAATAAACGTACAACGCCCTGCAGGCCAGGCCATTCGTGGCCTGCAGCGGTTCTTCCCAAGGTTATCCACAACCTGATCCCCGCCGTTTGTGCACAAGCCCTTGAAACTGCTGGTTTTTTGATCAGAGCGCGCTAAGCCGCGGCTGCACTGGGCTGGCGACAGGTCTCTACAGGTTATCCACAGGCGCATGCACGGATTACTGGGATAACCTGCGGGACGGTGTTCAGACCTCGCTGCGCAGCACCAACTCCACCATCAGATCGTCGGCCAGGGTTTCCAGGCGCGACTGCAATACCTCCAGGGACAACGTCAGGGGCACCGCCAGAATCGCCTCGGCATGAAACAACGGCTCGCTGCTCATGGGCGCTGGGCGCACCTCGGTCACCAGCCGTTCAAGGTTGACCCCCTGCTCCGCCAGCAAGCGGGTGATATCCCGGACGATTCCCGGACGATCATTGCCCACCAGCTCCATGGCGATGGGTTTCCAGGTGCAGGACTGCTCGATGCCGCTTTCGGCGATCAATACCCGGATGCCCTGGGCGGAGAGCCCCTGCAAGGCATCCACCAGCTCATCGTAGGCCTCGGCCGGGACCCCGACCCGCAAGATGCCGGCAAACTGCCCCGCCATGCGCGACAGACGGCTTTCCAGCCAGTTGCCGCCGTGCTCGGCGATGCACTGGGCAATACGCTCGACCTGTCCGGCCTTGTCCGGGGCGAAAACCGTGAGAACGAGATGGTCCATGGCGCAGCCCTCTTTGCTTGATGAAAGAGCAATTATAGGCAGCCTCATTCCCCGCGCCTTCCAACCCATATCGCAGCAGCTTGTGTAGGCGCTGGCTTGCCAGCGAAAGTGCCCGCAAGGCCGACGCAACCCCCGAAGGCCCATTCGCCGGCAATCCGGCTCCTACGTGGGCGCGCAGGGCAAAACACAAATCGTGTACAACTTTTTGTATTTATATGGAACAATCCACCAGCTTTTTTGAGAACATCACGTTCCCCAGCGTGACCGCACTGCATTCTTAAGTCGCGGAACGACGTATTTAGTCTAATTTTCACAAGCGCAATTCATCATGTAGTATGCCGCAGCGCGCACTACATAACGTTGGAACGATGTCTGCCAAGGCCTGATCGCAACCCTCGCAACCGCCCATCAGCAAGGCTCCGCCGTTGATTGGAAGCACCCAGCCGCCAGCAATGGCATGTACTGGTGAACAGGGTTGTGCTTTAAATGGCCGCCGGCTTCATTGTTAATTTGAAGAGCTGAAAAGCGAAATAGCTGAGCAGAGTGAGGCAAGCAATGACTGAACACGTTCAAGTCGGTGGCCTGCAGGTCGCCAGAGTCCTGTTCGACTTCGTGAACAACGAAGCCATTCCCGGTACCGGCCTCACCGCCGACGCATTCTGGGCCGGTGCCGACAAGGTCATCCACGACCTGGCGCCGAAGAACAAAGCCCTACTCGCCAAACGCGATGATTTCCAGGCGCGGATCGATGCCTGGCACCAGTCCCGTGCCGGCCAGGCACACGATGCCGTGGCCTACAAAGCCTTCCTGCAAGACATCGGCTACCTGCTGCCAGAAGCGGCTGACTTCCAGGCCAGCACCCAGAACGTCGATGAAGAAATCGCCCACATGGCCGGCCCGCAGTTGGTAGTGCCGGTGATGAACGCGCGCTTCGCCCTCAACGCCTCCAACGCCCGCTGGGGCTCGCTGTACGACGCGCTGTACGGCACCGACGCCATCAGCGAAGCCGATGGCGCGGAAAAAGGCAAAGGCTACAACAAGGTTCGCGGCGACAAGGTCATCGCCTTCGCCCGCGCCTTCCTCGATGAATCGGCGCCACTGACCGCCGGCTCCCACGTGGACTCCGTGAGCTACAAGATCGTCGGCGGCAAGCTGGTGGTGGGCCTCAAGGGCGGCAGCAACAGCGGCCTGCGCAACGACGCGCAACTGATCGGCTACCAGGGCGACGCCGCAGCTCCTAGCGCGATCCTGCTCAAGCACAACGGCCTGCACTTCGAGATCCAGATCGACGCCGCAAGCCCGGTCGGCCAGACCGACGCCGCCGGGGTCAAGGACCTGCTGATGGAAGCGGCCCTGACCACCATCATGGACTGCGAAGACTCGGTTGCCGCGGTTGATGCCGACGACAAAGTGGTGATCTACCGCAACTGGCTCGGCCTGATGAAGGGCGACCTGGCGGAAGAGGTTTCCAAGGGCGGCAAGTCCTTTACCCGCACCATGAATGCCGACCGCGAGTACACCGGCGTCAACGGTGAGCCGGTGAAGCTGCACGGCCGTTCGCTGCTGTTCGTGCGTAACGTCGGCCACCTGATGACCATCGACGCGATCCTCGACAAGCATGGCAACGAAGTGCCGGAAGGCATCCTCGACGGCCTGGTCACCAGCCTCGCGGCGATCCACAACCTCAACGGCAACACCTCGCGCAAGAACAGCCGCACCGGCTCGGTGTACATCGTCAAGCCGAAGATGCACGGCCCTGAAGAAGCCGCGTTCACCAACGAACTGTTCGGCCGCATCGAAGAGGTGCTGAACCTGCCGCGCAATACCCTGAAAGTCGGGATCATGGACGAGGAGCGCCGCACCACGGTCAACCTCAAGGCCTGCATCAAGACGGCCAGCGAGCGCGTGGTGTTCATCAACACCGGCTTCCTCGACCGCACCGGCGACGAGATCCACACCTCCATGGAAGCCGGCGCCATGGTACGCAAGGCCGACATGAAGGCCGAGAAATGGATCGGCGCCTACGAGAACTGGAACGTCGATATCGGCCTGTCCACCGGCCTGCAAGGCCGTGCGCAGATCGGCAAGGGCATGTGGGCCATGCCGGACCTGATGGCCGCCATGCTCGAACAGAAGATCGCCCACCCGCTGGCCGGTGCCAACACCGCCTGGGTGCCGTCGCCGACCGCCGCCGCCCTGCACGTACTGCACTACCACAAGGTCGACGTGTTCGCCCGTCAGGCCGAACTGGCCAAGCGTGCCCGCGCTTCGGTGGACGACATCCTGACCATCCCTCTGGCCAGCGACACCAACTGGTCGGCCGAGCAGATCAAGAACGAACTGGACAACAACGCCCAGGGCATTCTCGGTTACGTGGTGCGCTGGATCGACCAGGGCGTGGGTTGCTCGAAAGTGCCGGACATCAACGACGTTGGCCTGATGGAAGACCGCGCCACCCTGCGCATCTCCAGCCAGCACATCGCCAACTGGCTGCGCCACGGTGTGGTCACCCAGGCGCAGGTGCTGGAAAGCCTCAAGCGCATGGCCCCGGTGGTCGACCGGCAGAACGCCGGTGACCCGCTGTACCGCCCGCTGGCTCCGGACTTCGACAGCAACATCGCCTTCCAGGCCGCCCTGGAGCTGGTGATCGAAGGCACCAAGCAGCCTAACGGCTACACCGAGCCGGTATTGCACCGTCGTCGTCGCGAGTTCAAGGCCAAGAACGGCCTGTAAGCACGCCTGGCAACAGACAAAAAGCCCCGGTCCGCCGGGGCTTTTTAGTGTGTCGCCCTGACTCGGCGCTTGCAGCTCAGTGAATGACACCCAGTTCGTGTTTGACCAGGGCCAGCAACTTGCCGGTGTCGATGGGTTTGAGCAGGAAGTCCACCACGCTCAAGTGCATGGCAGCGATGGCGTCGCGCACATCGGCGTCACCGGAAATGATGATGATCGGCAGCGCCGCCCGTTCCGATTCCCGAACCTGGCGAATCAGGTCAAGACCACTGCAGGGCGCCATGCGCAGATCGGTGATCAGCAGGCCGATGGACTTGTTCGATTCGAGTAATTCAAGAGCGGCCTTGCCGCTGGCAGCCGTGATGCAACGGATACCATCCAGGCCAAGAATTTCCGCCAGCAGTTCCCGTGCATCCTTGTCGTCATCGGCAATCAATACCCGCTGGGCCGGCAGATCCGGCTCCAGCATGACTGCACTCAGCGCCTCGCGCTCGGCGTCACTCAAAATATCGTGGTCGGGCATACATTTCTCTACATGAACAGATCAATCCCCTAGCACATTGGTCAGACATCGCTAAGCAGACCTCCAATGTGCACTTCGTCGGAAAAATTGCCAAGAGCCTTGATCAGAGCTTTTTTGCATTGATTAAACGCCGCTCAAAGCCAAATGTCCGGGCTCCGGCCGCTACCTAGACTTACGTCCAATGGGCACCTCGCGCTGGGAGTCCGACCATTGCCGTGATCCGACCACAACAAATCCAAAAAGACTGCGGTAATCGTTATGAGTAAAGCGGACGCCTTCACCCAGGCAGGGAAGACCGCGGTGTTGCAGAACATCCAGGGGACCGTGCAGTTCCTGCAGCGGTTCCCGCCCTTCAACCAGATGGAAAACCTCCACCTGGCCTATCTGGTGGAACAATGCCAGCTGCGTTTCTACGGGCCCGGCGACAGCATCATCAAGCCCGCCGACGGCCCGGTTGAGCACTTCTATATCGTCAAGCAGGGACGCGTGGTGGGCGAACGCACCCACGCCGCCAAGGGCAGCACCGAAACCACCTTCGAAATCACCACCGGCGAATGTTTTCCCCTGGCTGCACTGCTGGGCGAACGCGCCACCCGCACCGAACACCGGGCCGCCGAAGACACCTTCTGCCTGCAATTGAACAAGAGCGCCTTCATCAAACTCTTCGCCTTGTCCGACGAGTTCCGCGATTTCGCCTTGCGCGGGGTCAGCAGCCTGCTGGATCAGGTCAATCAGCAGGTCAAGCAAAAGGCCGTGGAAACCCTTGGCACCCAATACTCGCTGAACACCCGCCTGGGCGAACTGGCCATGCGTCATCCGATCGCCTGCGCCCCACAGATGCCGCTGCGTGAGGCCGTGGCGCTGATGCACGAGCAACAGGTGGGCAGCATCGTGGTGGTGGACGAGCACAAGGCACCCCTGGGGATCTTCACCCTGAGGGACCTGCGCCAGGTCGTCGCCGACCGCACCCAGGACCTCAACCAGCCCATCGAACAGCACATGACCCAGGCCCCTTTCTTCCTCAGCCCGGACCACAGTGCCTTCGACGCCGCCATCGCCATGACCGAGCGCCATATCGCCCACGTCTGCCTGGTGAAAGACCAGCGCCTGTGCGGCGTGGTCTCCGAGCGCGACCTGTTTTCCCTGCAACGGGTCGATCTGGTGCACCTGGCGCGAACCATCCGCAATGCTCCCCGGGTGGAACACCTGGTGGCGCTGCGAGGCGAGATCGGCCAACTGGTGGAGCGCATGCTGGCCCACGGTGCGTCGTCGACCCAGATCACCCACATCATCACCCTGCTCAACGATCACACCGTATGCCGGGTGATCGAGTTGACCCTGGCGGACAAGGGCGACCCCGGCGTGCCCTTCAGCTGGTTGTGCTTCGGCAGCGAAGGCCGGCGCGAACAGACCCTGCACACCGACCAGGACAACGGCATCCTGTTCGAGGCCCGAGACGCGGCCCACGCCGCCGAGATCCGCGGCAAGCTGCTGCCCATCGCCCAGCAGATCAACCAGAGCCTGGCGCTGTGCGGCTTTACCCTGTGCAAGGGCAACATCATGGCCGGCAACCCCGAGCTGTGCCTGTCCCGAGCCGAATGGGCCCGACGCTTTGCCGCCTTCATCCGCGAGGCAACGCCGGAGAACCTGCTGGGTTCGAGCATCTATTTCGATCTGCGGGTGGTCTGGGGCGATGAACAAGGCGCCGAACAACTGCGCCGGGCCATCCTCGACCAAGTCGGCGACAACCGTCTGTTCCAGCGCATGCTGGCGGAAAACGCCTTGCGCCAGCGCCCGCCCGTGGGCCGCTTTCGCGAATTCGTCCTGGCCAAAAAGAACGGCGAAAAAGCCACCCTCGACCTCAAGGTCCAGGGCCTCACCCCCTTCGTCGATGGCGCCCGGCTGCTGGCCCTGGCCAACGGCATCGGCGCCATCAACACCCTGGAGCGTCTGCGCCAGCTAGTGTCCAAGCAGGTCATCAAGCCCCTGGACGGCGCCGCTTATGAAGAGGCCTACCACTTCATCCAGCAGACCCGCATGCAGCAACATCAACGCCAGACCCGGGAGAACCAGCCCTATTCCAATCGGGTCGACCCCGACAGCCTCAATCACCTGGACCGACGCATCCTGCGCGAGTCCCTGCGCCAGGCCCAGCGCCTGCAAAGCAGCCTGGCCCTGCGCTACCAGTTATGAGCTATCAGTCATGAGCCTGTTTGCCTGGTTCCGTCCCGCCGTCAGCGTCCTGACGGCCCAACAGCAACAACGCCGCGACCGCCTGCCCGCGTTCACCGAGCTGGGTGAGTGCAGCCTGCGAGAGCAACGCTGGGTGGTGGTGGACCTGGAAACCACCGGCCTCAACCTCAACCGCGATCAAGTGCTGTCCATCGGCGCGGTGGTGATCGAGGACGGTGCCATCGACTTCAGCCAGCAGTTCGAACGCACCCTGCAGCGTGAAGGCCACAAGCTCAGCCCCAGCGTGCTGATCCATGGCCTGGGGCCCAGCGCCATCGCCGCAGGCTGCGATCCGGTGGAGGCCCTGCTGGACTTCATGGAGTTCGTCGGTGACAGCCCGCTCCTGGCGTTTCATGCCCCCTTCGACCAGCACATGCTCGGTCGGGCACTCAAGGACAGCCTGGGCTATCGCCTGCAGCACAGTTTCCTCGACGTGGCGGACATGGCGCCCATGCTCTGTCCCCAGGCCGCTTTCCGTGAGGCCGGCCTGGATGACTGGATCAACGTGTTCAAGCTGCAAGTGGCCGAGCGTCACCACGCAGCGGCCGACGCCCTGGCCACCGCAGAGCTGGCACTGATCCTGTTCAACCGTGCCCGCCAGCAGCAGATTGACAGCCCGCTGAACCTGCAACAGCGCCTCAGCCAATGGAAACGCCGCCAGCAGGCACACTCGTTCTGATCCGCGGCAATTGACCGTAGCGAGGGCACAGGCTCCCTCGCCACATCAGAAAAAAGCGTGCAACCCTCGGGAAAGAGCAGCCGACCAGCGCCAATTGCGCCTGTGTTTCGCCTCTGCCACAATCGCGAATAGTTCTCGTTATTTTAAACTTCTCGATCGGTGAGCCCCGTTGTCGTCAGTCCAAAGCCCCCACAATGAGCTGGTTGGTGCGCTGTATCGCGACCATCGCCGTTGGCTATTGGCCTGGCTGCGGCGCAACGTTGCCTGCGCTCAACGGGCCGAGGACCTGAGCCAGGACACCTTCGTGCGCCTGCTGGGCCGCGATGAACTCAAGGCTCCACGGGAACCCAGGGCCTTTCTGGTGGCCATCGCCAAGGGCCTGCTGTTCGACTACTTCCGCCGCGCCGCCCTGGAACAGGCCTACCTCAGTGAACTGATGTTGATCCCCGAAGGCGAACAACCGTCGCCGGAAGAGCAGCAGATGATCCTCGAAGACCTCAAGGCCATCGACCGCCTGTTGGGCAAACTCTCCAGCAAGGCGCGCATGGCCTTCCTCTATAACCGCCTCGACGGCCTGAGCCACGCCGAGATCGCCGAACGCCTGGGGGTCTCGGTGCCACGGGTGCGTCAGTACCTGGCCCAGGGCATCCGCCAGTGCTACATCGCCCTGTACGGGGAGCCGGTATGACCCCCATCAGCTCCAAGCCGGTGTCCGCCCGGGTGCTGGACGCCGCCATTGCCTGGCAACTGTCCCTGGACGGCGGCGCCAGTGCCGTGGAGCGCGAAGAGTTCGCCAAATGGCATGCCGCCCATGAAGAACACGCCCGCGCCTGGCGCCAGTTGGGCATGCTCGACCAGCGCTTTAGCGTGGCTGCCGGCCCGGCCCGCAATGCCTTGGTGCAATCTCGCGAAGGCCTGCGCCGGCGCGTGCGCAAACTGGGACGCGGAGTCGCCAGCGTGGTGCTGGTGGCGGGGCTGGCACTGTTTGCCAGCGAGCGCTACCTGCCGGTGGACTACTGGCTGGCCGACCAGCGCACCGCCACCGGTGAGCAGCGCACCCTACGCCTGACAGACGGCACGGTGATCAACCTCAATACCCACAGTGCGCTGGATGTGCGCTTCGATGAGAAGCAGCGCCGAATCGTTCTCCAGGAAGGCGAAATCCTCATCGAGACCGGGCACAACGACAGTCGCCCCTTCATCGTCGAAACCCGCGACGGCCGGATGCGTGCCCTGGGTACGCGCTTCCTGGTCAAGCGTGAAGACCAGGGCACCCGCCTCGGCGTGCTGCAATCGGCGGTGGCGGCACGGCCGGAAGCCGGCCAGGACGAGCAGGTGTTCAAGGAAGGCCAACAAGTGCTGATGCGCCGCGACGGTCTCGGGCCGCTGCAGGCGCTGAACCTGGGCGCCGATGCCTGGACCCGAGGCATGTTGGTGGTGGACAACGCCCGCCTCGGTGACCTGATCGCTGAGCTGGGCCGTTATCGCCGCGGTCACCTGGGCGTGGCACCGGAAGTGGCCGACCTGCGGATCACCGGCAGCTTCCCGTTGCAGGACACCGACCTGGCCCTCAATGCCCTGCTGCCGACCCTGCCCGTGAAGATCGAGCGGCACACCGACTGGTGGGTGACGGTGGTGGCCAGGGCTGACGCCAAGCGCTGAGGTCGGTGTCGTGGCCTTCGCCAGCAAGCCCGCTCCTACACCGATCCCTTGGGAGCTGGCTTGCCAGCGAATTAACCTCAATCAATCTAAATCTAAATTATTTTCAATCTGCCCTATCACTTTTCCAATCTCGTCCGGCACCTAGGCAATTGCGAAACATTTCCATTCAGGAGCCGCCGTATGTACCGCCCGCTAGACACTCTGTTGCGCCCCAGTCTCTTGGCCGTTGCCATCGCGCTCAGCGCCCCCCTGACCAGCCCAGCGCTGATGGCCGCCGAACAGGCCAGCAGCGTGCGCGCCTACAACCTGCCAGCAGCGCCCCTGGCCAGCACCCTGAACCAGATTGCCAGTCAGGCTGGCCTGGCCCTGAGCCTGAATCCGGCCCTGGCGGCGGGCAAGACCTCGGCTCCAGTCAATGGCCAGTTCGACGCCCCGGGCGCCTTGCGCGAAGCCCTGCGCGGCACCGGCTTGCAACTGGAGCACAGCAGCGCCGGCACCTACAGCCTGGTGGCGGCACCGGAAGGCGTGGTGACCTTGCCGGAAACCAATATCACTGGCCAGCTGGCTGGCGAGAGTGCCTGGGGCCCGGTCGACGGTTACCTCGCCACACGTACCGCCGCCGGCACCAAGACCGACACCTCGCTGGTTGAGGCTCCGCGCTCGATTTCCGTCGCTACCCGCCAGCAGATGGAAGACCGCAACGTGCAGAACCTCGACGATGCCGTGCGTTACATGCCCGGGATTGTTTCTGCCAGCTACGGCAGCGACACCCGCTATGACTGGATGCGTGTACGGGGCTTCGAACCCACACAGTTCCTCGACGGCTTGCCCCTGCCCCGCGGTGTGTATGCCAACCCGAAAGCGGAAACCTGGAACCTCGACCGCCTGGCCCTGCTGCGCGGCCCGGCGTCCTCGGTGTATGGCCAGACCCCGCCGGGTGGCCTGCTGGACATGGTCAGCCGCCGCCCCAGCGCAGACACCAGCCATGCCGTGCAGATCCAGTACGGCAGCGACAACTACCGCCAGATCAACTTCGCCAGCACCGGCAAGATCGACGACGAAGGCCAGTTCCTCTATGGGCTCAGCGGCGTGGTGCGCGATGCCGGCACCCAGGTCGACCACATCGACAACAAGCGCTACAACATTGCCCCCAGCCTGACCTGGAACATCGATACCGATACCAAGCTGACCCTGCTCACGCAGTTCACCCGCGACGATACCGGTGCCACCAGCCAGTTCATGCCGATCCAGGGCACCAAGATCAAGTCGCCACTGGGCGAGGTCTCCCATCACAAGAACCTGGGTGACCCGGACTACGAGTTCTACGACCGCACCTACTACGCCCTGGGCTACGCCTTCGAGCACCGCTTCAACGATGTCTGGCAGTTCCGTCAGAACCTGCGCTACACCAAATCGGAGCTGTCCTTCCAGCAGTTGACCGTGGGTTCCTATGCCTACTCCCCGGCTGATGCGGCGGGCAACATCAGCCGGACCTCGACCAACGTCAACGAAGACATCGGCCAGTTCGCGGTCGACAACAACTTCCAGGCCAACTTCGCCACCGGCGACATCGACCACACCGTGCTCATCGGCCTGGACCACCAGCGCACCAGCACTTCGTACCTGTCGATCTATGGCGACGGGGGCAAAACCAATATCTTCAACCCGGTCTATGGCCAGCCGATTGTTCGTCCTTCGCGCACCGACGCTTACTACGACTACGACCAGAAAACCATTCAGACCGGCCTCTACGTCCAGGACCAGATGGCCCTGGACAACTGGCGCCTGACCCTGGGTGGCCGTGAGGACTGGGTGCACCAAGGCACCACCTACCTCAACAAGAAAGACGCGACCAACACTGATCGCAGCAAGAACTTCAGTGGCAATGCGGCGCTCAGCTATGTGTTCGACTCAGGTGTCGTGCCGTACATTTCCTACGCCGAATCCTTCCAGCCAGCGAGCAACGCCAGCGTTTCACCGACCGAATCGTATAAACCCACGGAAGGTAGCCAGTGGGAGCTGGGCATCAAGTATCAACCACCGGGTTCGAACACGCTGCTGAGTGCGGCGGTCTACGACCTGACCCAGAAGAATGTCCTGGTCACCAGCATCGGGGCAGGAGGCGAATCGATCACCAACCAGACCGGCGAAGTGAAGGTCAAAGGCCTGGAGCTGGAAGCCGTGTCTGACGTGACCGAAAACCTCAAGGTCATCGCGGCCTACACCCTGGCCAAGTCCGAGGTACAAAAAGGCATCCACAAAGGCAACCGCCTGCAGCTGATGCCCAACCAGCAAGCCTCCCTGTGGACGGACTACACCTGGCACTCCGGCGTACTCGACGGTTTCGGCATCGGTGCCGGCGCCCGCTACACCGGCAATACCTATGGCGACCAGGCCAACACCTGGCTGGGCAAGGCCGACGCCTACACGGTGTTCGACGCTGCCGTGCATTACGACCTCGGTCGCCTGGACAACAGCCTCAAAGGGGCGTCGCTGAAACTCAACGCCACCAACCTGTTCGACAAGGACTACCTGTCCACCTGCGATGGTTCCTACTGCTATTTCGGCGATCAGCGCAGCGTGGTCGCCAGCGCCACCTATCAATGGTAATCGGCTGAATTAACAACCAGGCCGTCCGACAAGGACGGCCTTGGTGTGCCTGAAGGCTAAGAAATGAAAAGCAAGACAATCCGCCGCTGGTCCTTTATCCACACCTGGAGCAGCCTGATCTGCACGGTATTTCTGCTGCTGCTCGCGCTCACCGGCCTGCCGCTGATCTTCCACCACGAGATCGACCACCTGCTGGGTGACGCGCCACAACTGCGGGAGCTGCCCGCCGACACCCCGCGCCTGGACCTGCAACAGCTGGTCAAGGCCGCCGAAGCTCACCGCCCGGGGGAAGTCATGCAGTACTTCGGCTGGGACGAAGACGAGCCCAACGGTGTGATGGCGATCATGGCCAAGACCGCCGGCACCGAGCCCAATTCCTCCCACACCTTCATGCTCGACGCCCGCACCGGCGAAGCCGTGGCCATGCCCTCGGCCAACGGCGGGCTGATGATGGTCATGCTGCGCCTGCATGTGGACATGTTCGCCGGGCTGCCGGGCAAGCTGCTGCTGGCCTTCATGGGCATCCTCTTCGTGCTGGCGATCATCTCTGGCACCGTGCTCTATCTGCCGTTCATGCGCCGCTTGAAATTCGCCAGCGTGCGCCAGGACAAATCCAGCCGCCTGCGCTGGCTCGACCTGCACAACCTGATTGGCGTGGTCACCCTGACCTGGGCCCTGGTGGTGGGGGTGACCGGGGTCATCAGCGCCTGCGCCGACCTGATCATCGCCGCCTGGCGCAACGACAGCCTCAGCGCCATGGTCGCACCCTACCGCGACGCCCCGCCCCTGACCGCGCTGGCTCCCGCCAGCCGCCTGCTGGACATCGCCCGGGAAGCCGCCCCAGGCATGCAGCCGGACTTCATCGCCTTCCCCGGTACGCGCTTCTCCAGCGAGCACCACTACGCGGTGTTCCTCAAGGGCAGCAGCCACCTGACTTCGCACCTGCTGACCCCGGTGCTGATCGACGCCAGCACCCTGCAGGTCACCGCCGTGGGCACGCGCCCCTGGTACATGGATGCCATGGGCATGTCCCAGCCGCTGCACTTCGGTGACTACGGCGGCATGCCGATGAAGGTGCTGTGGGCAACCATGGATGGGCTGACCATCATTGTCCTGGGCAGTGGCCTGTACCTGTGGACAGTCCGGCGGCGTGCTGCGAAGTCGGTTGCGCAGGTGCGCCCATGAAGCCCCGGCAATCGAACTTCTGGAAAGTCTTCAGGGCGCCGCTGGCCCTGGCCCTGCTCAGCGCCGGCGGCCTGTTCGCGGCGCTGCTGGGGGATGGGATCTGGGACAGCCTGAGCTGGCTCGGCCTGGGCCTGCCGGCGCTGATCGCCCTGCGGGGCTTGTTCAGCCGCGGGCGAGCGGCTTGACGGCTGCCGAGGGGAAACCGCGCCACAGATACACCGACAGCCCCAGGCTGATCAGCAGCACCGGAATGAACACGCGGTTTTCCAGCAGCGCCTCAGCCGCGACCAGTACGCAAAACAGCGCCAGCCCCAGCAGCGGCACATAGCTCGCCGCCAGGCTCCAGCGCCAGGGCCGGGTCACCGGCTCTGGGCCACGCAGGCCCAGCAGTCCACACCCCAGGGCCGGCAGGGCCAGCGCCGGCAGCGCCCAGTACCAGGCCATGTAGGCAAACGCCATGATCAGCTCAGGCTCACCCTCGCCCTTGCGGCGGAACTCGTACTGCAGGGCCAGGTACACCGCCAGCCCACCCAACAGGGTCAGGGCCAGACTGTACAGCCCGTGCAAAAGATAGGACCTGCGCATTCATCACTCCTTGTCTGTCCCTTGTGCCGCCCCTGTGGCCAGTGCCACAGGCTGCGCTAAGATCCTCGGGCCGCGAGCCTGTGCTCCGTTCCCAACCGCGAGGAATATTCATGTCTACCCCAAGCATGACGCTGTTCCACAACCGGGCATCACCTTACGTACGCAAAATCATGGTGCTGCTGCACGAAACCGGGCAGCTCGACCGTGTGGCCCTGCAAGCCTGCCAACTGACCCCGGTAAACCCGGACAACGCGCTGAACCAGGACAACCCCCTGGGCAAGATTCCTGCCCTGCGCCTGGCCAACGGCCAGGTGCTCTACGACAGCCGGGTGATCCTCGAGTACCTGGACCAGCAACATGTCGGCAACCCACTGATTCCCCAAGAGGGTTCGGCCCGCTGGCGGCGCCTGACCCTGGCGGCCCTGGCCGACGGGATCCTGGAGGCGGCAGTGCTGGTGCGTTACGAGCTGACCCTGCGGCCACCGGAACACCACTGGGCGCCGTGGCTCGAAGGCCAGCGCGACAAGATCCGACGGGCCCTGGCAGTGCTTGAGGCGCAGGCGCTGGCCGAGCTGGCCAGCCACTTCGACGTGGCCGCCATCAGCGTCGCCTGTGCCCTGGCTTACCTGGACTTCCGCCATCCGGACCTGGAGTGGCGCCAGCAACAGCCCGGGCTCGCGGCCTGGTACTTCGAGGTCAGTCAGCGGCCATCGATGCTCGAGACACGACCGCCGCTCTAATCGGTCAGGCGCTCGGCCCTGTTCGCCGCCGGCAAGCCGGCTCCTGTAGCACGGGGAGCAGCTTGCTGGCGCACCCGCCACCACGCCTCCGGTGGAAACAACAGGCCAATCCGCTGCGTCAGGCGCTCGCGCTGACGCTGGTCCTCACGCAAGCCCAGTGACTTACTCATGGATGGCCTCCAGGTCGAACTGCAGGGGTGCCGGTTCCTTGCGCTGGCCCAGGCCATACCAGTCCAGCTTGCGGGTCAGCACCATGAACACGCCCAGCAGGCCGAACAGCAACAGCGAGCCCATCAGCAGCGCATAGTCCTCGGCGCTGAGCAGGCCATAGAGCAAGCCGTACAAGGCCGCCAGCGAGAGCGCGAACACTGCGCCGTTACGCCAGCTGTGCAGCACATGGCTGACATAGAAACCGATCAAGCCGACACAGGCCGCCGCCGACACGCCGTAGGCCAGTTCGAAACCCAGGTGTTCCGACAGCGACAGCAGCAACAGGTAGAAGAACGCCAGTGCCACGCCCACCAGGGCGTACTGGATCGGGTGCACCGACAGGCTCTTGAGCACCTCGAAGAGAAAGAAGCCGGCAAAGGTCAGGCCGATGAACAGCAGGGCGTATTTGATCGCCCGGTCGCTTTTCAGGTACTGGTCCACCGGGTCGATGAAGCTCACGCCAAAGCTGCGGCTGTTGAAGTCCTGGCATTGGCTGCTGTAGGCGCAGCGCTCCATGGCCTGTTCCAGGTTGGTGGAGAAGAACGAGGTCTGCCAGAGCGCCGAAAAGCCCTGCTCGGTGACTTCACGCTGCACCGGCAGGTAGTTGCCGACAAAGCTCGGGTGCGGCCAGTTGGCCGTCAGCAGCACCTTGCTGGTCTTGCCCACCGGCAGCACCTGCAACTGGCCGGTGCCCTGCAGGCGCAGGTCGAAGGCGAAGTCCAGGCGAGTGTTCTTCTTCAGGTCCAGGGGCGGCAGCAGCACGTGCACGCCTTCGTCCAGCCAGCTGACAAAAGTGCCGGGGGCAAAGTCCAGGGTCTGGCCGTTGAGCTGCAGTTGCAGGGCGTTTTCGATGCCGCGGATATCGCTGATGCCCACCGCCAGGAACGGCTGGTCGAACTGGTAATCCGCAAAATCCTCCTTGATGCCGTATTGCTCGGGCACCGCAAAGTGGCCGCTGATGTGGTTGTCGGCGTGGAACAGCCGCGCCTCGTAGATCCCCCGGGCGCGCAGCTCGGTCTGGGCCTTGCTGTCCAGTTCGAAATGCTCGGGCAGGAAGAACAGCCGTCCCTGTTGCTCGCTGGTTTCCTGGTAGCGCTTCTTGGTCTTGTCGTCGGTTTTCCAGGTGCGCACGGTCTTGCGGTAGTCCACCACCATCACCGGGCCGCTGATCTGCTGCTGGGTGCTGGAGCTGCGGGCGATATCCTCGAGCACGCCATCGCGCAGGCTCTGGCGCTCGCCGATCAGGCCGCTGATCATCAGCAGCGGTATCAGCAACAGCACGATCAACAGGCCAATGGCCCCGAGTTTGAAGGTCAGGTTACGGTTCATGAGGCTCTCCCAGTTGGAATGGGCGAGAGTCTGGAACCCGGGCATGGGGGTTTTATGGGGGCAATGTGGAGACTCTGTGGAGAATCCCCGCTCAGGGCAGCCGCAAGGTCACCTGCACCCCACCCGCGACGTTCTCAATGCGCATCTGGCCGCCATGCAGTTGCACCACTTCCTCGACGAAATTCAGCCCCAGGCCGGTGCTCTTGCGCCCGCTGTCCGGGCGCGGCAGGGAATAGAAACGCTCGCACAGGCGCGGCAGGGCATAGTCCGGAATCGGCTCGCCCTGGTTGAACAGCACCAGTTCAACGCCGTCCTCCACCCGCTGCGCCGAGCAGCGCAACAGGCCACCCACGGGGCTGAAATCCAGGGCATTGGTCAGCAGGTTGCCCAGGGCCTGGCGCAGCAGGAACGGCTCGCCGGACCAGGCCAGGTCCGCCGGCACCCGCAGTTGCACCTGCAGCTGCTTGCCTTCGATACGCCCGTGCTGGCTGTTCAGCAGCTCCTTGCACAGCGGCACCAGGGGCACGCTGACCCGCTCTTCCAGGCCCTGGCGCTGCTCCACTTGTGCCAGGTTCAACAGGCGTTCGATCAACTGCTGCATGCGCGCGCTTTCACTGTCGATATTGCCGACGAAGCGCTGGCGCTGCTCCAGGGGCATCTCGCTCTGCAGCAGTTCCGCCGCCCCGCGAATCGCCGCCAGGGGGCTCTTCAGTTCGTGGGTCAGGGTGTGCACGTAGCGCTCGACATAAGCCTTGCCTTCGAGCTGGGTGCGCATGCGTTCCACCGCCGTTGCCAACTGTTCCAGCTCGCCACCGCGATAGTGCGGCAGCTCGGCCCGGCGCCCTTCACTCACTGCCAGGGCATAGGCGGTCATGCGCCGCAGCGCCGCGCTCAGCCACCAGGACAGCAAGGCGCCAAACAGCAGGCCCATGGCAATCAGCCCGGCGCCGTACCACAGCAGGCGGCGTTCGGTACGGTCGACGTAGGGCTGCAGGGAACTGTTGGGCTTGGCCACGGTGACCACGCCGATGATCTGGCCGTTGTCGCGGATCGGCGCGCCCACGTGCATCACCGAGGAATTGGGATCGTCGGCCAGCGAGCGCGACGAACGCGCGCCATATTGGCCGCGCAGGGTCAGGTACACGTCGTTCCAGCGCGAATAGTCCTGGCCCACCGCCAGGCCACTGGAGTCCAGGACCACGATGCCCTTGGCATCGGTGACGTAGATGCGGTGGTTGACCTGATTCTTCGGCAGGCCCCAGATGGTCGCCGCCGGTTGCCGCTCGCCGTAGGCCCGCAGCAATTGCGGCCAGCGGTTCTCGCTGAGGGTGCCGGCCTTGAAGTCGTCTCGCAGGATCTCCGCCAGCAGGTTGGCGGTGTCCACCAGGGTTTCCTCGGTGGACTGGCGCACGCCGGGGCGGATCTCCTTCATCACCGTGCTCAGCACGAAATAGCCGGTCAGGCTGATGAACAGCAAATAGACCAGGAAGATGCGGATGCCCAAGGTCATCAGGCGTGGCTCGGGCTGTAGCTGTAGCCCAGGCCGCGATGGGTCTGGATCGGCTCGGCCTCGGCCGCCACCAGGCGCAGCTTGGCCCGCAGGCTCTTGATGTGGCTGTCGATATTGCGCTCGTAGCCCACGTCCGCCACCACCCCCAGGGCATCGAGCAACTGCTCGCGGCTGAACACCCGCTCAGGCTGCTCCAGCAGGCATTGCAGCAGGCGGAACTCATGCCGGGTCAGGCTCAGGGGCTGGGCCCGGTAACTGATCTGCACCCGCTCGGCGTCGATGACGAACAGCGCCGGGGCTGCCTCCGGAGCCGCTCGCGGGGTCATGCGCTTGAGGATCGCCTTGACCCGCGCCGCCACTTCCCGCGGGCTGAAGGGCTTGACCACATAATCGTCGGCGCCGATTTCCAGGCCCACCACCCGGTCGATCTCACCGTCCCGGGCGCTGAGGAACATCACCGGCACCTCGCTGAAGCGCCGCAGCTGCTTGCAGGTTTCGAAGCCGCTGATATCCGGCAGGCCGATATCGAGGATGATCAGGTCCGCCGGGGTTGCCTGCTGATAGTCCAGGGCTGCACGCCCCAGGCTCAGCCAGGTGGTGGTGAAACCTTCGCCTTGCAGGGCAAAGATCAGGGTGTCGGCAATGGCCGCTTCGTCTTCGACAATCAGGATATGGGGCATGGCATCCAAGCACGCAAATTCAGTGGGCGAACGGTGCCGGATGCCTGGTAAGCCGTCAATCAGCAGTCGGGTTTATCCGCGGTGTAGCGCCGCGCCGGGTTCACCGCCGCACCGAATTCCCGCAGCGCCTTGGCACCGATCAGCAGCGGATAGTTGAAGCTGCTGCGGTCGGTGAGGTTGACCTCCACCGTGCGCTTGACGTTGCCCAGGCACATCTCCAGCTCCACCACCGGGCGCTTGGCCGACTGCGGTTCTTCAGCCTCATCGCCCTCGTCGGCGCGGCTCTTGATCTTGCTGATCCGCGCCACCTTGTGCTCGTAGACCTTGTTCCCGGCATCCTTGGTCGCCAGGCGGAAACGCACCCAGTCTTCCCCGTCGCGGGTAAAGGTCTGGATATCCTTGGCCGACAGCGACGCGGTCAGGGCCCCGGTGTCCATCTTGGCCTGCAGGGTTTCGCCGATTTCCGGCAGGCGGATGTATTCGTAACGGCCATACAGGGTCGGCTCGGCGGCCATCACCGGCAGCGCCAACAGAGAAACAAGAGCAAGGACAGATTTCACGACAGTGGATTCCTTGAAGAGAGGGGCAGCGGGATTTTAGACCGCAGCCAACGAATTGGTTCTACCGCTGCCCCGCAGGAGCCGGCTTGCCGGCGAAGAGGCCCGGCCTGCCCAACACCCTACCCGCCCCCAAGTGAAACATTCGTCAGCACACTTGAATTTGGCCTGCCCACCGAAGCTGCTTATCATGGCGCGCCCAAAAGATTGCAAAGAGTGCCTTATGCGCCGCCTGCTCACCGGCTGTTTCGTCACCCTGCTCCTGCTGCTCAACACCCTGGTGCTGTTCGGCCCGCTGATGGTGTTTGCCTTGCTCAAGCTGGTCCTGCCGGGGCGCCTGCGCGATTACGCCTCGGCCGCGGTGATGTGGATCGCCGAGACCTGGGCCGAGATCGACAAGCTGATCTTCGCCCTGTGCATCCCGACCCGCTGGGACATTCGCGGCGGCGAAGGCCTGCGGGTCGACACCTCCTACCTGGTGGTGAGCAACCACCAGTCCTGGGTCGACATCCCGGCGCTGATCCAGACCCTCAACCGGCGCACGCCGTTCTTCAAGTTCTTCCTCAAGAAGGAGCTGATCTGGGTGCCCTTCCTCGGTCTGGCCTGGTGGGCCCTGGACTACCCCTTCATGAAGCGCTACAGCAAGGCGTTCCTGGCCAGGCACCCGGAGCTGCAAGGCAAGGACCTGGAGATCACCAAGGCGGCCTGCGAGCTGTTCAAGCGCCAGCCGGTGACTGTGGTCAACTACCTGGAAGGCACCCGCTTCACCGAGGCCAAGCGCCAGCAGCAAGACTCGCCCTTTCAGCACCTGCTCAAGCCCAAGGCCGGCGGCGTGGCCTTCGTCCTCGCGGCCCTGGGCGAACAGCTGGACGCGGTGCTGGACGTGACCGTGGTCTATCCCCAGCAACGCATTCCCGGTTTCTGGGACCTGATCAGCGGCAGCGTGCCCAAGGTGATCATCGACATCCGCACCCGCGAGCTGGACCCGGCGCTGTGGCACGGCGATTACGAAAACGACCCGGCGTTCCGCCAGCAGGTGCAGGACTGGGTCAACCGGCTGTGGACCGACAAGGACCAGCGCATCAGCGAACTGCTGAACGAACGCTGCTGATCAATCGCTGATCACGTGGGGCAGGAAACGACTGCTGTCCTTGGTGATCGGCGAGTTGTCTTCACGAATGCCGATCCCCGCCGGCTGATCGCCAATCACCCAACTGCCAATCACCGTGTGGTTGCCGGCAAACACCGGCAGCGGATGAAACCGCTGGCGGATGCACGGCCCGCCATAGGGCCCGGCCTCGATCAGGCGCTCACCGCCCTCGGTGCAGATTTCCACATTGGCGCCCTCTCGGGAAAAGAACGGCTTGCGCACCCAACCCGGGCCCAGGCTGGCAGTGGGATCGTCGTCGATGAACGCCGGCAGCAGGTTCGGGTGCCCCGCGTGCCGTTCCCAGAGCAGGGCCAGCGCGCCCTTGTTGGAAAGAATCGCCTTCCACGGCGGCTCGACAAACTGCGTGCCGCTGCCGGCAAGCGCCGGGCCATAGGCTTCGGTGAACAGCTGTTCCCAGGGATAGAGCTTGAACAGGCTGTCGATGGGCATCTCCAGCAGGTCGACGAAACGCCCACCGGCATTCAGGCCGATGTCCTCGATATTGATCAGGCGCGTGCCCAGGCCCGCCTGACGGGCAATGTCGCGCAGGTATTCGACGGTGCCGCGATCCTCCAGCGAATCCCGCACCGAGGCGAAGTGCATCGGCGACTTGAAGCCGCCCTGGACAAAGGCCTGCAGCAGCTTGTCCTCGATGCTGTTGAACTGATCGCAGCCAGCCGGCAACTGCCCGCGCTGCAACTGCTGCTCAAGCCAGACGTACTGAAAGAAACTCGCCTCATACAACGACGTTGGCGTGTCGTAGTTGGTTTCCAGCAGCTTGGCCGGGCCCGTGCCGTCGTAGCACAGGTCCATGCGCCCGTAGAGATGGGGGTCGCCCTGCTTCCACGACTGGCGGATCAACTCATGAAAGGCCGCAGGGATCGCCAGGCGCTCCAGCAAGGCTTCGCTGTCCACCACTTCGGCCACCAGGGCCATGCACAGCTCGTGCAGTTCCCGGGTCGGGTCTTCCAGGTCGTCCTCGATCTGCCGCAGGCTGAAGCGGTAGTAGGCCGACTCGTCCCAGTACGGCTCGCCGTCGAAAGTGTGGAAGGCAAAGCCCAACTGCTGAGCCGTGGCCTGCCAATCCGCGCGCGGGGTGCTGGCGATGCGCTTCAAGAACCGAAGCTCCAACTGCTGCGGCTGGAGGAACCGAAGCCGCCACGACTGACCACTTCATGGGCACCGGCCAGGGGATTGCCGGCGCTGGTGAAGTGGTCCGGGCTGGAAATGCCGAAGCGTCCACCGTTGGCGCCGGAGAAGGTCTTGCCGGCCTCCACCTGCTGGCTGAGGGTGCTCAGTTGCGAGCCGCCCCGACCGTCACGCTCCTTGTACAGCGTCTCGCTGAAATAGCGCGGCTCGGGCGTGGAATCCAGGCCGATCCAGCGCCAGAAGCTGGAACCTGCGCGGGCGCCATAGGAGTGACCACCACCACCACCCGAACTGCTGGAGCTGGCCTGCTCGGGTTGTTCGTCTTCGGGCTGAACCGGCACCGTGCGCTGGGTGGTCAGGGCGAGGCCCTTGGCAATCGGCACGTAGGCGCGGTTGTCTCTGGACACCATGCAGTTGCCCGCGAAGAAGTCGTCTTCACAGCGTTGCAGGTCGAGATAACGCGGCGCTATCAGCTCTCCACGCTCGCGGGCATCATCGAAAGCGTCCTGGCAGATCGCGGACGGAACCTGTGCCAGTACGCAGTCGCGGACACTGCTGAAATGCTGGGTCTGGCGCACTTCGCGGGTTGCCTGAGGCTGGCCGTCACAGGCAACCAGGGCGAACGGCACACTGCCCAGCAGCACCAGGCGCACGCTTTTACTGCGTTTCATGCCCGCGCCCTCAGACCGATGGAGTCATGCAGGCCGCATTCAGCAGGCCGACACCGACAGACACCGAAGCCACCAGGATCGCCGCGGAATTTTCCTGGTTGGCGATGCGCTGGGACAGGCCCTTGAGGGTCAGGCTGACCACCAGGAACGTGAGCAATTGCACCACCGCGGCGATGCCGGCCCAGAGCAGGAAGTCGATGATCGAAATGGAATGGGAAATCGCGCTGGCCACCGGAATGGCAAAGCCCAGCAAGGCGCCGGACAGGGCGATGGAAGCGGCACTGTTGCCCTGGCGGATCAGGGCGAATTCGTTATAGGGGGTCAGGCGCGTGTAGATGAACGCGTAGAGGGCAAACACCAGGGCAGCGCCCAGCATGTAGAGCATGAAACCGAGCACCGCATCGGCGGGCAGAGACATCTTCAGTGCATCCATGAACATCGCGTTCAAGCTTCCTTGGAAAACGGGGCGCGAGATATAGCACAGGCCCGATTCGGCGAAAACTCCGGGAAAGGTAAAGACCACTGTTTCAGGAATCAGGGGAAGCCCCGGCGCGCCAGGCGCCGGAGCCGGAGCGCGTTACTTGGCCACGCCCCAGATGCCGCCCAGGCTTTGCAGCAGGGAACCGCCAACGCCCTGCTGGCCCAGGTACTGCAGGATCAGCGGGGCAAACTGGCCGATCATGCCGCTGTCCATGCCCAGGGCGCCAAAGGCGTTGTTCAGGTCTTGGGTGTCCTTGACGTTGCCCAGGGCGCTGCCCAGGCCGGCGCTGTTGCCGGAAGACTGGCCGAGCAGGCCGCTCAAGGCGCCCAGGCTGCCCAGGGCGTTGCTGCCCGAGAGCTGGTCCAGGCCCGGTACGCTTTGGCTCAGTTGCGAATAGTCGGTGCTGCTGAGTTGATTCTTCGCCAGGCCGAGCATGGCGCCGGTGCCGCCGATGGCCTGCTCAGGGGTGACATTGAGTTGCGCCAGGGTGCCCAGCAGGCCGGCGGTCTGGGAAGTCGGCGCGGCAGCAGCGGCCTTGTCGCCGCCCTGCATGCCGGCAATGGCGTTGGCCGCATCGCTCAAGCTGAAACCGCCGGCCAACGCCGAACCGGCTGCCAGGGTCATCAGGGTAGCCAGGGCAAAACCGCGTGGAATATTCATCGAAACAACCTCATGGGGCGGGAAACCGTCCGGACTCGGGCGGCGGGAAACCAGTGTTTTGACTGAAACCCCAGGCGAATGTTCCAGCGCCTGCCCTGCCGTCCGGCGCCTGCATCCAGCTGCGCTGCTGCTGCGTATATCGTCCACAAGCGCCACCTTCGGGCTCCGGCATGAGGCAGCAGGACGTGAATGGAACAACCACCCACCCTGGACTAATCTCTGGCTGCGTCAGTCGGCGCTTGTCGCTGGCCCTTGTCCCAGTTCCTGTCAGGAGAATCGCCATCTCGAGCCTCGACACCGATCAGCTGCGGCACCTGCTGGCCCAGTGTTCACTGGGTGATCGCCGGGCCTTCGAAACCCTCTATCGCATGGTTGCCCCGCGCCTGCATGGCGTCGCCCTGCGCTTCATGGGCCGTCGCGATCTGGCCGAGGAAGTGCTGCAGGAAAGCTTCGTGCGCATCTGGAACAACGCCGTGCGCTACCAGCCGCACCTGTCCGCGCCCCTGACCTGGATGGTCAACATCACCCGCAACCAGGCCATCGACCAGTTGCGCAAACAGCGCGAACGGCCCCTGGGCGAACTCGAAGAACAACAGCTGGAGGATCAAAGCCCCTCGGCCCACGACCAACTGGACAGCGCCCGCGCCGCCCGGGCCCTGAACCGCTGCCTGGACAGCCTCGACGGCATGCAGCGCCAATCCATCACCGTGGCCTACTTCCAGGGCCTGTCCTGCTCGGAGCTGGCCGAACACCTGGCCGCGCCCCTGGGCTCGGTCAAATCCTGGATTCGTCGGGGCATGGAACGCCTGCGCCGGTGCCTTGAATCATGAACTATCGAACCCCTGAACGCCGCCGCGCCCTGGCCGCCGACTACGCTATCGGCCTGATGCAGGGCGCCGCCCGCCGGCGTTTCGAAATGCTCCTGCTGGACGACCCGGCGCTGCGCGAAGAACTGGCGCAGTGGCAGGAAAGCCTCGCCAGCCTGACCGAAGCCCTGCCTGAAGCCGCGGTGCCGGAACGGGTCTGGGCGGGCATCCAGGCACGCATCGAACCGCAAGTGCTGCACGTACCGCAGAAGAAACCGCTGTGGATGCGCCTGCGCCTGGCGCTTGCCGCCTGCGCCGTGCTGGCGACCCTGTACATCGGCTTTATCCAGCAGAGCGACCAGGTGCGCTACAGCGCCACCCTGCTCAGCGCCGACCAGCAACCGGCCCTGCGGATCAAGGCCCATGCCCAGTACCTGCAAGTCGAACCCCTGACCCTGGCGGCTGTTGGCCTGGACCGCAGCCTGGAACTCTGGGCGATCCCTGCCGACGGCAAACCGATTTCCCTCGGCGTGGTGCCGGTCGGCGGCCAAGGCAAGATCAACCTGAGCCCGGCCCAACGCGAACTGCTGGGCACCCCGATCGCCCTCGCGGTGAGCCTGGAACCCCACGGCGGCTCACCTACTGGGCAACCCACCGGGCCGGTGTTGTACCAGGGGCAATTGGCGGCGCTGTAACAGGCACCTGCTACCGCAGGAACGGGCTTGCCCGCGAACGCCGTCAGGGTAAACTCCGCGCCCAGGCCCTCCCGCCGCGTCCTTGCAGGCAGGCCCTTGCCTGCCATGCAAGCCCCCGCCTCGCCTGGCGCCATCAACAGAACGGACTCTTATGAAAGCTGCGCTCTACAGCGGCCTGCTGCTGGCCCTGGCAATCGCCGTCTTGCTCTGGCGAATCGGCACCCCGGTCGATAGCAGCCAATGCACCGACACAGCCCCGGGCCCCCTGACCGGCTTTATCCGCCAGCACTTCAGCGACCGCCAGGGAGCCGACTGGCGCGACGACGGCAGCGCCTTGGGCATTCTTGGCGTTGCCGACGCCCAGCCGTTCGCCCGCCAACCCGAGCGTTACTACTGCGAAGCCCTGAACCTGCTGCAGGACCCACAGCGAACCCAGACGGAAAAGGTGCATACCACGGCCCTGATGCTGTCCCTGCCCCTCGATTACTACCTGGACCTCATGGACCGCAGCCACCAGCTGTATCAGCGCGGGGCCATGGACCGCCCCGTCCTGACCCTGGTGCTGATACCAAGAGGCACGGCGCTGAACTACTGGTGGCTGCCCCAGTGGCGCTCACGCTTCCAGCGGGATGCGCCAGGCATCCTGGCCGAGACCGACATAAAGGAAATCCTGAGAGGCGAACACTGGTTCGACTACCCGGGCAGGGGCTATTGACTCACCATCCGCAACCGTTACCGAGCACTCGCCGAACAACCGACAACTCCTGCAAGACATCCACCCCCCAACGCCTTGCTGCCTCACGCACCGGCGGCTTATAGTCCGCCGGTCGCTCAAATAGCGACCGGGTTTGGCGACCCGATGAACTTCGGTCAGAAGCGTCTTGCTTTGTTGGCAGGATGTTCTGCACCCGCAACGTTGCCGTTATGGCAGCTGTGCGTGGGAGACCTTCGGGTCTGCCGGTTCCGCAAGTTCCCGGTTCGCCAACCTGCGTACAGCTGCCACCCATCGTTTGGCGACGAATCCGTGGCGGTTCTCACTGAACTGCAGAGAACTTTCCATGAACCGTTACATGCCGATCACCGGCCACGACTGCAACATTCCCTCTCTACTGATCGATACCCAGGCGCCGCTGGATGTGCTCCATGAAGCCGCCGCCTTCCGTATCCGTGCCGTGACCCAGGTCCTGGAGCAACTGGCCTTGAGCGATGCGCTGGGCAAGGACCCGGTACTGGTCCAGGAGTTGGCCCAGCTCTGCGCCATTCCCCTGCGCGATGGCTGCGACCTGATGGATGTGCTGGGACGGCGCTTGCGCGCCACGCTGATCGCCTGACTGCAACCGCTGGATGTGGCGAGGGAGCTTGCTCCCTCGCCACAGAAAAAACGCCGCGTTCTCGGCAAGAGAAGGCGGCGTTTTTCGTTATTGGCAGGCTTCAAGCCAAAGGCTGACGGTCCTCAGGCAGCGCTGAACAGCTTGTGCGGGTCGATGACGAATTTCTTCGGCACGCCGGCATCGAACTCGCCATAGCCGCGCGGGGCGTCGTCGAGGCTGATGACTTGCACGCCCACCACTTCGGCGATGTTGATGCGGTCCCACATGATGGCCTGCATCAGTTGGCGGTTGTACTTCATCACCGGGGTCTGGCCGGTGTGGAAGCTGTGGGACTTGGCCCAGCCCAGGCCGAAGCGGATGCTCAGGCTGCCCATCTTCGCCGCGGCGTCCACCGCGCCCGGGTCTTCGGTGACGTACAGGCCGGGAATACCGATCTTGCCCGCTACGCGTACCACGCCCATCAGCGAGTTGAGCACGGTGGCCGGGGCCTCGTGCTGGGCACCGGCATGGCCGTGGCCACGGGCTTCGAAGCCCACGGCGTCCACCGCGCAATCGACTTCCGGCTCGCCCAGCAGGGCGGCGATCTGTTCGTGCAGCGGGGTGTCCTTGGACAGGTCGGCAATTTCAAACCCCTGGGCCTTGGCGTGGGCCAGGCGCACCGGGTTGACGTCGCCGACGATCACCACCGCCGCCCCCAACAGGCGCGCAGACGCAGCGGCTGCCAGGCCGACCGGGCCGGCACCGGCGATGTAGACGCTGCTGCCCGGGCCAACGCCGGCGGTGACGGCGCCGTGATAACCGGTGGGCAGGATGTCGGAGAGGCAGGTCAGGTCGCGGATCTTCTCCATGGCCTTGTCGCGATCCGGCAGTTTCAGCAGGTTGAAGTCGGCGTAAGGCACCAGCACGTACTCGGCCTGGCCGCCGGTCCAGTCGCCCATGTCGACGTAGCCGTAGGCGCCACCGGCGCGGGCCGGGTTGACGGTCAGGCAGACCCCGGTGTGCTGTTCCTTGCAGGAACGGCAGCGCCCGCACGCGACGTTGAACGGCACCGACACCAGGTCACCGATCTTCAGGTTCTCGACGTCGCTGCCCTTCTCGATCACTTCGCCAGTGATTTCATGACCCAGGACCAGGCCGACCTGGGCGGTGGTACGGCCGCGGACCATGTGTTGGTCCGAGCCGCAGATGTTGGTGGAGACTACGCGCAGGATGACGCCGTGCTCGATCTTCCTGCCGCGCGGGTCCTGCATTTTTGGATAGTCGATTTTCTGTACCTCGACCTTGCCGCTGCCCAGATACACGACACCACGATTACCAGACATGCTTTCACCTCGCTGTTGTTGTTATGGAACCGCGTTACCCAAAGGGGGAAACACGTGGATTGCTCGGGTACGGATGCTGTTTCGTTTTCAAAATCGCTTTCACGCAAACAGGCGCAACGCCTGTAGGAGCGAGCTTGCTCGCGAAGGGCTGCGCAGCAGCCCCAAGAATCATCAGAGCACCACCGTGCGGTTGCCGTTCAAGAACACCCGCCGCTCGATGTGGTAGCCCACTGCCCGGGCCAGGGTCAGGCCCTCGATGTCGCGACCCTTGGCGATCAGGTCTTCAGGGTAGTAACTGTGGTCCACCACCTCCACGCCCTGGGCGATGATCGGGCCTTCGTCCAGGTCGTTGTTGATGTAGTGCGCGGTGGCGCCCACCAGTTTCACGCCCTTGTTGTAGGCCTGGTGATAAGGCTTGGCGCCCTTGAAACCCGGCAGCAGCGAGTGGTGGATATTGATCGCCTTGCCATCGAGCTTGCGGCACAGCTCCGGCGACAGCACTTGCATGTAGCGGGCAAGGATCACCAGTTCGGCGCCGGAGTCCTCGATCACCTGCCACACCTGACGCTCCTGGGACGGCTTGTCGTTGGGGTCGAGGGGGAAGTGGTGGTAGGGAATCTGGTGCCAGTCGGCCAGGGGCTTGAGGTCCGGGTGGTTGGACACCACCGCCACCACGTCCATGGGCAACTGGCCGATGCGCTGACGATAGAGCAGGTCGTTGAGGCAGTGATCGGCCTTGGAGACCATGATCACCACCTTCGGCCGATAGTGCGGTGCGGTCAGTTCGAAGTTCATCGCGAAGGCTTTGGCGCGCTCGGCCAGGCCCTGGCGAAAGCCCTGTTCGTCGAGGCCGTCGGGCTGGCGAAATTCCACGCGGATGAAGAAGCGACCCGAGAGCCGGTCATCGAAGGAGTGGTGCTCGGTGACGTAGCAACCCTGCTCGAACAGAAAGCGGGTCACCGCGTCCACCGTGCCGAGCACGCTGGGGCAGTCGGCGGTGAGAATCCATGTATCGGGGGCGCGGCTCATCAGATGGGCTCCTGTTGACGAAAGCACTGTAGCCGCTGCCGAAGGCTGCGCTCGGCCCCGCAGGGGGCGGCTCTTCGAGCCTTTTCGCAGCCCGCGGCAGCGGCCACAGGATTAGGGTTCAGGCCTGCACGCTCAGGCCATATTCAGCGGCGGCATCCTGCAGCCACATCCACCAGTAATCGGAGAAGCTGCGGCGTACCAGCAGCTCCCAGGTGTCTTCGCCGGTACGGCGGATCACCAGTTGCGACTTGGCGAACACCGTGCCCACCGCCTTGCCCACCGGGAAGTTGTTGGGGTGCACGTCGTAGCTGGTGGACTTCATCAGCACCTGGCGCACGTTGGGGCCGGACAGTTCGAGGATCTGCTGGCCGCCGCTGACGTTGACGATCTGGATATGCAGGTCGCCCAGGGCCGCCCGCAGGTTCTGCTCGGCGGCGAATTCTTCACCGCTGGGCACGATCAGCAGCCACTCATCCGGGCCCAGCCATTGCAGGCTGCTCTCGCCCTTGACCACCACGCTCAGGGCGCCCGGCAATTCGATGCCCAGGGCCTTGTGCACCCCGGCGGCGAAGGCCGGGTCGTGGCCGTCGCCACGGATCGTCAGGTGACCGAGGAGTTTTTTCTCGCGCAGGATCACACCGGCGTTCTTGCGGCCCTTGCCCACCAGGCTCGGCAGGTCGGCGTGGTGCAGGGGCGACTCGGCCTTGGCCCCGGTGGTGGGGCGCTGTTGGTAAACGTTGACTGCGGTCATGGAGCACCTGTCCTTTATTCTGTGGTCCGGTTCCGGTTGCCGCTGCCAGGGGCTGCGGTCGCTTGGGAACCGGGCGCAAGGTTTTGCCTCCCGGGCAGGTCCTGCGGACCTTGGCGCAGCCTGCGGCAGCAGCTACAGGGTGCGTGCCCGGGTTCATGTCATATGTTCTGGCGGTCGCCCTTGGGGTCGAAGAACACCGAGGAAACGATTTCCGCCTCGATCACCCGGCCATCGGCCAGGGGCGCGAAGACCCGCTCGCCCAGGCGCTTGAGGCCGCCCTTGACCACGCCCAGGGCAAAGGAATAACCCAGGGAGTTGTGGGCATAGCTGGAGGTCACGTGACCGACCATGCTCATCGGGATCGCCTGCTTGGGGTTGAACACCAGTTGCGCGCCTTCCGGCAGCCACTGGGTCGGGTCGATCGGCTTGAGGCCCACCAGTTGCTTGCGCTCCTCGCGCACGCAGTCTTCCCGGTTCATCCCGCGCCAGCCGATCCACGAGAACGGCTTGGTCCGGCCCACGCACCAACCCATGTTCAGGTCGTCCGGGGTCATCGAGCCGTCGGTGTCCTGGCCAACGATGATGAAACCCTTCTCGGCCCGCAGCACGTGCATGGTTTCGGTGCCGTAGGGGGTCAGGTTGTACTTCTTGCCAGCCTCGACGATCTGCTCCAGCACGCCCATGGCGTAGTCGGCCTGGACGTTGACCTCGTAGGACAGCTCGCCGGTGAAGGAGATACGGAACACCCGCGCCGGCACGCCGCCCACCAGGCCTTCCTTCCAGGTCATGAACGGGAAGCCGTCCTTGTCCAGGTCGATGTCGGTGACTTCGCTCAGCAGCTTGCGGCTGTTGGGGCCCGACAGGGTCATGGTGGCCCAGTGGTCGGTGACCGAGGTGAAGTACACCTTGAGATCCGGCCATTCGGTCTGCTGGTAGATTTCCAGCCACTGCAGCACGCGCGCCGCGCCGCCGGTGGTGGTGGTCATCAGGAAGTGGTTGTCGGCCAGACAGGCGGTGACGCCGTCGTCGAAGACCATGCCGTCTTCCTTGCACATCAGGCCGTAGCGGGCCTTGCCCACGTCGAGCTTGGTCCAGGCGTTGGTGTAGATGCGGTTGAGGAACTCCCGGGCGTCCGGGCCCTGGATGTCGATCTTGCCCAGGGTCGAGGCGTCCAGCAGGCCGACGCTGTCGCGCACCGCCAGGCATTCACGCTTGACCGCGGCATGCAGGTCTTCGCCGTTTTTCGGGAAGTACCAAGGGCGCTTCCACTGACCGACGTCTTCGAATTCGGCGCCGTTCTTCACGTGCCAGGCGTGCAGCGCGGTGAAGCGTACCGGCTCGAAGATGTGCCCGCAGTGCCGGCCGGCCACGGCGCCGAAGGTGATCGGCGTGTAGTTCGGGCGGAACATGGTGGTGCCCATCTGCGGAATGCTGACGTTCAGCGAACGAGCGGCGATGGCCAGACCGTTGACGTTGCCCAGCTTGCCCTGATCGGTGCCGAAGCCCAGGGCGGTGTAGCGCTTGACGTGCTCCACCGATTCGAAGCCCTCGCGGGTCGCCAGTTCGATGGCGGCGGCGGTGACGTCGTTCTGCAGGTCGACGAATTGCTTGGGCGCGCGAGCGGTGCCTTTTTCATGGGGCACCTGGAACAGCGCCAGGGTCGGTTCTTCCAGGCGGGCCAGGGCTTTGGGCAACACGCCCTCGACGCTCTGGAACCCGGCTTCGCTGGCGGCGCGCACGCCACCTTCGAAACCGTCGGCCAGGGTGTCGCCGAGGCTGTAGACGCCGTTGATGCCACCGACGCACACGCGCTTCTGCGGTGCCTCACCGGGCACGAAACCGAGGATGTCTTCGCGCCACACCGGCTTGCCGCCCAGGTGCGAGGCCAGGTGCACCACCGGGCTGTAGCCGCCGGAGCTGGCGATCAGGTCGCAGTCGAGCCATTCGCCGGGACTGGTGACCTTGTGCGCCTTGACGTCGATGGCCGCTACGCGCGCGCCGGTCACGTGCTTGCTGCCACGGGCCTCGATCACCGCACTGGAAGTGAGGATGCGGATGCCCTTGGCCCGGGCTTCTTCCACCAGGGCGCCGCGGGGGTTGTGCCGCGCATCGGCGATGGCCACCACTTGCAGGCTGGCGTCGAGCCAGTCCAGGGCCACGCGGTAGGCGTGGTCGTTGTTGGTGGACAGCAGCAGTTTCTTGCCCGGGGCCACGCCGTAGCGGCGCACGTAGGTGGACACCGCGCCGGCCAGCATGTTGCCCGGCACGTCGTTGTTGCCGTAGACCAGCGGCCGCTCATGGGCGCCGGTGGCCAGCACCACGCGCTTGGCGCGGACCCGGTGGATACGCTGGCGCACCTGGCCGATCGGCGCGCGGTCGCCGAGGTGATCGGTGAGGCGCTCGTGGATGGTCAGGAAGTTATGGTCGTGGTAGCCGTTGACCGTGGCCCGTGGCAGCAGCAACACGTCCGGCAGCGACTTGAGCTCGGCAACCACACTGGCCACCCACTCCACCGCCGGCTTGCCGTCCAGGCTTTCGCGGCTGTCCAGCAGGCTGCCGCCGAACTCTTCCTGCTCATCGGCCAGGATCACCCGGGCGCCGCTACGGGCAGCGGCCAGCGCAGCCGCAAGACCGGCCGGGCCGCCACCGACAATCAGCACGTCGCAGTGCTGGTTCATGTTGTCGTAGGTGTCCGGATCGTTCTCGGTAGGCGAGCGACCGAGGCCCGCCGCCTTGCGGATGTACTTCTCGTAGGTCATCCAGAACGATTGCGGGTACATGAAGGTTTTGTAGTAGAAGCCCGGCGGCATCAGCTTGCCGCCGACCTTGCCGAGAATCCCCATCATGTCGTTGTTGACGCTGGGCCAGCCGTTGGTGCTGGTGGCCACCAGGCCCTGGTACAGCGCCTGTTGGGTGGCGCGCACGTTGGGGATCTGGGTGGCTTCGGTGGCGCCGATCTGCAGCACCGCGTTGGGCTCTTCGCAGCCCGCGGCGAAGATGCCCCGGGGCCGGGAATACTTGAAGCTGCGACCGATGATGTCCACGCCGTTGGCCAGCAGGGCCGAGGCCAGGGTGTCGCCTTCAAAGCCTTTGTAGCTCTGGCCGTTGAAGGTGAAGGTGATGACTTTGTTGCGGTCGATGCGTCCGCCGTTGGACAGGCGATTGGTCTGGCTCATACCTTCTCTCCAGCAGCCTTGGCGGTGAACTGCGGTTTGGTGCCTATCTTGTAGGTTTCAAGAATTTCGTAGGTCACGGTGTCGCGGGTGGCGTTGAAGTACTGGCGGCAACCGGCGGCGTGAATCCACAACTCGTGGTGCAGGCCGCGGGGGTTGTCGCGGAAGAACATGTAGTCGCCCCACTCCTCGTCGGTGCAGGCGTTGGGGTCCAGGGGCCGGGGAATGTGGGCCTGGCCGGACGAATGGAATTCCTCTTCGGAGCGCAGCTCGCCGCAGTGAGGACAGAAGATATGCAACATAGGGAGTTGTCCTTTTAGTGGGCGACCGCAGCAGCGCCGTGTTCGTCGATCAGCGCACCGTTGTGGAAACGGTCGATGGAGAAAGGGGCGGCCAATGGATGCATCTCGCCCTTGGCCAGGCTTGCGGCAAACACGTTGCCCGAGCCCGGGGTGGCCTTGAAGCCGCCGGTGCCCCAACCGCAGTTGAAGAACATGTTCGGCACCGGGGTCTTGGAAATGATCGGGCAGGCGTCCGGGCTGGTGTCGACGATGCCGCCCCACTGGCGGTTCATGCGCACTCGGGAAAGGATCGGGAACATCTCGACGATGGCCTGGATGGTGTGCTCGATCACCGGGTAGGAGCCGCGCTGGCCGTAGCCGACCCAGCCGTCGATACCGGCGCCGATCACCAGGTCGCCCTTGTCCGACTGGCTGATGTAGCCGTGCACCGCGTTGGACATGATCACGCTGTCGATGATCGGTTTGATCGGCTCCGACACCAGGGCTTGCAGCGGGTGGGATTCGATCGGCAGGCGGAAGCCCGCGAGCTTGGCCATGTGCCCGGAGTTACCGGCGGTGACCACGCCGACGCGCTTGGCGCCGATAAAGCCCTTGTTGGTCTCGACGCCGATGCACACGCCGTTTTCCTTGCGAAAACCGATGACTTCGGTCTGCTGGATCAGGTCCACGCCCAGGGCGTCGGCAGCCCGGGCAAAGCCCCAGGCCACGGCGTCGTGACGGGCCACGCCGCCACGGCGCTGCACCGTGGCACCGAGGATCGGATAACGGGTGTTTTTCGAACAATCCAGGTAGGGGATTTCGTCCGCCACCTGCTGGGTGTTGAGCAGCTCGCCATCGATGCCGTTGAGGCGGTTGGCGCTGACCCGACGCTCGGAATCACGGATGTCCTGCAGGGTGTGGCACAGGTTGTAGACCCCACGCTGGGAGAACATCACGTTGTAGTTGAGGTCCTGGGACAGGCCTTCCCACAGCTTCATGGCGTGCTCGTAGAGCTGCGCCGACTCGTCCCACAGGTAGTTGGAACGCACGATGGTGGTGTTGCGCGCGGTGTTGCCGCCGCCCAGCCAGCCTTTTTCCACCACCGCGACGTTGGTGATGCCGTGTTCCTTGGCCAGGTAGTAGGCCGTGGCCAGGCCATGCCCGCCACCGCCGACGATGACCACGTCATAGACCTTCTTCGGGGTCGGCGTGCGCCACATGCGCTGCCAGTTTTCATGGTGGCTGAGAGAGTGCTTGAAGAGGCCGAAGCCCGAATAGCGTTGCATAGTCATTGCTCCAGTTGCGGCTCTCAGCGGTAAACCGGGAAATCAGCGCACAGGGCTGCCACCTGGCGCGCGACATTGGCCTCGACGTCGGCATCGCCGAGGTGGTCGAGGATGTCGCAGATCCAGCCCGCCAGTTCGGTGCACTGGGTGACCTTGAATCCGCGGGTGGTGACCGCCGGGGTGCCGATGCGCAGGCCGGAGGTGACAAACGGCGACTGCGGATCGTTGGGCACGGCGTTCTTGTTCACGGTGATGTGGGCGCGGCCCAGGGCGGCGTCGGCATCCTTGCCGGTCAGGCCCTGACGGATCAGGCTGACCAGGAACAGATGGTTGTCGGTGCCACCGGACACTACATCGTAGCCGCGTTTGATAAATACGCCGGCCATGGCCTGGGCGTTGTCGATCACCTGTTGCTGGTAGGCCTTGAACCCGGGCTCCAGCGCTTCCTTGAAGCACACCGCCTTGGCGGCGATCACGTGCATCAACGGACCGCCCTGGGCACCGGGGAATACCGCGGCGTTGAGTTTCTTCTCGATCTCTTCGTTGGCCTTGGCCAGGATCAGTCCACCACGGGGACCACGCAGGGTCTTGTGGGTGGTGGTGGTGACCACATCGGCATAAGGCAGCGGGTTGGGATACAGTCCGGCGGCCACCAGCCCGGCGACGTGGGCCATGTCGACGAACAGCAGCGCCCCGACCTTGTCGGCGATCTGCCGGAAGCGCGGGAAGTCCAGGGTCTTGGAGTAGGCCGAGAAGCCGGCGACGATCATCTTCGGCTTATGTTCCACGGCCAGGCGCTCGACCTCGTCGTAGTCGATCAGCCCGGTGCGGGTATCGATGCCGTACTGCACGGCGTTGTACAGCTTGCCCGAGGACGACACCTTGGCGCCGTGGGTCAAGTGACCGCCATGGGCCAGGCTCATGCCGAGAATGGTGTCGCCGGCCTGCAGCAGGGCCAGGTACACCGCGCTGTTGGCGGAAGAACCGGAGTGCGGCTGGACGTTGGCGTAATCGGCGCCGAACAGCTGCTTGGCACGCTCGATGGCCAGGGCCTCGACCTTGTCCACATGCTCGCAGCCACCGTAGTAGCGCTTGCCCGGGTAGCCTTCGGCGTACTTGTTGGTCAGCCCGCTGCCTTGCGCCTGCATCACCCGCTTGCTGGTGTAGTTCTCCGACGCGATCAGCTCGATGTGATCTTCCTGGCGTTGTTCCTCGGCATTGATCGCCGCCAGCAGTGCATCGTCGTAACCCTGGATCTGGTCTTGCTTGCTGAACATCACGTCTCTCCCAGCGGCGGCGCTGCGCCTTTCGTCTCGGTGAGGCCAGCCTTAAAGCTGCGCCCTTTGGATGCGATGGTATGACCGGCAAGGGGAACTCAAATGCCTATGGACGCCACGCAAAGGTGCGTTTACGACATGCCTTGGCGCACGGAGATAAATGCCTCGGACCACAGCCGGGCGAAGGCTCTGGATCGACACCTTGCGGCGCAGCACAGGTCCGGGCCGCAGGCGAAAGGCGCCTGCCCCTGTAGCCGCTGCTGAGCCTGCGAAGCTGCGCAAAGGTCCGCAGGACCTTGCCTGGCGATCTCCAGCCACACCTCTACGCCCTCAAGATCGCCGCGTCTGCTACGTCGCAATGCCGCCCAAGCCGTTCGCAGCCTGCGGCAGCGGCTACAGGAGTTGGCGCAGGGCCAGCAGCAGGAGAAAGTGCGCCGGGTACAGCAGGTAGGCCCAGCGGCGCATGGCCGGCACCGACCTGCCACGCAGCCCCCGCAGCAGCCTCACTCCCAGCCACGGCGCCAGCAGACAAACGGCAATACCGCAGGTCGCCACCGGATTGCCCAGGCGCGCCGCCGGGAACAAGGTTTCCCACTGGTTGGCCGCCAGGCACAAGGCCCCGGACAACAGGCTGAAATACCAGGGGCGACGCAGCACCAGCAGCAAGGCCAGTGGCAGCAACACCCCGAAGGCACCAAACATCAGCCAGCGGGACAAACCCAGCGCCAGCAACAGGGCCACCAGGCCAAGCGCCAAGGCCAGTCCCCGACGCTGCTGCCAGCCCCGGGCCACCAGCAGGCCCAGGGCCAGGGTCGGCAGCACATTCAAGGTGTCGGGATCAGGCACGAACAGCCGATAGGGAATCTCACTCAGCGCGCTGAACAGCAGCAGCCAGCCCAGGTAACGCCATTGCCCGGTCGGGCGTCCGGCACGCTCGCTCAGGCGCGTCAGATTCACCGCCATCGCCAGGCAGAACCAGGGAAACGCCAGGCGCCCCGGCACATACAGCCAGTCCAGGCTCAGGCCCACATACCGCAGGTGATCCAGCACCATGCTCAGCAGCGCCAACCACTTCAGCGCATCCAGCGCCCCATCGCGCTGGCAGTTGTCGGTTTTCAGCATCGCATCACGCATAAATCCTTATGGGCCCTGCATTATTCCGGCATAAACAGAGCGTGTGCTGAGCCATTGTTCTTGGGTAAAGTGCGCACCATCATCGACCACGGAACTCTCTTACACGGAAGCCGGCCATGACCGACAAAAGCCAACAGTTCGCCAGCGACAACTACTCCGGCATCTGCCCTGAAGCCTGGGCCGCCATGGAGCAGGCCAACCACGGCCACGAGCGCGCTTACGGCGACGATCAGTGGACCGCTCGCGCCGCCGATCATTTCCGCAAGCTCTTTGAAACCGACTGCGAAGTGTTCTTCGCCTTCAACGGCACCGCCGCCAACTCCCTGGCCCTGTCGTCGCTGTGCCAGAGTTATCACAGCGTGATCTGCTCGGAAACCGCCCACGTCGAAACCGACGAATGCGGCGCCCCGGAGTTCTTCTCCAACGGCTCCAAGCTGCTGATCGCCGGCACCCAGAACGGCAAGCTGACCCCGGAATCGATCCGCGAGATCGCCCTCAAGCGCCAGGACATCCACTATCCCAAGCCGCGGGTGGTGACCCTGACCCAGGCCACCGAAGTGGGCAGCGTCTACACCCCGGAAGAAGTCCGTGCCATCAGCGCCACCTGCAAGGAACTGGGGCTGAACCTGCACATGGACGGCGCGCGCTTCTCCAACGCCTGCGCCTTCCTCGGCTGCACCCCAGCGGAGCTGACCTGGAAGGCCGGCGTCGACGTGCTGTGCTTTGGCGGCACGAAAAACGGCATGGCGGTGGGTGAAGCGATCCTGTTCTTCAACCACAAGCTGGCGGAAGACTTCGACTACCGCTGCAAACAGGCCGGCCAGTTGGCCTCGAAAATGCGCTTTCTCTCGGCGCCCTGGGTCGGCCTCTTGGAACACGACGCCTGGCTCAAGCACGCCCGCCACGCCAACCACTGCGCGCAGTTGCTGGCCCAACTGGTGGCCGACATCCCTGGCGTGGAGCTGATGTTCCCGGTGCAGGCCAACGGCGTGTTCCTGCAACTCTCGGAACCGGCAATTGCCGCCCTGACCGCCAGGGGCTGGCGCTTCTACACCTTCATCGGCAAGGGCGGCGCGCGCTTCATGTGCTCCTGGGACACCGAAGAAGAGCGCGTGCGTGAACTGGCAGCGGACATCCGCACCGTCATGAGTGCCTGACCCACCCCCTTCGCATGTAGGAGTTGGCTGGCCAGCGAACAGGCCCGCAACCCGGGCGCCGGTCTCACAGGTGCCTTCGCCGGCAAGCCGGCTCCTACAATAGCCAGCGCACCTCCAGCCCAGTAGGAGCTGGCTGGCCAGCGAACAGGCCCCAAATCAGGCGCCGATCTCACGGGCGCCTTCGCCGGCAAGCCGGCTCCTACAACGACACGCCCTCCTCCATGGGAACTGGCTGGCCAGCGAAAGCATCAGTTCACAAATTTCTGAACTGATTATTTGCCCCTGCTGATTCAACATCCGCCACCTTTGTCCGAGACTCCGGGGTCGACCTATAAAAACAAAGGCTCCACCCATGACGACTCAGTCTTGCGTCACCGAAAAGGCCCAGTCTCCTGGCCTTGCGATCGAAACCCGTTCCATCGACTACGTGCCGCGCAACGAACGCCACGGCAAGGTCTGGCACCAGGGACCGTTCTGGTTCACCGGCAACTTCGTGCTCACCACCATGGTCACCGGCTTCACCGGCGCGGCCCTGGGCCTGGCCCTGCCCTACGCCATTCTGGCGATCGTCATTGGCGTGTGCCTGGGCACCTTCTGCATGGCCTTCCACGCCAACCAGGGGCCGCGCATGGGCCTGCCGCAGATGATCCAGTCCCGCGCGCAGTTCGGCCTGCGGGGCGCCATCGTGCCGTTCACCGCAGTGGTGTTCGTCTACATCGGCTTCAACGTGTTCAACGTGATCCTCGCCACCGACGCCATCAACACGGTGATTCCTGGGGCCCGGGCGCCCTGGTACAGCCTGATGATCGCCGTGGCGGTGCTGATCGCGGTGGTCGGCCATGATCTGCTGCACACCGTGCAGCGCTGGCTGACCTACGTGATGATCAGCGTGTTCGCGGTGCTCACCGTCAGCGCCCTGCTGACCCTGCAGGCCGACTCGGCCCTGGCCGACCCGCAGTTTTCCTGGTCGGCGTTCCTGATCCAGCTGTCGGCTGCCGCCGGCTACCAGATCAGCTACTCGGTGTACGTCTCCGACTATTCGCGCTACCTGCCGCACCAGACGCCGTCGCGCCAGGTGATTTTCTGGACCTACCTGGGCGCCGCCGGCTCGGCCCTGTGGCTGATGTCCCTGGGGGCCTTCCTGGCGTCCGCCCTGCCCTCACCGGACGCCATCGCCAGCGTGCGCGAAGTGGGCAACACCCTGATTCCCGGCTTCGGCACCTTCACCGTGCTGATCGCGGTGCCGGCACTGGTGGGCATCATGGCGGTCAACTGCTACGGCGCCATGCTCACCGGCATCAGCGCCATTGACGGTTTCAAGTCGATCAAGCCCAACCTCAAGAGCCGGGTAACCGGCATCCTGCTGGTGGCGGTGGTGATCTTCCTGATCGCCATGAACATTCCCGAAAGCTACCTGGGCAGCTTCAACACCTTTGTCTTACTGATGCTGTACTTCCTGGTGCCCTGGACCGCGGTCAACCTGGCGGACTTCTACCTGGTGCGCAAAGGCCGCTACGCCATCAGCCACATCTTCAATCACGCCGGCATTTATGGCCGCTGGTCCAGCGCCGGGTTGCTGGCCTACTTCCTCGGCTTGCTGGCGATGGTGCCGTTCATGTCCCTGAGCTTCTACCAGGGCCCACTGTCCCAGGCCCTGGGCGGCGCCGACATTGCCTTCGTGATTGGCCTGGCGGTGGCCGGGCTGGTCTACTGGGCGCTGACCCGCAACCTGGACCTGGAAGCCGAACGCCTGGCCATCCAGGCCAGCGAACAGCAACTGGAAGGAGGCGCGCAATGATCCCCCAGACATCCCTGAAAGTGGCCTGCCAGCAACTGGCACCACGAATCGGCGACCTGGACTACAACCGTACCCTCAGCACCGAGGCCATCCGCCAGGCCGCCGCCCGCGGCGCCCAGGTGGTGGTGCTGCCGGAGCTGGTGCAGAGCGGCTACGTGTTCCGCGACCTGCAAGAAGCCCTGGCGCTTTCGGAAAGCCTCGACGGGCCGACCTTGAGCCTGTGGAAAACCCTGGCCGAAGAACTGCAGGTGGTGATTGTCGGCGGCTTCTGCGAGCGCCTGGACGATCAGCGGGTGGCCAACAGCGCCGCCCTGATCGAGCCTGAAGGAACGCTGACGGTGTATCGCAAGGCGCACCTGTGGGACCGGGAGAACCTGATCTTCACCCCGGGCGACGAGCCGCCCCCCGTGGTGCCCACCCGCTTCGGGCCGATCGCCATGATGATCTGCTACGACCTGGAGTTCCCCGAATGGGTGCGCCTGCCGGCCCTGGCCGGGGCCGCGCTTTTGTGCGCGCCGGTGAACTGGCCGGACGGCCCGCGCCCGCACAGCGAGCGGCCGGCGGAGATGGTCCGGGTCCAGGCCAACGCGGCGGTCAACCGGATGTTCATCGCCGCCTGCGACCGCTGCGGCGAAGAGCGCGGGGTGAACTGGGTGGGCGGCTCGACCATCGTCGATGCCGATGGCTATCCGCTGGCGGGAAAGAATCGGGAAAACGGGCAGCAGTTGCTGCTGGCGGAGCTGGACCTGGCCCAGGCCTGGCACAAGTCCATCAGTCAACATAACCATGTGCACCTGGATCGGCGACCGGCGTTGTATCAGTAGCCGGGTTGCCCCTGTTCGCTGGCAAGCCGGCTTCTACAGCAGATGGGTGTAGGAGCCGGCTTGCCGGCGATCAGAACTCCACGCGCACGTCGCCCTTGGGCACGCTGCAGCAGGACAGGATGTAGCCTTCGGCTTCGTCTTCCTCCGTGATCCCGCCGTTGTGCTCCATCACCACTTCGCCGCCCAGCTTGAGCACCTTGCAGGTGCCGCAGATGCCCATGCCGCAGGCCTTGGGGATCATCAGGCCGAGCTTGGCTGCGGCCGCGTGCACGGTTTCCCCCGGGGCCACGCGGATGCTCTTGCCGGAGGCGGTGAACTCCACCTGATGCAGATCGGCCAGATCCGGCTCCGGCGCCTCGGCCGCCTGTTCCGCGTGTTCCACGGCGTCGGCCCGGGCTTCGGGCGGGGTCGCGCCGAAGGATTCCTCGTGGTAGCGCGCCATGTCGAAACCGGCGGCTTCCAGCAGGCGCTTGACCGCATTCATGTAGGGCGTCGGTCCGCAGCAGAACACTTCCCGCTCCAGGAAGTCCGGGGCCATCAGCTCCAGCATCTTGTGGTTCAGGTAGCCGCGATAGCCGGCCCAGGGCTCACCCAGGCCGTGTTTCTCGCAGATCAGGTGCAGGCTGAAGTTGTCGATCCGCGAGGCCATGTGTTCCAGCTCGCGGTGGTAAATGATGTCCTTGGGTGAGCGGGCGCTGTGGATGAACACCATGTCGACGTTGCCGTTGGTGTCGTAGAACCAGCGCGCCATGGACATCACCGGGGTGATGCCAACGCCGCCGCTGAGGTAAAGCACTTTCGGGCTGGGGAAATCGATGGCGTTGAACAGCCCCACCGGCCCGTGCACCGCCAGTTCCTGGCCTTCATGCAAGGTGTCGTGCAACCAGTTGGAGACCTTGCCCCCAGGCACGCGCTTGATGGTCACCGAGAAGCTGTAGGGCACCGATGGCGAGCTGGAGATGGTGTAGGAACGCATCACCGGCTGGCCTTCGATCTCCAGCTCCAGGGTGACGAACTGCCCGGGCTTGAAGAAGAACATGATCGGCTGGTCGGCCATGAAGCAGAAGGTCCGCACATCCCAGGTTTCCTGGATGACTTTGACGCAACGGACGATGTGACGGCCATTGGCCCAGGTCTGGGTGGTTACCGGGTTGAGGAAGGTGTTGGACATGCTGTTCTCCACGGCCGACTGTCGGCGTCTTGTCAGCGATTCTGCGTAAGGCTTCTCGCGCCCATTTACCTATCTGCGACATTCACATGCTTATCGCGACCAGCCCCCAGTTACAGGGGCTCCCCCGTCGGGAACAGATTGGGCCATGTCGCCCATGGATAAGGTTCAAGGCGCCCGCGGACCCACACTCGCCTCAAACACGACAACCGATTTTTCGTGACTTGCGTAGCACCCACCGTAGCCACTATTTAATTCGCCGGCCGCACAGAACGGCCATGAGGACTTGAACGATGGACGTCACCGCAACCCTGAGCTTGGGCGATCCACTGGAACCTGCACGCAAGGCCACTGCACAGATGCTGCAGGAGCGCGAGCGGACCTTCTCCCTGCCGCAGCCTTTCTACTGCGACGACAGGCTGTTCGATATCGACATGCAGGAGATCTTCCAGAAGGAATGGCTGATCGCCGGCATGACCTGCGAGATCCCCACCAAGGGCAACTACATCACCCTGCAGATCGGCAAGAACCCGATCATCGTCATCCGCGGCGCCGACGGTGTGGTCCACGCCTTCCACAACGTCTGCCGCCACCGCGGCTCGCGGCTGTGCACCAGCGACAAGGGCAAGGTCGCCAAGCTGGTCTGCCACTACCACCAGTGGACCTACGAACTGGACGGTCGCCTGCTGTTCGCCGGCACCGAGATGGGCGCCGACTTCGACATGAAGCAATACGGCCTGAAACCGGTGAACGTGAAGACCGCCGGCGGCTACATCTTCATTTCCCTGGCCGAGAATCCGCCGGCCATCGACGACTTCCTGGCGACCCTGGCCCATTACATGGAACCCTACGACATGGAGAACACCAAGGTGGCGGTGCAGACCACCTTGCATGAAAAGGCCAACTGGAAGCTGGTACTGGAGAACAACCGCGAGTGCTACCACTGCGTCGGCTCGCACCCCGAGTTGCTGAAAACCCTGCTGGAATGGGACGACGTCACCGACCCGCGGGCCGACCAGGCGTTCAAGGACCACGTGGCCGCCTCCGCCGCCGCCTGGGAAGCCGAGAAGATCCCCTACGCTCACGCCAGCTTCGGCCTGCGCAACCGCATCGTGCGCATGCCCCTGCTCAAGGGCACCGTGTCCATGACCCTGGACGGCAAGCAGGGCTGCGCCAAGCTGATGGGGCGGATCAAGAACCCGGACCTGGGCTCGATGCGCATCCTGCACCTGCCGCATTCGTGGAACCACTGCATGGGCGACCACATCATCGTGTTCACCGTGTGGCCCATCAGCGCTCAGGAAACCATCGTCACCACCAAGTGGATCGTGCACAAGGACGCGGTGGAAGGCGTGGACTACGACGTCGAGCGCATGCGTCAGGTGTGGGACGCCACCAACGCCCAGGACCGGCGCCTGGCGGAAGAAAACCAGCGTGGCATCAACTCCACCGCCTACCAGCCGGGTCCGTACTCCAAGACCTATGAGTTCGGCGTGGTCAACTTCGTCGACTGGTACAGCGAGCGCATGCTGAGCAACCTCGGCGCGGAACCGGCGCCTTATCTCAAGGGCGTGCCGGTCACTGGCTGACACCGCAGGAGTTCGGCAGCGGCTACAGGGTTGGTGTAGCCGCTGCCGCAGGCTGCGAACGGCTTGGGCGGGATTGCGACGTAGCGAGCTTGAGAACGCTTGAGGTCCGGCGGGAGACCGTCAAGCAAGGTCCTGCGGACCTTGTCGCAGCCTCGCGGGCTCGGCAGCGGCTACAGGGTTTTCAGGGGTTTCAGGGCCTTCGAGGCAGTGACCAACTGACCGCGCCGGTCTCGCCAATGAAGTCTTCGCTGATCTGCGCCCCATCCAGCTTCACCCTCACGTAACCGTTGCGAACCCGCAGCGGGTAGTTCGGATCATCCGCCGACAGGGTTTCAGACCACAGCACCTGAGGGTTGCCTTTCAATTCGCGGGTGACGCCATAGGGAATCGCCCCGTGGCCGATGCAGCGCCCGTACATGCCGTCCTTGGGCGCATAGCAGATGCCGTTGTGCAGGTGCCCCCAGTACCAGTAGTCCGGCACCCGGCCCAGGGCCGCGACCACCTGCTTGTACAGCGCGGTCTGCTGCTGGCCGCTGATATCCAGCCCCTGGTGATGACTGAGCAGCATGATCTTGCGCCCCTGCCCCTTGCTGGCCACCAGGTCCTTGAGCCATTGCTGCTGCGGTGGATTGAGGTTGCCATCCATGTACAGGTTCATTTCATCGGCGGCATAGGCGCTGTCCAGGCCGACGATCAGCCAGTGGCTGTTGAACAGAGCGAAGTAGCTGGTGCCTTGCTGCTTGGGAAACAGCGCGGCGATCTCGGCAAAGTAGCCATGGGCACCGCTGTACATTTCATGGTTGGAGTTGAGGCTGAATGACGCCTGGCGGCCCATGGGCCAATCGGCAAGGTCGGCGTTCTCTTCGCTGCCGGTACCGGCGTAATACACATCTCCCAGGTGGACGGTGAAATCCGCCTGGTCCTGCTTGATCAGGTCCGCCACACGTTGCGCCGCCGAGTTGGGCTGGAAGTAGCCGGTGCCCCAATCCCCGGCCATGTCCAGCAGCACGTTGTCGGCCATCTCGATCAGCGCCGGGGTGGTGCCGAAGGTCGCGTGCTTGCGCAGGTTCTCGATCCAGTTGAGCAAGGCCTCGCTCCAGCGCAGGTCCAGCAGCTCCCACTGGCGACAACCCAGCAGGGTGCCGTCCTTCATCACCTGGGTCTGCAGCTCGGCCACCGTTTGCGGCAAGGGCTTGGCGTTGCCCAGGTGCAGGACCGACAGGCCATGGGCCAGCTCCCAGGGCACCGGCGCCTGACCGGGGGGCAAGTCGCCATGAATCAGGGCGTACTGCGCCTGGTCATGGGCGCGCTGCAGCAGTTGCACGATCGCCTGCAGCTCCGCCGGCTCAAGCTCGCTACGGAGTTTTTTCCAGGCCAGTTCGAGCCTGGCCAGCAGCCCGTCGACCCGGGCTTTGACCTGTTCGTATTCATGTTCCAGATTGCTCACAAATGACATGCCGGCATCCCTCTTGATGGTCCCTTTGCCCAAACGCCGAACGGGCGTCACAGGGTCTTCATGTATTCGATCAACTGCCACTTCTGCTCTGCGGAAAGCTGCGTGCCGTACAGATGGCCGCTGTTGCTGTTGCCCTCCAGATGGGTGTCGTACTTGAAGGAGCCCGGCCCCTGGACCGCCGCGCCACTGGTGATGAAACCGACCTTCTGCGGGTCATACACGTCCGAGCCGGTGTAGAACACCTGGGGCCGCAGTTCCGGGGCCTGCAACAGGTCCCAGAGGCTGGGCACCGAGCCGTTGTGCAGGTACGGCGCGCGCAGCCAGATGCCGTCGGTGGGGGTGTTGCTGTAGCTCTGGGTCTTGCGATAGGCACCGAAGTCGAAAGGCGGCTTCTTGAACCCATGGAAGGCTTGCACCAGGCCGGTGGTGAAGGAGTCCAGGCGGTGGGGATCGGTGCCCAGCGCCTGGATATTGGTCGTGACCTGGCCGGTGTCGGCCTTGCCGAAGTCATGGCAACCGGCACAGTTGGCCTCCCACAGCGGCTTGCCCTGGGCCACCTTGGCCTGATCCAGGGCGAACGGCCAAGCCGGCGGTTTGTGCCCCAGCAGCCAGTTGGTGACCCGGTTGAAGCTCTCAGGCAGCACCGATTGCGGGGTCGCGCCCACCGCCATCGCCGCCGCGTAGTTGCGCTCGCGGATCTGGTTGTTGTTGCCGTCCCAGTGCAGGTACATCGATTCCCGCGGCTTCTGGTTCCAGATCTGCGGCAGGTCCACGGTGCCGATGGTGGAGTCGTCGGGGAAGCCGAACACCACCATCTTGGTCGGGTTGAAGGTGTCGGTGCGCCCCGGCCCTTGCTGCGGCCGCAGCTTCTGCCAGGCATAGGCCTGCTTCTGCTTGAGCAGCGCGCTCTTGGCCATGGGCATGATCAGGTAGCGGTTGTACAGGCGTTCGACAAAGCCCAGCTGGAACTTGGCGTTGATCGCGTTCATCAGCGCATCCACGGTGAATTTCGGATCGCTGGCGCAATCGTAGGCGAACCACTGGAAGGCCTGGAGCTGCATCAGGTTGGCCGGTGCAGTGGGCACCACCTGGGACACATCGCTGGCGCTGGCCCGGTAGGCACCGGTGTGGCACAGGGCGCAGTTGGGCTCCACCGTGGGGTAGCCCAATTGCCGCTTGGCCATGCCCACCGGCAGGTCCCGGCCGTTCTCGTAGAGGAAGCCGAAGACCTCGTAACCGCCGGGGCGCGGGAGTTTTTCCGGGCACATCTGCGGCAGCACGGCAAACAGGTAGTAAGGAATCCGTGCTTCGATCCCCAGGCCGATGGCGGCGTACTTGAAGTGATCCTCGTCCGAGGCTTCCGGCGGCTGGGGCACCTCGCGAATCATGTTGACCCACGTGGCATAACCGACCACCCCCAGGACCAGCAGCAGGACCAGGCTGCCCACGCGAAAGCTGTGGCGCCTCCAGCAGGCGGCCCAGTACTGGCGCCAGTCGTGCAGCCCGGCACAGAGCAGGGCCCAGGGCCGGTTGGCCGGGGCACTGCCCAGGTACAGCAGGATGCCGAGGATCAGGAACATGCTGAGGTCGCCCATCAGCATGGGCACGAACACCTGGGACTGGTTGCTGGTATTGATCAGGTAGATCCAGAACGCCACGGCGATCAGCCGCGACAGCACGCACAGCCAGGAATGCACCACGAAGCGCGGCGCGTTGCAGCCCGAAGGCATGTAGAACAGGCTGATGCCCACCAGCAGCATGCCGGTGTTTTCCAGCCAGGGGTCCGACAGCACCGGCGGCAGGCCGACCACCGCGGTCAGCAGCGCCGGGGCAAACAGCGCCGGCAGGGCGAACACCATGTTCATGGCGATGCCCAGCCAGATGAAGCGTTGGAACCAGCGGATATAAGCGTTCATATCAACCTTCCCTGCATCCATGTGTAGCGGCCGCCGCAGCCTGCACTTGGCCTCCAAGCGCGCGTGCTGCGGTGCCTGTTGCCTGATCTGGCGCGGGCCCGCGGCGATCTTGCCGCGGGCTGGCCTGGGTCAGCCCCGGGCGGTCTTGTCCAGGTGCGCGAGGATCAGCGGGTACACATCGACCACCGCGTTCTTGCCGAAGATGCAGTCGATGTGTCCGTAACCCGGCACCACGTGGCGGCTGAACAATTCGGGGCCATGGAGTTGGCACAGGCGTTCATAGGTCTTCTGCGTGCTTAGCGGCAGGTAGCACTGGTTGTCGGCGCCGCTGATAAAGCAGATGGGCAACTTCAGCCGATCGAAATGCGGCATGTAGACGTCACGCCCCTTGAAGTCCACCAGGTGCCCCTTGCGACAGATCAGTGCCAGATGCTCGAAGGTCTCGATATTCGAGGCGCCGAACAGCTCGTGCAGGTTGTCGTGCAGGGTCTGGTTGAGGGTGTCGTGGCGGTACAGCGAGGCGTACATGAAGGTGATGCGGTGGCACACCGGATTGGTGCAGTAACCCTGGGCCTCGATCCGCGCGTAGCCATTGAGCGCCGTGTCGTAGAGGCGGTTGAACAGGCTTTCCTTGCTGTCGGCGTAGGCCGTCAGGGACTTGATGCCGATGGCGTCGAGCATGCCCGGCAGGTGCAATCCGGCCTTGATCCCGGTGGCGGTGGCCACCACGGTATCGGCGGCAATCTGCGAGCAGACCACCGAGCGCACATCCTTCAGGCCCGCCAGCAGCGACATGAAGAAGGTCGTGGCGCCGTAGCAATGCACCACGCATTGCACGTCACGGGCCCCGGTCGCCTGCTTGATCTGGCCGATGGCGGCCTTGAAATCATAGGCCGCGATCTGGTCGCCATTGCATTCGCGCTTGCTCGCCGGCAACAGGATGCTGACCCGGAAATCCAGGAGCCAGACGTCATAGTCGTGCTTGCACAGGTACTCCAGCAGGTTGGTCTGGATGGTGTCGGTGGAGAAGATGTTGGAGCCCACGCCCAGCCCGTGCACCAGCATCACCGGGCCTTTGCTGCCCGCCTGGTAGCGGGTCAGGCGCAGCTGCACCCGGTCTTCGGTCTCGAAGAACTGCACCGTGGGCACCGGCGCATCCAGGGGCCGTTTGGTCCGCGGCGGTGCGTCGGGGTTGAAGTAGATGTCTCCGGCGAACACGCCGCCGTAGCTCTCCCAGAGAATCCCGGCGAAGAACTTGCCGAAGCGCGCCAGGGCCTCGATACGCTCACGCTCGTTGCGCGCATTGAGCACCTTCATGGTGGTCATCTGCCTGGCGAAGTCCGCCGGCAGGATGTGCATCACCCCGGAGCCCAGCACCGGGCCGCTCTTGTCCTGGCCGCGGTACAGGGTCACGTACAGGGTGCTGGTGTCGGGCCAGATGTTCAGCACGCCGTGATCCTCGGGCACGGTCTTGAACGCGCTGAAGTAGTACTGGTTGCCGTCCTCGGCGGTCAGGCGCATGTCGTAGTTCATGTGGCGCACGCCCACCTGCTGCTGGAACTCCTCGAACAGGTTGAACACCCCGTGGCTGGCCACCAGGGGCTGAGCCGACAGCGCCGGAGCCTCCAGGGTGCCCACCAGGGTGGCGGCGTGCTCGGGCTCCTTGATCATCCGGTTGAGGTCGTTGGCCGTGATGGTCAGGGTGAACTCGATGGGAGAGTTCTGCGCCTCGCCGCGCTTGGCTGCCTCCTGATAGAGCGCCAGATCGGTGCCCTGGGGCTGGGTGAAGGCCGTGGAAAAATAGCCCTTCATGGTCTCGGTGAACTGCACGCCCAGGGTCGGCGTCGGCACCGCCTTGCTGGGGGCCGAGGGCAGGCTGTAGTCAATCTTCCAGCCCCGGTCTTCGGCCAGCAGGCGCATGTTGCGCTCGCTGACCGCCGAGATGGTCAGCAGCGGATTGACCGCCAGTGAAGTCGGAATCACCGCGCCGTCCGCCACATACAACCCGGGATAGACCTGGGTGCCGCTGGCGCCGCAAAACACCTGGCCCTTGTGGTTGACCACCCCCTGGGTGGCGTCTTCGCCCATGACGCAGCCACCCAGCGGGTGCACCGAAACGATGCTGTGCTTGAGCAGCTTGGTCCAGATCGGGTTCTCCACCCAGACTCCGCCCAGCGCCTTGGTGCTCTGGTACAGGCGCTCGTTGCCAAGAATCACATTGGGCTGCTGGCCAACACCCGGCCAGTCGATGCGCAGTTGATCCTTGGCGTCCAGCAGCATGCGGCCGCGGCCATCGTCATGGCTCATGATCAGGTAGGTCTGCATGTTGTGCAGCGCACCGTAATAAGGCCCCCGCAGAAAGCTCTCGGCCTCGCGCTCCTTGTAGCCCAACTGAGCGCTGAGGCTGTTGTCGGTGGCCTTGCCCAGGGTCGCGGCAAACAGCGCCATGCTGGGCACCATGGCCCGGCCCAGGGCACCGGGAATCGACCCCTCCTCGATGACCATGCGGCTACGCCAGTCGCCTTCGGTGCGCATGTCGATGATGGAGGTGATGCACGGCCCCACGGGTTTGAGCTCACTGGCCGAATGGGTGCCGAAGCCGATGCCGTTGATGGTCTGCTCACAGTTGTGGCCGAACCCGAGGATGTCGCCGTTACCGCTCATGTGCTCACCCAACTGGTCCGAGGTGGACAGGCCCTTGGCCCTGGAGCGCAGGAGAATTTCCGTGGAGCCGAGGGTGCCGGCACTGAGCACCACGATGTCGGCCTTGACGAACAGGGTCGGCGCCGAGAACTTCTCGCGACCGCTGTCCAGGTATTGGAAATGCACGATCCAGCCATCGCCCTCCCGCTCCAGGTAGCGCACTTGGGCCTGGCAGAAAATCTCGGCGCCATGATTGCTGGCGTCCGGCAGGTAATTCATCAAGGTGGTGTTCTTGGCCTTGTTGTTACAGCCCGAGACACAGTCGCCACAGTGGTTGCACGGCAGTTGCTCGACCCCGACATGGTTGAGGTTGTTGGGCAGCTTGGCGAAGGTCACGTTGATCGGCGGCTTGTAGAAGTGCGCACCCTGCTTGAGATACTCCGCGGACTTCTGGTTGGCCTGGAGCTTGGGCAAGGTCGGCGCCGAGTCGGGATAGGGATTGGGCTTGAGCATCTCCCGGGCCCGGGCATAGCCCTCCTTGAGCAAGGTATCGCGATGCTCGCGCACCGCCAGGGGCCAGCGCGGGTCGTCGAAGACCCCGGGTTCGGGCTCCAGGGCGACGTTGGCATTGATCAGCGACGTGCCTCCCAGGCCGCAACCGACCACCACGTTCTGCTGGGCGTTGACGTGCAGATCGAAGAGCCCGGTGCGCGAGCCGATGTGGCCGTCGGGGTCATGCACCTGCAGCTCTTCGGTAGCGCTGGCCAGGGTGTTGGGGTACTCGCCCGGCTGGATCTCCCGCCCTCGCTCCAGCAGGCAGACACGCCGACCGGCCCGGGACAATCGGGAAGCGGCGATGCCACCTCCGTAGCCGGAACCGATGACAACAACGTCGTAGTGTTCCTGGATCTCGCTGATGGGGGTCGCGATCCGAGTCATGGCGGGGTTCCTCTCAGGCTGATGGGGCAACTCTGTGGTCGCCTCTAATGGGTGCATCCGTCAGCGCGCAGGCAGCCGAACAGGCAGGCCTTGGCGCCTGAAACACAAGCAGTGAAGGGACAAAACGAAGGGCAGGGCTACAGACGTGCGCGCTGGTTGGCGGCACGGCGACGGGTACGTCTAGGGAGGGGGGCCCCGGTCGGATAAACCTGCGATAAACGACAATCCATTGCCTGCACTCCCTGAGCCGGATGTGGATAAGTTGCCGCTAAGTCCTTGTGGCATCAGTGAAGACAGGCCACCTATCACTGTCAAGAAAGCCATTAGAACTGTACGAAATTTGATCTATTGCCGTGCACGCTATGGATTACAGGGGGTGTAGCCTTCCGCGAACATGTTATCCACACCTTGGCCCACAGCAACTGTGGGCAAATGAGCGAGGGCTGGGGATATTTCAGCAGGCAATGCCAAGAAAATCCGTGACTTATGGGAAAACAGCAGTTTTGCCGGCAATTGATCAATTATTGAACAAAGCTCTGAAAGGCACGTATTCAGAGGCCTGTAGAGGAAGGCGAACACCTTATCCACAGAACGGCCAACAGACTTTGGGGGCAACTGGGGTCAGAAGCATCAGCAACTGTGGAAAACCCCTGGAGGCCGCGAAATATCGAGGCTTTACCCGAATAATCGAGCCTGAACAGCGTATTTGGATGTTTTTTGATCAAAGCATTCAAGCTCAGGTTCTACGGGGCCTGCAGCGCTAAGCGAACATCTTATCCACAGAAGCGCCAACAGACTTTGGGGGCAAGTGCTGTGCAAAAGTCTCTTCGGCTACTTCCCTGCCCTGGAAAAAAAGCCATGAAAATCGCCAGCTTAGACTGATCAAAATTCGAACAGACGGCTGCAGAGCTTGTTCCACAAGGGCTTGAGCAAGGCGCGAACACCTTATCCACAGGTACGCACACAGGGATTGTGAGTAACCCATCGCTACTCTTGTCGGAGCTGGCTTGCCAGGGAACGACGATGCCCAGAGGTGAGTAAAACCCTAGCGGCCCCTTCGCCGGCAAGCCGGCTCCTACGGCGGGTGCAGGCGCGATTTCCCTGGTAGAAGCTGGCTTGCCAGCGAACGGCGGTGCCCAGAGGTGGGTGCACGGCCCGAGGGCTGTGCATAAACCTGAGCTCAGCGGACCACGCCTTCTTCGATGAGCAACTTGAGAATGGCTTCGGCGCCGGCCTCGGGGCTCACGCCCTTGAGCACTTGGCCGGTGCCGCCGCTGGCCTTGGCGGTGGCGGCCTTCATGCGATCCGCGCCGCTCTTGGCCTTGATCACTTTCAGGCGCTTGGGCCGGGGTTTGGCCGGTTGCAGGCTGGAGGCTGTGAATAATTCGTCTTCCACCACCACGACCTGATCGGCCTGCAACAGACCACGGCGCGCCGGGCCATAGGCGCTCTGGCGCGGTTTCGGCGCAGCGTTATCCACAGTGGCAAGGAACGGCAGGCGCACCTTGAGCCGGCGCCGCTGGCCACGGGGCAAGGCTTGCAGGACATGGGCCACGCCATCGGCCAGGGATTCGACTTGCGCCAGTCCCACCACCAGCGGCCAACCCAGGTTCTCCGCCAGCAAAAACGGCAGCATGCCGGAACCTTCGCCGGTTTCTGCCTGGCTGCCGGTGAGCACCATCTGAGCGCCCGCGTCGCGCAGGTACTGGGTCAGGATCGGCAGGGCATCAGCGCCCGCTGGCTGTTCCAGCACATGCAGCTGTTCCAGGCCCATGCCCAGGTAAGCACGCAGGGCCGGTTCGGCGACGTCGCCGGCATGCAGCACCTGCAGTTTGTCCCCCGCCAGTTGCAGGCCCAGTTCCACCGCACGGGCGTCTTGCTCGGCACGCCGTGGACGGCCGGAGGTCGGGTGCGCGCCTATCGATACCAGGCTGATCACAGTGCTGTTCATAACGTCCCCTTAAGCCGCATCGCGCTTGGCATCGTTGCGGTAAGCCGCTACCGCCGCGATCAAGGCCTTGAGAATTTCCGCGCTGTCGCCAATCACCGACAAGTCGGCGCGTTTGATCATGTCGCAGCCCGGATCGAGGTTGATGGCCACCACCTTGTCGCAGGCGCCGATACCCTGCAGGTGCTGGATCGCCCCGGAAATCCCCACCGCCACATAGACCCGCGCGGTGACCCAGATGCCACTGGCCCCCACTTGCCGATCCCGGGCCATGAAGCCGTCGTCCACCGCCACCCGCGAGGCGCCTTCGGTAGCACCCAGGGCCGCGGCGGTCTGGTGAAACAGTGGCCAGTCCTTGACCCCGTTGCCCCCGGAAAAGATGAATTCGGCCTCGGCCATGGGAATCGCCGCCGGGTCCACCGCCACCGCGCCCAGATCCTCGATGCGTGCCAGGCTGCGCGCCACGCTTGTGGATAACTCCACCGGCAAGGCTTCGTGGCGGGTTTCGCTGACCGGCTCGGCGCATTCGGCGGCGGCCAGGATCAGGCGTGGCGCCGGCCGCGCCAGGTCCTGCAGGCCAGCACCGGCCCGGCCAATGCATTGCCCGTCCTTGACCTGCCAGACCCGGGTCGCCGGGCGTTCGCCCAGGGCCGCGGCCAGGCGCCGACCCAGTTCGCCGCCACCGGTGCGGCTGTCGGGCAGCAGCCAGTGACGCGGGCTGAACTGGTTATCCACAGCCCGCAGGCCCTGCACCCGTTGTTCCGGTGCATAACCGTCGAACTCGCTGCCGTGCAGCACCAGCAGGCGGTCGACGCCCGCCGTGGCAAAGGCCGACTCCTTGTGCTCGCCAAACACCACCGCCAGCACCGCGCCGTCCTGGCCCGCCAGTTGCCGGGCCAGGCCCAGCAGGTCGCGGTCGTGGCTGCTCAGGCGGCCGCCGACCAGGTCCGGCACCACGTTGATGTAGAACGCCGGTTGCGCCACCTGATGCAGCGGTAACTGCACCTCGGCCGCCGCCGTGCGCTTGGCACTGCCGCCCTGCTGGGCGCCGCTGCGGTCGATGCGCTTGAGGCCGTTGGGGCCGATGAAACCGATGCCGTGGGGGTTCTTGCGGATCAGGCCATTGGGCCCCATCCAGCTGTGCTGCGCCGGCTGCATGGCCGCATGCAGCGGGTGCAGGCGGTTACGGGCGATCCACTCGGCGCGGGGATCGCGGCGGATAATCTCGCTCATCAATGCACCTCCGCAGGTTCGGGTTTCACCGACGCCGGGGCTTTGCCCGGGGCGGCGTCTTCGAGCAAGGCATCGGCCACCAGTTCGGCGATGTCCTTGATCATCGGCCGCGGCTCCACCACCCCTTCGAGCATCGCCGTGCACTGTGGACAACCCACGGCCACCAGCTCGGCGCCGGTCTCGCGGATGTCTTCCATGCGCATGTCGGGTATCCGTTGCTTGCCCGGAATGTCGGTGATCGGCGCCCCGCCGCCACCGCCGCAGCAACGGGAACGGAAGCCCGAGCGCTGCATTTCCTTGATCTCGATGCCCAGGGCCCGCAGTACGTCCCGAGGGGCTTGGTACTCGCCGTTGTAGCGGCCCAGGTAGCAAGGATCGTGGTAGGTCACGCTGCTGCCCTTGTGCTGGCCCAGGTTCAGCGCACCGGTGCCGATCAGCTCGGCCAGGTAGGTGCTGTGGTGCTGCACCAGATAGTGGCCGTTGAAGGCGCCGTATTCGTTCTTCAGCACATGGAAACTGTGGGGATCGCAGGTGACGATGCGCTTGAAGCGGTACTTGGCCAGGGTCTGGATATTGCGCTTGGCCAGCAGCTGGAAGGTGGCCTCGTCCCCCAGGCGCCGGGCCACATCGCCGCTGTCGCGCTCTTCCAGGCCGAGCACGGCGAAGTCCACCTTGGCCGCCTTGAGCACCTTGACGAAGGCCCGCAGGGTGCGCTGGTTGCGCATGTCGAAGGCGCCGTCGCCGACCCAGAACAGCACATCGGTACTCTGCTTGTCGCTGAGCAGGGACAGGTTCAGGTCCGCCGCCCAGTTCATCCGCCCGCCCGGGTTGAAGCCGCCGGGGTTGTCGGTGGCGATGAGGTTTTCCAGGACCTCGGCGCCCTTGTTCGGGGTCGCGCCCTTTTCCAGGGTCAGGTGGCGGCGCATGTCGACGATGGCATCGACGTGCTCGATCATCATCGGGCATTCCTCGACGCAGGCCCGGCAGGTGGTGCAGGACCACAGGGTCTCGGCGTCCACCAGGCCGTTGACGATGGGCTGGTGCGGATGGCCGCCATGTTCGCCGATGGGCTTTCCTGGGTAAGGGCTGCCAGCGAACTGCGCATCGGTGCCACCGGCCAGGCCGACCACCATGTCCTGAATCAGCTTTTTCGGGTTCAGCGGCTGGCCGGCGGCGAAGGCCGGGCACGCCGCCTCGCACTTGCCGCACTGCACGCAGGCGTCGAAGCCCAGCAGCTGGTTCCAGGTGAAGTCCTTGGGTTTTTCCACGCCCAGGGGCGCGCTGGGGTCTTCCAGGTCCAGCGGCTTGAGGCCGGTGGAGCGGCCGCCGCCAAAGCGTTCGGCGCGGCGGTGCCAGGCCAGGTGCAAGGCGCCAGCGAAGGCGTGCTTCATCGGCCCGCCCCAGGTCATGCCGAAAAACAGCTCGGACACGCCCCACAGCACACCGACCGCCAGAATCGTCGCCAGCAGCCAGCCACCGAAGTGTTCCGGAAGGATGCCCGCCACCGGCAAGGTCACCACAAAGAAACTCACCGAGAACGCCAGCAGGCTTTTCGGCAGGCGCATCCACGGGCCCTTGGACAGCCGTGCCGGTGGGTTGCGCCGACGTTTGGCGACGAACAGCGCGCCAACGAACATCAGCGTGGTGGCCAGTAGCAAGGCGTAGCCGAGGATGCGGTTATGCAGGCCAAAACCATGCACCAGGATCGCCAGCACCGCCGCCAGGACAAAGCCGCCCGCGGTGGCCACGTGGGTGTTGGCCATGTACTTGTCCCGGGCCACCACATGGTGCAGGTCCACCATGTAGCGCTTGGGCATGGCCAGCAGGCCGCCGAGCAGATCGACCTTGGAGGCCCGCCCCTGGCGCCACAGGGCCACGCGCCGCAGCGCGCCGAGGACCGCAAGGCCGACGGCGGCGAACAACAGAATGGGAAGAAGGGTGTTCAACATGGTGGAGCTCCCAAAGACCGGGTCGGTCGTTGTAGCCGCTGCCGCAGGCTGCGCCCGGGCGGCACTGCGTCACAGGACAGATGCTCTTGAGGGCCCCGGAAGGCCCTTCGGGCCTTATCGCAGCCTGCGGCAGCGGCTACAGGTGGCTTAGAAATCCTTGCACAGGCGCAGCGCGTCGTAGATCGCAGCATGGGTGTTGCGCTGGGATACGCAGTCGCCGATGCGGAACAACAGGTAGCCCTCCCCCGTCTCGCTCAGGCACGGCTGCGGCTTGATCGCGAACAGCGCCTCAACGTCGATCTGGCCCTTGTTGCGCGAACCTTCCTTGAGCCCGTAGTAGAGCTCCTCGTCGGGACGCACGCCGTTTTCCACCACCACCTGGTCCACCACCCGCTCTTCGCGGGCGCCGGTGTATTCGTTCTCCAGCACCGCCACCAGTTTGTCGCCCTCGCGGTAGACCTTCTCCAGGGTCAGGTCCCCGGTCATGATCACTTCCTTGGGGTACAGGCTTCGGTAGTAGGTGGGGAACGAGGTGCCGCCGACGGCGATACCCGGCTTGATGTCATCGGTGACGATCTCCACTTGCGAACCCTTGTCGGCGATGAAGTCGGTGACCGACATGCCGGTGAACTCGCAGATGGTGTCGTACACCAGCACGTTCTTGCCCGGCGCCACCTTGCCGTCGAGGATGTCCCAGCTGCTGACCACCAACCCTTCGGCGGCGCCCCAGTGCTCGTTCTGCTCGATGAATGGATGGCCGCCCACGGCCAGCACCACCACGTCGGGGCGCAGGTCGAGGATGGTCGCGGTGTCCGCCGCGGTGCCCAGGCGCAGGTCGACTTTCAAGCGCGCCAGTTCCAGCTGATACCAGCGGGTAATGCCAGCGATCTGATCCCGTTGCGGGGCCTTGGAGGCGGTGGTGATCTGCCCGCCAATGGCTTCTTTTTTCTCGAACAGGGTCACGTCGTGGCCACGTTCGGCGGCAACGCGAGCGGCTTCCATACCGGCAGGACCGGCGCCGACCACCACCACCTTGCGCTTGATGCCGGTGGTTTTCTCGATGATGTGCGGCACGCCCATGTATTCACGGGAGGTGGCGGCGTTCTGGATGCACAGCACGTCCAGGCCCTGGTACTGGCGGTCGATGCAATAGTTGGCGCCGACGCACTGCTTGATCTGGTCGATCTGGCCCATCTTGATCTTGGCAATCAGGTGCGGGTCGGCCATGTGGGCGCGGGTCATGCCGACCATGTCGACGTAACCGCCTTCGAGAATCCGCGTGGCCTGGTTAGGGTCCTTGATGTTCTGTGCGTGCAGCACCGGGACCTTGACCACTTCCTTGATGCCCGCCGCCAGGTGCAGGAACGGCTCCGGCGGGAAGCTCATGTTGGGGATCACGTTGGCCAGGGTGTTGTGGGTGTCGCAGCCCGAGCCGACCACGCCGATGAAGTCCAGCATGCCGGTGTCGTCGTAATACTTGGCGATCTGCTTCATGTCCTCGTGGGACAGGCCGTCCGGGTGGAATTCGTCGCCGCACAGGCGCATGCCGACACAGAAGTCGTCGCCCACTTCAGCGCGCACCGCCTTGAGCACTTCCAGGCCGAAGCGCATGCGCTTCTCGAAGGTGCCGCCCCATTCGTCGGTGCGCTTGTTGACCCGCGGGCTCCAGAACTGGTCGATCATGTGCTGGTGCACCGCCGACAGTTCGACGCCGTCCAGGCCGCCGGCCTTGGCCCGACGCGCAGCCTGGGCGTAGTTGCCGATCACCCGCCAGATCTCTTCCGGCTCGATGGTCTTGCAAGTGGCGCGGTGCACCGGCTCGCGCACCCCGGACGGCGACATCAGGGTCGGCCAGTTGAAGCCGTCCCAACGCGAGCGCCGGCCCATGTGGGTAATCTGGATCATGATCTTGGCGCCATGCTTGTGCATGGCGTCGGCCAGGTTCTGGAAGTGCGGGATGATGCGGTCGGTGGACAGGTTCACCGAGCTCCACCATTCCTGGGGGCTGTCGATGGCCACCACCGAGGAACCACCGCAGATGGCCAGGCCGATGCCGCCCTTGGCCTTTTCTTCGTAGTACTTCACATACCGTTCAGTCGTCATGCCGCCGTCGGTGGCATAGACCTCAGCGTGGGCGGTGCTCAGCACACGGTTGCGGATGGTCAGTTTGCCGATCTGGATCGGCTGGAACATCGCTTCGAAAGCCATTTTTCTTAACTCCGCTTACAACGGTTTGACGACGAACAGGCCATCGTCGTGGCCTTCTTCGGAACCACCGTAAACCTGCTCTGCCACGGTGCTGATCGTGCTGCCACGGGCGGCCAGGATCTGGTCCATGGCGCCGGCGAACCAGCCGGTGAACATGTAGTCGACCTTGCGCCCGACCTTGCCGTAGACGTAGACGAACGCCGAGTGTTCGAGCTTGACGCTGGCGGTGCCTTTATCCAGGTCGATGTCCTGGATCTTGAACAGCCCCCAGCCGCGCTGGGACAGCCGCTTCATGTAGTGCTCGAACACCGCGACGCCTTCCAGGCCGTGGCATTCGGCTTCCTTTTCGCACCAGTGCCAGGCGGACTTGTAGCCGGCCTTGTAGAGGATCTCGGCGTAGGCCTCGGCGCCCAGGACTTCCTCGATGCCCATGTGGTTGTTGACGAAGAAGTGCCGCGGCACGTAGAGCATCGGCAGGGCGTCGGAGGTCCAGACACCGGTTTCGCTGTCGACTTCGATAGGCAGTTGCGGGGCGATCTTGGCCATGTTTCAAAACTCCGGAATTCTGTGGATAAGTACGTCTGTAGCCGCTGCCGCAGGCTGCGAAAAGGCTCGAAGAGCCTTCCGAGGGCCGCAAGAGCGTGTCTCCTTCGGAGCCGATCGCAGCCTGCGGCAGCGGCTACAGGAATGTGCTGTGGGGGGTGGCCTTATTCGCCCCAGACGTCCTTCAGGACGCTGACCCAGTTCTCGCCCATGATCTTGCGCACCACGCGCTCGCTGTGGCCGCGCTTGAGCAGGGTCTCGGTGAGGTTGGGGAACTCGCCCACGGTGCGGATGCCCAGGGGGTTGATGATCTTGCCGAAGTTGGTCAGGCGCCGGGCGTAGCCCTTGTCGTGGGTCAGGTATTCGAAGAAGTCCTGGCCGTGGCCCTGGGTGAAGTCGGTGCCGATGCCGATGGAATCCTCACCGACGATGTTCATGGTGTATTCGATGGCTTCGGCGTAATCGTCGATGGTCGAATCGATGCCCTTGGCCAGGAACGGCGCGAACATGGTCACGCCGACGAAACCGCCGTGGTCGGCAATGAATTTAAGCTCGGCGTCGGACTTGTTGCGCGGGTGCTCCTTGAGCCCCGACGGCAGGCAGTGGGAGTAGCAGACCGGTTTCTTGGATTCGAGGATCACTTCCTCGCTGGTCTTGGAACCGACGTGGGACAGGTCGCACATGACCCCGACGCGGTTCATCTCGGCGACGATCTCGCGGCCGAACCCCGAGAGCCCGCCATCACGCTCGTAGCAGCCGGTGCCCACCAGGTTCTGGGTGTTGTAGCACATCTGCACGATGCCCACGCCCAGCTGCTTGAACACCTCGACGTAGCCGATCTGGTCTTCGAAAGCGTGGGCATTCTGGAAGCCGAAGAGGATGCCGGTCTTGCCCACTTCCTTGGCCTTGCGGATATCCGCGGTGGTGCGCACCGGCATCACCAGGTCGCTGTTTTCGCGGATCAGTTTCTGGCTGGCGGCAATGTTGTTGACCGTGGCCTGGAACCCTTCCCAAACCGACACCGTGCAGTTGGCTGCGGTCAGGCCGCCCTTGCGCATGTCCTCGAACAGCTCGCGGTTCCACTTGGCAATGATCAGCCCGTCGATAACGATGCTGTCGGCGTGTAATTCGGCTGGGCTCATCAGGCTGTCCCCTTATTGGCGATTCATGCGCCGAATCGTCTGCCGGCGCTTTGGGGTCAGCATATGCTTGAGGGCCGGGGCGCCTGGGTGCAAAAACGACAGGGGAATTGCCGAAAGCGTCAAGACCCGACAAAGGGCCGGATGTGGGGGCATGGCGCCCTCTGTTCTTTGCCTGGGGCTTGCGCCAGAATTCGCCGCTTCAACGAAAGCTTCACTGGATGAGGGGCAGTGCTGCAATGAAACCGATCTTCCTGGCCTTGATATTGATAGCCACCGGCGTACAGGCGGCCGAAGAGGCCGACAGTACGCCCTGCGACGGCGTGGAACACGACGTGCAGACCCTGGAATGCGCGACCTACAACCGCACCACCGCCGAGCAGTTGCTGAGCGACAACGTGCAAAGCCTGCTGGAACGCCTGGGCACCCTGTACGGCAATGACAAGGCGCAACTGGCCGACATCAGCGCCAAGGTCAAGAACGCCCAGCAGCTGTGGCAGAAGCAGCGGGACGCCGACTGCGCAGTGGAATCCTTCCCAGCCAAGCCCGGAACCAAGGCCTACACCATCGCCACCAACGATTGCCTGGCGCGGATGAGCGACGAGCGCTCGGAGTTCATCGAGTCCATCGCCCAGGAATGACCCGCTAGCGCTGGTAGGAGCGGGCTTGCCCGTAAAAAACGCCCTGCCGAACCCGGTGCGGCGGTTGCGACGGTTTCGCGAGCCAGCTCGCTCCTGCAAGCCGGGTCAACGCCGGGTCAGGCGCCGCCGCGAAAGCATGAGACGCCCCAGGCGGTGAGCTTGAACGGCAGGTGGTAGTGCTGGCGCGGGTCGTCCAGGCCGAAGCGGTAGACCAGCACATCCAGGAAGGGCTGCGTGGGCAGCACCTGTCCTTGCTGGCGATAGAACGCCGCCACGTCCAGTTCCACCTCGTAAAGGCCCGGCCCGAAGCTGGCCGCGCACGCTGGCAGGCCATCCAACAGGCCATTGCTGCCGATCCGCCCCTGGCACAACCACTCGCCGCCCAGGCGCCGCACCCGTACCGCCATGCCTTCGGCCACCTGGCCGCTGGCGACATCCACCACGTGGATGGACACCCCGCCACTCATTTCCAGAACCCCACATGGGCCCGGGACGCTTCGTGTTCCAGCATCGGCCCCAGCACCGGGATCTGCCGCTGCCCGCGGGCAAAGACTTCACGGCACGGCAGGGAAAAGGTCGGGTTTTCCGGGTGGTCGCCGGTCAGTGCCAGCAAGGCGTGTTCGGACAGGGCGTAGACCACCCGACCAATCCCGGTCCAGTAGATGGCCCCGGCGCACATGCAGCAGGGCTCGGCGCTGGTGTACAGGGTGCACTGGGCCAGCTCCTCGGGGCCCAGGAGCCTTGCGGCCTTGGCGGCAGCGGCGAGTTCGGCGTGCTGGGTCGGGTCGCCTTCGGGAGGCATGGAGTTGTTGCCGGCACTGGCAATGATCTTGCCGTTGCGGTCCGCCACCAGGGCGGCGAACGGGTGGCGACCACGGGCCTTGGCCTCTTCGGCCAGTTCAATGCTCTGGCGCAGCAGTTGCAAGTCCAGCTGGCTGACGCCGGCAGGGATGGGGGAAAGAACCTGGGTCATTTGACCTCCTTTTCATGGACAGGGGCCCGCCGGGAAAAAGCGGGCCTGATAGCAGTCTTCAGTCACCAAGCCCGGCCTGGGCGGCCAGTTCTTGGGCCGCAGACATGCGCGGATTGAGCAGCAGGTTGAGCACGATGGCGGTGAGGGCGCCGAGGAAGATGCCGCTTTCCAGCAGCAGTTTGAGGGGGCCGTGGGCCTGGGCGAACAACGCCGGAAAGGACATCGGCAGCACGCCGACACTGACCGACACGGCGACGATGATGCCGTTGCCAGTGCCCTCGAACCTCACCCGTGACAGCTCCTGGATGCCGGCCACGGTGGTCATGCCGAACATGACGATGGCGCAGCCCCCCAGTACCGGGGTCGGCACCGCAGCCACCAGCGCCCCGAGCTTGGGAAACAGCCCCATGAGCACCATGATCGCGCCGGCTGCCGCCACCACGAAGCGGCTCTTGATCTTGGAGAGCGCGATCAGTCCGGTGTTCTGGGTGAAGGCGTTGTAGGGGAAGCTGTTGAACAGGCCGCCGAGCAGGGTGGACAGGCCGTCGGCGCGGAAGGCGTCCCCCAGGGTGAGCTGGGTGGTCGGCTTGCCGGTGAGCTTGCCAATGGCCAGGCAGTTGCCGGTGGTCTCGGCCATGATCACCAGCATCGCCAGGGTCATGATCAGGATCGGCATCAGGGAGAATTGCGGAGCCCCGAAGGCCATGGGCGGGCTCAGCTCGAACCAGGCCGCTTCGCCCACCTGGGCAAAGTGGGTCATGCCGCAGGCCGCAGCGATCAGGCTGCCCACCAGCAGCCCGATCAGCACACTGAGGTTGCCGATAAAGCCGGAGAACTTGCCATAGATCACCAGGGTCACCGCCACCGTGGCCAGCCCCAGCAACAGGTTGGCCGGTGCGCCGAAATCCTCGGCGGCGGGGTTGCCGCCCCCCAGCCAGACGGCCGCCGCCGGCATCAGGGAAATGCCGATGATGGTGATCAGGCTGCCGATCACTACCGGTGGAAAGAACCTCAGCAGACGGCTGAACAGCGGAGCCAGGGCAATGGTCAGGACCCCAGCGGCGATCACCGCGCCGAACACCTCGGCCAGGCCGAACTGCTTGCCGATCATGATCATCGGCGCCAGGGCAATGAAGGAGCAGCCCTGGATCAACGGCAAGCGTGCGCCGAAGCGCCAGAAGCCCAGGGTCTGGATCAGGGTGGCAACGCCGGACGTCAGCAGGTTGGCGTTGATCAGTAAAACCACCTGGGCCGCAGTCAAGCCCAGGGCATTGCCTAGAATCAACGGCACCGCCACCGCACCGGCATACATCACCAGCACATGCTGCAGGCCGAAGGTGAACAACTGGCGAACGGGCAGGACCTCGTCCACTGGGTGAACCCGGGGAATGTTCATGTCGCAGATCTCCTGAAAGTGCAGCTCTTGTTGTTGTTCTGGCAGGCATCCGGGGGCAATGCCCCGGCAGGATGTACGAACGTCGGCGCCCATGATCTGTGCTTGAATACGATGCAACAAATGAGCAGCCATCGTTTTTAACGATGGATTGGACAAGCCTGTCCTGGGGTCGGGAGACGCGATGCGCTTTTCACTGGAACAACTGCAGATGTTCGTTCAGGCCGCACAAACCGGCTCGTTCTCGGCCGCTGCCCGCAAGCTGGGCAAGACCCAGTCCACGGTCAGCGTGGCCATCGCCAATCTGGAGGCCGACCTGGGAGTGGAGTTGTTCGACCGCAGCAGCCGCAGCCCGGTGCTGACCGCCAGCGGAAAGAAGATGCTGCTGCAGGCCGAGGCGGTGCTGGAGCGCTGCCTGACCCTGCAAGCCAATGCCGACTGTCTGTCGGAAGCGCTGGAGCCGCAGTTGTCCATCGTGATCGAAACCCCTTACGGCCCGCTGATGCCGGTCTTGCGCGAGTTCGAGCAGGCCTTCCCCTATGTCGACCTGCTGATCCGTCATCCGCTGTCCGGAGATGCCAGTGAGCTGGTGGCCCGAGGCGATGCGGTGCTGGGGATCGCCTTTTCGCAACCGGGCTATCCCCAGGAGCTGGAGTTCCAGCAGATGGGCAAGCTGATCATGTTGCACGTCTGCCACCCGGATCATCCCCTGGCCCGGCTGGACAACGTGACCTTCGACGACCTGCATGGGCATCGGCGCCTGGCCTTCAGCGCCCACGCCGACAAGCTGCCCAGCAGCGAGTACCTGCGCTGCAGCCAACTGTGGCAGGCGGAAAACTACCTGGCGCTGCTGGAAATGGTCCGCGCCGGCCTGGGCTGGGCCACCCTGCCCCGGCAACTGATCCAGCGTGAACTGGCCAAGGGCGAGCTGGTGGAGCTGCAACTGGGGGCGTATCCCTACACCGACTGGCTGGTGGGCGTGGACCTGCTCTGGGCCCGGCAACGAGTGATGGGCAAGGCCGAACGCTGGCTCAAGGAACGCCTGCTGCGGCACAAGGTGTACGAAGTGGATCGGCGCGGACAGTCCACGACCTGGTAACGCTGGCGCGGGCAACAAAGGGACAAGGTTCTGAGCGTGGCCCGACCCCGCAAGAGCACCCGGGAAAAAATTGCCGCCGTCTTCGGTATACGCGCCGACCAGTTGGAACTGTAAGCTGCGCCCCACTCAACGATTGAAAGGGTTACTCATGAGCATCTGCGGTATCGAGATCAAGGGCAGCGAAGCCATCTTCGCCCTCGCCTCCCTGCAAGACGGCGCACCGCACCACCAGGCGCTGGCCATCAAGAAGATCGCCCTGGAAGACGACGATGACGCGGGCAACGTTCGCGACTTCGCCGCCCGGATCGACGCCTTTGTCCGTGAACACGGGATTACCCGCATCGCCATCAAGAAGCGCAGCAAGAAAGGCGAATTCGCCGGCGGCCCTACCACCTTCAAGATCGAAGGCGTGCTTCAGTTGCTGGATAATTGCGAAGTGACCCTGCTGTCGCCGCAAACCATCAACGCCCAGCACAAGAAGCACGGCTTCGAGCTGGGGGCGAGCCTCAACAAATACCAGCACGAAGCCTACAAGACCGCCTGCGCGGCCTTGCTGAAGAAATGATCCTGAGGCCTTGCTTGGCGGTCTAACGCCAAACATCCAGCGCGCCTGAGATCCTCACCGCTCGCAACGAAACCTGTAGCCGCTGTCGAGCCATGGCGAGGCTGCGACAAGGACCGCAGGGCCTTGCTTGGCGGCCTAACGCCAAACATCCAGCGCGCCTGAGATCCTCACCGCTCGCAACGAAACCTGTAGCCGCTGTCGAGCCATGGCGAGGCTGCGACAAGGACCGCAGGGCCTCGCTTGGCGGTCTAACGCCAAACATCCAGCGCGCCTGAGATCCTCACCGCTCGCAACGAAACCTGTAGCCGCTGTCGAGCCATGGCGAGGCTGCGACAAGGACCGCAGGGCCTCGCTTGGCGGTCTAACGCCAAACATCGCACCTGAGATCCTCGCGTCCCTGCGGGCGGGCCGTTCGCAGCCTGCGGCAGCGGCTACAGTTGGCGCCGATAATGCTGCAGCCAGTCGGCGAATGAATTGTCTTCCAGGGCATAGGCGCCCCGGCTGGACTTCCACACCAACTCCTTTTCCCGCAGGGCATCGATACAGGCTTGCACCGTCTGGGTGCCCGGTTGCGTATCGCTGCCCATGGCCTGCAACGCCTTGGCCACCGCCGCCAGGGTGTCGTCGGTAAAGGGTGCGAACGGCAGGTTGTTGCGCGAACGCTCCACCATCACTTCCAGCACCGCCCGCTGGGACAGGGTCAGACCGTTCCAGGCGCTTTCGAATTCGCTCCAGACCCCGGCGCGGAGAATCTCGGCGCTGCTGCGCAACAACTCGTTGAGCTGGCTCGCTTCCCCCAACTCCAGGGCCACCTGGCCAATGATGCTGCGCAGCATTTCCGGACGCCGGCCAACCCATTCGAAGGCCTGGTCCAGATCATCGGCATTGAACTGGTTGGTGGGCGCCAGATGAGCGTTCAGATGGGCCGTGTAGGCCTTGGTGAAATCCCGTCCCAACAGCGGGAACGGGGTGATGCTCGAACCAAAGAACGGCTGGTTACGGTTGAGCACCAGATGGGCCAGCTTGTCGCGATTGGACCCGGTGAACACCAGGCGCAGGCCGCTGGTGTCCAGGTCCCGCCCCTGATTGAGCTGATCCCGGGCCGCCTTGAGCGCGAACATGGCATTCAACCCGGCCTCCGAGCTCAAGGCATGCTGGGCCTCGTCGATCACCAGGACCACCGTCTTGCCCGCGGCGCTGTGGAGCAATTCCAGGGCCTGGGTCAGGGTCGCGCCTTCGGGCAACTGGGACTTGCTGAAGTCCCAGGACAGGGTGCGCAGAAAACTGAGCTTCTCCACCCCGAGGGACTTGGCCAGTTTGCGAATGCCTTTCTCGAAAGGCACCAGCGCTCCGGCAATGGCCGCGGCGATCAGCTCGGCGGGGTCTTTTTCGCGATTGGCCCAAAGGTCGACATAAACCGCCAGCCAGCCACGGCTCTGGCATTCGGGCAGCAGGTCCTCGCGCAGAAAGGTACTTTTCCCGGTGCGCCGAGGCGCCGCCAGGAACAGCCCCGAGCTGTAATCCTGAATCCCCGACCCCACCAGGCCATCGGCAATATTGAGCGCCAGAGCAGGACGACGAAACACGAAACCGGTGTTTTTCGACATGGTTTTATACTCAATTATTGCCAGGACTATAATTTATAGCCGCGAGTATAATTGACTATAAACCCCTGTCAAACCGACTCCTGGCCGCTCCCCAGCAGGCGTCGGTCTTCCCGCGGACAATTCACAAAACGCGCGCGGTAACTGCGGGTGAAGTAGGACGGCGACTCAAACCCGCAGGCGATGCTCACCTCCAGCACGCTCATGTCGGTCTGGCGCAGCAGTTGCCGGGCCTTCTCCAGGCGCAGGCCCAGATAGAAGTTGCTCGGGGTGTCGTTCAAGTGCAGGCGGAACAGCCGCTCCAGCTGACGCCGGGTGACCTTGATCGATTCCGCCAGGGCCAGGGTGCTCAGGGGCGGCTCGCTGTGTTGCTCCATCTCGCCGATCACCTGCACCAGTTTCTTGTTGCTGATGCCGTAGCGGCTGGCGACTTCCATGCGCTGGTGGTCCTTGCGCGGGCGGATGCGCCCCAGGACGAACTGTTCGCTGACCTGGATCGCCAGTTGCGGGCCGTGGGCCTGGGCGATCAGGTCGAGCATCATGTCGATGGACGCGGTGCCACCGGCACAGGTGATGCGCCGACGATCGATCTCGAACAACTCCTGGGTCACGCTCAACTGCGGATAAGACTCCTTGAACGCCTCGATGGCCTCCCAGTGCAGGGTCACCCGGTGCCCCTCCAGCAGCCCGGATTCCGCGAGGATCACGCTGCCGGTGTCGATCCCCCCGAGAGTCACGCCCTCCACGTCCAGGCGCCGCAGCCAGTGTTCCAGGGCGGGACTCAGGCACTTCAACGGCTCGAAACCGGCCACCACCCACAAGGTTGCGCCCTTCTTCAGCGGCTCCAGGGCCGCGTCGACATTGACCGACATACCGTTGCTGGCCAGCACCGCGCCGCCGTCGGCGCTGAGCACATGCCAGCGATACAGCTCGCCACGAAAACGGTTGGCTACCCGCAGTGGCTCGATGGCGGAAATGAAACCGATGGCGGAGAACCCCGGCATCAGCAGGAAGTAGAAGTCCTGGGACATGCAACGCACTCCGGTGACGGCCAGCGTGGGCCCTGTGATACGCCAAATGCCCCCCTGCCACAAGGGGCCAGGTCGCTGCAGTGCAAGAGTCGGTCGCCGCTGTGCGTTTACCGCCGGCGACGCCTGCGTACCTTGAGCTCACCGACGCACCAAGACGCCGGGATCGACAATAACAACCTGCCGAGGGAACCCACATGAAACGACTGATCAGCCGCTGTGTGCTTGCGCTTAGTGGTAGCGTTTTTCTGACGTCGGGAGCCATGGCCGCCGACGCCCCCAGTTGCCAGAACGTACGCCTGGGCGTGGTCAACTGGACCGACGTGATCGCCACCAGCGCCATGACCCAGGTCCTGCTCGACGGCCTCGGCTACAAGACCAAGCAGACCAGCGCTTCGCAGCAGATCATCTTCGCCGGCATCCGCGACCAGCGCCTGGACCTGTTCCTCGGCTACTGGAACCCGCTGATGACCCAGACCATCACCCCGTTCGTCGACGCCAACCAGGTCAAGGTCCTGGCCGAGCCCAGCCTCAAGGACGCCCGCGCTACCCTGGCCGTCCCCTCCTACCTGGCCGACAAGGGCCTGAAGACCTTCGCCGACATCGCCAGGTTCCAGAAGGAGCTGGGGGGCAAGATCTACGGCATCGAACCCGGCTCGGGAGCCAATACCCAGATCAAGGACATGATCGCCAAGAACCAGTTCGGCCTGGGCAAGTTCCAGCTGGTGGAGTCCAGCGAGGCCGGCATGTTGTCGGCGGTGGCCCGGGCGGTGAAACGCAATGAAGCCATCGTGTTCTTCGGCTGGGCGCCGCACCCGATGAACGTCAACTTCAAGATGACCTACCTCAGCAGCAGCCAGGACGCCCTGGGCCCGAACGAGGGCCAGGCCACGGTCTGGACCGTCACCGCGCCGAACTATGCCGAGCAGTGCCCGAACGTGCACCGGCTGCTGACCAACCTGACCTTCAGCGCCGAGGACGAGAGCCGGATGATGCAGCCGCTGCTGGAGCACAAGGACGCCCTGGAGTCCGCCCGGCAATGGCTCAAGGACCACCCGCAGGACCAGCAGCGCTGGCTTGAAGGGGTGACCACCTTCGATGGCAAGCCGGCCGCCGAACACCTGCAACTGACCAGTAAATAAACCACCCACACTCGCGCCCCGCAGCCCGCCCAGGGCTGCGCACGGCCACCCCACGCCCCCAGCAAACATGCCTGTAAGGAACCGCACCATGAACCACGACGTCATCATCACCTGCGCACTCACCGGTGCTGGCGACACGACCGCCAAGAGCCCCCATGTGCCGGTCACCCCGAAGCAGATTGCCGCCGCCGCGGTAGAGGCCGCCAAGGCTGGCGCCACGGTGGTCCACTGCCACGTCCGGGACCCTGCGAGCGGCAAGTTCAGCCGTGATGTCGCGCTGTACCGCGAAGTCATGGAGCGCATTCGCGAGGCCGACATCGACATCATCGTCAACCTCACCGCCGGCATGGGCGGCGACCTGGAGATCGGCGCCGGCGAGCATCCCATGGAGTTCGGGCCCAACACCGATCTGGTCGGGCCGCTGACCCGCCTGGCCCATGTCGAGGAACTGCTGCCGGAGATCTGCACCCTGGACTGCGGCACCCTCAACTTTGGCGATGGCGACACCATCTACGTGTCCACCCCGGCCCAACTGCGGGCCGGCGCCAGGCGCATCCAGGAGCTGGGGGTGAAAGCCGAGCTGGAAATCTTCGACACCGGACACCTGTGGTTCGCCAAGCAGATGATCAAGGAAGGCCTGCTGGACAACCCGCTGTTCCAACTGTGCCTGGGCATTCCCTGGGGCGCCCCGGCGGACACCACCACCATGAAGGCCATGGTCGACAACCTGCCGGCGGATGCGGTCTGGGCCGGCTTCGGTATCGGCCGCATGCAGATGCCCATGGCCGCGCAAGCGGTGCTGCTGGGGGGCAACGTGCGGGTCGGCCTGGAGGACAACCTGTGGCTGGATCGCGGCGTGCTCGCCACCAACGGCCAACTGGTGGAACGGGCCACGGAGATCCTCAGCCGCCTCGGGGCCCGGGTCCTGACCCCGGCCGAGGGCCGCCAGAAAATGGGCCTAAAGCAACGCGGCTGACCCCAATCCACCTCTCTGCGCAGGAGCGAGCTTGCTCGCGAAGAGGCCGTCACATCAGACCCCGTAGCAGCCAGCTTGCCGACGAAGGGGCCCGCAAAGCCGCCAAGCGCTTCGCTGGCAAGCCAGCGCCTACAGACTCTTTTTTCAGGAAGACGCGATGACTTTTATCACCAACATCAAAACCTTCGCCGCTCTGGGCAGCGGCGTGATCGGCAGTGGCTGGGTGGCCCGCGCCCTGGCCCACGGCCTGGACGTGGTGGCCTGGGACCCGGCCCCCGGAGCCGAAGCCGCCCTGCGCCAGCGGGTCGCCAACGCCTGGGGCGCTCTGGAAAAACAAGGCCTGGCCCCCGGAGCCTCGCCACAGCGCCTGCGCTTTGTCAGCACCATCGAAGAGTGTGTGAAAGACGCCGACTTCATCCAGGAAAGCGCTCCCGAGCGCCTGGAACTCAAGCTGGAACTGCACAGCAAGATCAGCGCCGCGGCCAAGCCCGACGCCCTGATCGGCTCCAGCACCTCGGGCCTGCTGCCCAGCGAATTTTTTGAGGGCTCGACCCACCCGCAACGCTGCGTGGTGGGTCACCCGTTCAACCCGGTGTACCTGCTACCGCTGGTGGAAGTGGTGGGCGGCCGGCACACCGCACCTGAGGCGATACAGGCGGCGATCCAGGTCTATGAATCCTTGGGGATGCGCCCCTTGCATGTGCGCAAGGAAGTCCCGGGCTTCATCGCCGACCGTCTGCTCGAAGCCCTGTGGCGCGAAGCCTTGCACCTGGTCAATGACGGGGTGGCGACCACCGGGGAAATCGACGACGCGATCCGCTTTGGCGCCGGCCTGCGCTGGTCGTTCATGGGCACCTTCCTCACCTACACCCTGGCCGGAGGCGACGCCGGCATGCGTCACTTCATGGCCCAGTTCGGCCCGGCGCTGCAACTGCCCTGGACCTATCTGCCGGCCCCGGAGCTGACCGACAAACTGATCGATGACGTAGTCCAAGGTACCGCCGAGCAACTGGGCAACCACAGCATTTCGGCCCTGGAGCGCTATCGTGATGACTGCCTGCTGGCGGTGCTGGAGGCGGTGAAAACCACCAAGGCCAAGCACGGCATGCACTTTCACGACTAACCCAACCCCCGTAGGAGCTGGCTTGCCAACCAATAGGCCCTCAAGCCAGGCGCAAACCCAACGGACGCCTTCGCCGGCAAGCCGGCTCCTACCGTTATCCGGTGATCCTATGCCTGCCCTGACCACCTACAGCACCCGCATCATCAAAGACTGGGTCGACTACAACGGCCATCTGCGTGATGCCTTCTACCTGCTGATCTTCAGCTATGCCACCGATGCCTTGATGGATCGCCTGGGGCTCGACAGCGACAACCGCGACGCCAGCGGCCACTCGCTGTTCACCCTGGAACTGCACCTGAACTACCTGCACGAGGTGAAGCAGGGCACCGAGGTCGAGGTCCATACCCAGATCATCGGCCACGACCGCAAGCGCCTGCACCTGTATCACAGCCTGCACAAGGTCGGTGATCCCCAGGAGCTGGCCGGCAACGAACAGATGCTGCTCCACGTCGACCTCGCCGGCCCCCGCTCCGCGCCGTTCGACGAAGCGGTGTTGCAGCGCCTGCAAACCATGGCGGCCGAGCAGGCCGAGCTGCCGCGCCCCACCTACATCGGCCGGGTGATTGGCCTGCCAACGGAAAAATGACAACAAGCCCGAAAAGGAGATCGCCGTGAACATCGCCGCCCTTGCCGACTATCGCCGTTATCCGCTGATCAGCCCGTTGAGCGCCGTCCAGGTACTGCCGGACCGGGTCCAGGTGCACTGGGCCGATGGCCGCCTCAGCCCCTTTCACCATCAATGGCTGCGGGACAACTGTCCCTGCCCGGAATGCGTCTACAGCGTGACCCGTGAACAGGTACAGGAAATCGTCGATGTGGCCGAGGACCTCGGCTGCCACGGGGCGCACATCGACAGCCAGGGTTGCCTGTGCCTCGAATGGTCGGACGGCCACCGTAGCCGCTTCGATCCCGGCTGGCTGCGGGCCCACGCCTATGACGAGCAATCCCGCGAGGAACGCCGCGCCCACAAGGCGCACAGCCAGTTGTGGGACAGCAGCCTGCAACTACCGGTATTCGAGTATCAGGCCCTGATGGACGATCCTGCGGCTCTGCTGCAATGGCTGCTGGCCCTGCGCGACACCGGCCTGACCCAGGTCCGGGGCGCCCCCACGGAACCCGGTTCGCTGGCGCTGATCGCCCGACGTATCTCGTTTATCCGCGAGAGCAACTTCGGCGTGCTGTTCAACGTGCAATCCAAGGCCGATGCCGACAGCAACGCCTACACCGCTTTCAACCTGCCGCTGCACAGCGACCTGCCCACCCGCGAGCTGCAACCGGGGCTGCAGTTCCTGCATTGCCTGGTCAATGACGCCGTGGGCGGCGAAAGCATCTTCGTCGACGGCTTCGCCATCGCCGATGCCTTGCGCCGTGAAGACCCAGAGGCCTTCCTGACACTGTGTGAAACACCCGTGGAGTTTCGCAACAAGGACCGCCACAGCGACTACCGCTGCCTGGCGCCGATCATTGCCCTGGATGCCCTGGGTCGGGTGGCGGAGATCCGCATGGCCAACTTCCTGCGGGGGCCTTTCGACACCTCGGTGGAGCAGATGCCCAGGCTGTACCACGCTTACCGTCGATTTATCGCCATGACCCGAGAGACGCGCTTCCGGGTCATCCGCCGCCTCGACCCGGGACAACTCTGGTGCTTCGACAACCGCCGGACCCTGCATGCCCGCAACGCCTTCGACCCGTCCAGCGGCGCCCGGCATTTCCAGGGTTGCTACATCGACCGCGACGAGCTGCTCTCCAGAATCCTGGTGCTGCAGCGCTGATCCCCATCCCACCAGCCACCGGCTCCCCACAGGAGCCGGCTGGCCAGCGAAGCTTGCCGGCAAAACCTCCACAGGCAAAAAAAAGCCCCGATCAAGCCGTGACAGGATCGAGGCAGGGACTACTGCTGAGGAGCTGCGGTGAGAAGGTGACCAAACCAACACGACGCGAGCTGGTTGCAGTCTGCCCACTCTGCCTGCTCACGAGTTAGCCGAAAACGACCTGCCCGTAGGCAATAGGGCCATTGCAGGGGTTCAGATGTCCTCGGTATAGAACACCACCGTCACGTAGAAATAGCCGATCTTGTACCAATCCCGGCGCTGGTTGTAGGGCGTCTCTTCAGAGCCCATGCCGATCTGATAACGACGCCCGGTCTTCTTATCCCTATAGGAAATGAACCCCTTCGTTTCCCAGCCGCAGCAGACAAACTTGAGCCCCTCCTGCAGCCCCAGTTCCCGCTGCAGATAGCGCTCTACCTGATGGGCATCCTGACCTTTGACCCGATACCTCGCGGTCAGCGGTGCGCCCTGATCCTCGGGCTGCGACTCACAGTGAAAAAACTCCAGGGATTTCGGCGGATCGGTCATGGCCCGCAAAAAATCGCCATACTCGGTGGCTGCCGCAGCCGCGCTGCAAACCATCCACAACAAACAGGACAAACCCAGGTTGAACATCACTTTCATCCACTACAGCTCCCTATTTTTTTGCCCCAACGGCCATCCTGCCCACCCCCGCCGCTTGCGGCGGGGGTCCTTGAGTGCCAGCACGACTCAATATCCACCCTTATGCAAGCCCGGGCCATCACACGCAAGCGCCGCGAGACTTGATTGACCGTCTTTTTCCAGACGCTGTTGCAACCGGCCATAAGCCATCGAGTTAGCCGAAAACGACCTGTTCATAGGTAAACAGGCCATCGCGACCATCTGCCCTTGCCGCCACCCGGACGGCCAACCAGAATCGACTGACGACCACGTTACCTGAATAAGGATGAGCGTCATGATGCATGCGGATTTGATTGATCAGGACGACCTGCTGGGACAACTCCGGGCCCTGGGTTTCGAGATGCCCGCAGGCGCCAGCGCCGAGCAGGCCTGTGAATGTGCGGTGCGCGGTTTGAGCGATGCACGGGCCAAGGCGCTCAAGGGCATGGTGGAGCAGATGCTCACCGGTAATGCGACCATTCTTCCCGCGGTGCGCCAGGCCATTGATCGCCAGTTGCTGCCGGCCCTGGCCGAGTACCTGCAGCAAAAACGCGCGTGAGTCTCCCTGTGCCCTGAGCGGATTGCTAGAGTGCGCGTCCCTCTGGCGAAAACAGGCAAGCACTCATGATCCCGATACAGCCCGGCTCATCCGCCGACGCGGCCAGTTGGCTGCAATTGCGCCTGGGCCTGTGGCCCGACTGTCCGCCAGAGGAGCACCTGGCCGAAATCCGCCAGATGCTGGCCGCCCCCCAGCGCTATGGCTGCTGGCTGGCCTTTGCCCAGAACGGTGAAGCCATCGGCCTGGCCGAGGCGGCGCTGCGCCACGACTACGTCAACGGCACCGAGAGTTCGCCAGTGGTGTTTCTCGAAGGAATCTATGTGGCTCCCGAGCACCGTCGCCAGGGCGTTGCCCAGCAACTGATCGAGCAGGTCAGCCAGTGGGGACGCCAGGCCGGGTGTGTGGAGATCGCGTCTGACACCAGCCTGGACAATCTGGCCAGCCAGACACTGCACCACGCGCTGGGTTTCGAAGAAACCGAACGCGTGGTGTATTTCAAGAAGCGTCTGTGACTACAGACGCACGCTGGCGAAGGTCGACTCGTTGCGCGCCTGACTCAAGGCCGACAGCGGGCCGGACAGCGGCGCCAGGACCATGGCTTGCGGCAGCGGCATCATTGCCACCTGCTGGGTGGTGTTGGAACCGATGCGCTCGTCACGGGGTGGAATACCGAAGTACTCGCGGTAGCACTTGGAGAAGTGTGGCGTGGAAACAAAGCCACAGACCGACGCCACTTCGATGATCGACATCGGCGTCTGCTTGAGCAGTTGCCGGGCACGGATCAACCGCAGCTTGAGGTAGTAGCGCGACGGCGAACAATGCAGGTACTTCTGGAACAGCCGCTCCAGCTGGCGCCGGGACACGGCCACGTACACCGCCAGTTCATCCAGATCGATCGGCTCTTCGAGGTTGGCCTCCATCAGCGCAACGATTTCCTGGAGCTTGGGTTGGTTGGTGCCGAGCATGTGCTTGAGGGGCACGCGCTGGTGATCCTGTTCGTTGCGGATGCGCTCGTAAACGAACATCTCCGAGATCGCCGCCGACAACTCACGGCCATGATCGCGGCTGATCAGGTGCAGCATCATGTCCAGTGGCGCGGTGCCGCCGGAGCTGGTGAAACGGTTGCGGTCGAGGGTGAACAGGCGGGTGCTCATGGCCACCCGGGGAAAGGCTTCCTGCATCGACGCCAGGCATTCCCAGTGCACGCTGCAATCGAAGCCGTCCAGCAGGCCGGCGCAGGCCAGGGCCCAGCTGCCGGTGCACACCGCGCCGAGGCGGCGCGACTGGCGGGCCTGGCTTTGCAACCAGGACACATGTTCACGGGTCACGGTGCGCTGGATGCCGATGCCGCCGCAGACGATCACGGTGTCGAGGCTGGGGGCTTTGTGCATGGAGGCGTCGGGGGTGATTTGCAGACCGTCACTGGCCCAGACTTGACCGCCATCGACGCTGAGGGTGGTCCAGCGATACAGCTCGCGGCCGGACAGTTGGTTGGCCATGCGCAGGGGTTCGACTGCGGAGGCCAGGGAAATCAGCGTGAAATTGTCCAGCAGCAGAAAGCCGATGGATTGAGGCGCACGGTTCTGGGGTTGGGCCCCGGAGTTGAACGACGTCATCGCGATATCTCCTCACACAAAGCGGGTGATGGCCTCAGGCGGAGGCTCTTTTTATGTGCCCTGCGACTCATCGGAGGCGGGCTTGATATTCACAGAGCAATTGCCATGCCTAAAGTTGAATGGGCATTCAATAACTCCTGAAAACGACGTCGCGACGCGTCTATATAGCCCTTGGCAATGTGCGGATAAGAAGCGCCGAAAGGCGCGGCGCACAGGCGCCGACAAAAGCGGTGAGCAGTTAGGTAGCACTTGGGCCGCCAAGGCGTTGCGCCGAGACCGGCGAGTGTCACTCAAAGCACAGCGCGCCGACCCACCGACTGGTCCGCCGGCGCACCGGGCAACTTGTCTATTCGCGACGCGCTAAAAGGTGGCGCGCGATGGCCCGAGTGAGCCATTTGCGCGCGCCGACGTCCCTGGTTCGCATGCGGCTGGCCAGCGAAGGCGGCTCAGCATTCCACCGCGCTCACGGCCAGGCCACCACGGGACGTCTCTTTGTATTTGTCGTGCATATCGGCGCCGGTATCGCGCATGGTGCGGATCACCCGGTCCAGGGAAATGAAATGCTGGCCGTCACCGCGCAAGGCCATCTGCGCGGCATTGATCGCCTTCACCGCGGCAATCGCGTTGCGCTCGATGCAGGGCACCTGCACCAGCCCGCCCACCGGGTCGCAGGTCAAGCCCAGGTTGTGCTCCAGGCCGATTTCCGCGGCGTTGCACAACTGCTCGGGGCTGGCCCCGAGAATCTCCGCCAGCCCCGCCGCCGCCATGGCGCAGGCCGAACCCACCTCCCCCTGGCAGCCGACTTCGGCCCCGGAGATCGAGGCGTTCTTCTTGCACAGGATGC
>NZ_JAFGYX010000138.1:0-462 GCF_017491625.1 Pseudomonas sp. 50_B
CCTGACGTACTGGCCGGAATCGGGCGAAACCTGCGCGGCGTGCGGCGGCCCCATGAAGCAACTCGGCGAGGACGTCTGCGAGCAGCTGGAATATGTACCGGCCAGCTTCCGCGTGATCCGCCACGTGCGCCCGAAACTGGCATGCACGTGCTGCGATCACATCGCACAAGCTGCAGCGCCGAGCCGCCCCATCGAGCGCGGCCTGGCTGGTCCGGGCTTGCTGGCTCATGTGTTGGTCTCGAAGTTCGCGGACCATCTGGCGCTGTACCGCCAGTCGGCGATCTATGCGCGTGAGGGTGTCGATCTGGGTCGCTCGCTGCTGGCGAACTGGGTGGGTCATGGTGCGAGCCTGATGCAACCGCTGGTCGACGCCTTACGCCGGCACGTCATGACAGCCACCAAGCTGCATGCTGACGATACGCCTGTGCCAGTGCTCGCGCCGGGCAATGGCAGGACGAAAAC
>NZ_JAFGYX010000139.1:0-461 GCF_017491625.1 Pseudomonas sp. 50_B
CTCAACGATCCGTTCCAGTCGATTCACATGGGCGTGACGGCCGAGAACGTCGCGGCGAAGTACGGGATCACGCGCGACGCGCAGGACGCGCTCGCGCTCGAATCCCACCGGCGCGCGTCGCATGCGACGAAATCCGGCTATTTCAAGGATCAGATCCTGCCGATCGAGATCGCGTCGCGCAAGGGCACGGTCGTGTTCGACGCCGACGAGCACGTGCGCCACGACGCGTCGCTCGACGACTTCACGAAGCTCAAGCCCGTGTTCGCCAAGGAGAACGGCACGGTGACGGCGGGCAACGCGTCGGGCATCAACGATGCGGCCGCCGCGGTGGTGCTGATGGAGCGCGGCGTCGCCGACAAGCGCGGCGCGAAGCCGCTCGCGCGCCTCGTCTCGTATGCGCACGCGGGCGTCGATCCGGCATACATGGGCATCGGCCCCGTGCCCGCGACGAAGAAGGCGCT
>NZ_JAFGYX010000140.1:0-460 GCF_017491625.1 Pseudomonas sp. 50_B
ACGTGAAGAGCCTGCCGGCGATGATCCCCGCCGTGATGCCGCTGCTGCTGCTGATGTTGCCCGCGATGCTCACCGCGCTCGCCGTCGTTCGCGAACGCGAGCTCGGCTCGATCCTGAACCTGTACGTGACGCCCGTCACGCGCACCGAGTTCCTGATCGGCAAGCAGGTGCCGTACGTCGTGCTCGCGATGCTGAACTTCCTGCTGATGACGATGCTCGCGCGCATCGCGTTCGACGTGCCCGTCAAGGGCAGCTTCATGACGCTGTTGCTCGCGGTGCTGATCTTCAACGTCGTCGCCACGGGCATCGGCCTGCTCGCGTCGACGTTCACGCGCAGCCAGGTGGCCGCGATCGTGATGACGATCATCGGCACGATGATCCCGACCGTGCAGTTCGCGGGGCTGCTCACGCCGCTGTCGTCGCTCGAGGGCACCGGGCGCTTGATCGGCCTCGTCTATCC
>NZ_JAFGYX010000141.1:0-459 GCF_017491625.1 Pseudomonas sp. 50_B
GAATTCCTGAAGAAGCTGCGCGACGAGGCGAAATTCGTCGATCTCGAAACGCTCTCGCGCGCGATCGCGCAGGACGTCGTCGACACGCGCGCGTACTTCGCCGAGCACGGTCGCGCGCCGGGCAGCCGCGCGACCGGCTTCGCGACGTCGGCCACCGACCGAATTAGCTGATCGACGCCGCGCCCGCGCCGGGCGCCGCCAGCGTCGCGCCGCGCGAACGGCGCCGCGCCTCACCGTTTTCACGACGCGCGAGCGTCCCCCCGATTTCACAGCGATCCCGACATGAGCAACAAGAAAGCCGACTCGAAACCGCAGGCCAAGTATCCGGTCAACCTGCTCGACACGCCGTTCCCGATGCGCGGCGACCTCCCGAAGCGCGAGCCGCAATGGGTGGAGGACTGGGAGGCGCGCGGCGTCTACGAGAAGATCCGCGCGGCGAGCCAGGGCCGGCCGAAGTTC
>NZ_JAFGYX010000142.1:0-459 GCF_017491625.1 Pseudomonas sp. 50_B
GTTCGCGGCCGGGATGATGCTGGCGGCGAGTGCCTTCTCGCTGCTGCTGCCCGGGCTCGATGCGGCCCAGTCGCTGACAGGCAACAACCTGATGGGCGCCGGGACCGTCGTGCTCGGCCTGGCGCTCGGGGTGTTGCTCATGCTCGGGCTGGATCGCTTCACGCCGCACGAACACGAGTCGATCGGCCCCTGCGGGCCAGACTCCGACCGCATCAATCGCGTCTGGCTGTTCGTCTTCGCCGTTACCCTGCACAACCTGCCCGAGGGAATGGCGATCGGCGTCGGCTTCGCGGGCGGCGACATGACGGTCGGTCTGCCGCTGGCCACGGCCATTTCCATCCAGGACATCCCGGAAGGGCTGGCCGTGGCGCTCGCCTTGCGGACGACCGGGCTCTCGGCACTGGCCTCGGCACTGGTCGCGGCGGCCTCCGGCGTGATGGAGCCGCTCGGTGCGCTGGT
>NZ_JAFGYX010000143.1:0-458 GCF_017491625.1 Pseudomonas sp. 50_B
GTAGTTAGCCGGTGCTTATTCTTACGGTACCGTCATGATCCCAGGGTATTAACCCAAGACTTTTCGTTCCGTACAAAAGCAGTTTACAACCCGAAGGCCTTCATCCTGCACGCGGCATTGCTGGATCAGGCTTGCGCCCATTGTCCAAAATTCCCCACTGCTGCCTCCCGTAGGAGTCTGGGCCGTGTCTCAGTCCCAGTGTGGCTGGTCGTCCTCTCAGACCAGCTACTGATCGTCGCCTTGGTAGGCCTTTACCCCACCAACTAGCTAATCAGCCATCGGCCAACCCTATAGCGCGAGGCCCGAAGGTCCCCCGCTTTCATCCTTAGATCGTATGCGGTATTAATCCGGCTTTCGCCGGGCTATCCCCCACTACAGGACATGTTCCGATGTATTACTCACCCGTTCGCCACTCGCCACCAGGCCGAAGCCCGTGCTGCCGTTCGACTTGCATGTGT
>NZ_JAFGYX010000144.1:0-457 GCF_017491625.1 Pseudomonas sp. 50_B
GTGCCCAGGTAGCGCTTGGTGTAGGGGTAGAGGCCGGCATCCATGTGGTGCTGGATCACCTTGCGCTTCACCTCCAGGCTCTCGAAGGCCATGTCCAGCAGCGCGTCGAGGCGCTGCGTCAGGCCGTCCAGATCGTCCCGATACAGGTAGCCGAGGCGCGCGCAGTTGAGGGTCACCACGCCGAGCGAGCCGGTCTGCTCGGCCGAGCCGAACAGGCCGTTGCCGCGTTTGAGCAGCTCGCGCACGTCCAGCTGCAGGCGGCAGCACATGGAGCGCACCTGGTTGGGCTGCATGTCCGAGTTGAGGAAGTTCTGGAAGTACGGCAGGCCGTAGCGCGCGGTCATGTCGAACAGGCGCGTGGCGTTGTCGCTGTCCCAGGGGAAGTCGTGGGTGATGTTGTAGGTCGGGATCGGGAAGGTGAACACCCGGCCCTTGGCATCGCCGGCCATCATCACCT
>NZ_JAFGYX010000145.1:0-457 GCF_017491625.1 Pseudomonas sp. 50_B
GGTCGACGGATACGGCGCACAGATGCCTCGTCGTGTCGACGAGCAGCGTGCGCTCGTGCGCGCCGTTCGCGGCGACCGTGAGCGGCGACCAGTTGTGCATATGGCCGAGCGGCCGCGCGCGGTAACCGTTCTCGGCCGCCCAGTTGACGATCGCGACGACGTCGGCGGGCGTCGCGGGCGCGGCGGTCCACAGGTCCGCGACCGCGATCTCGCCGCTCCAGTTGCGAAACGCCTGTTTGTAGAGCGCGATGCCGGCGGGAAAATTCGGCGGCGCCGCGCCCGCGGCTTGCGCGTGCGCGGCAATCGGTCGAATCGGCGTCCATCCGGCGATGATGCCCGCGCCCGCGAGACGCGCGACGTCGCCGAGAAACGCGCGGCGCTCGCGACGCGACGCCGGATCTCCGAGGATCTTTTTCATGGGCTTCTCGAAAAGTTGATTGATTGCGCAATGAAGGAG
>NZ_JAFGYX010000146.1:0-457 GCF_017491625.1 Pseudomonas sp. 50_B
GCCTTCATAACTCAATCAGATAAGAATCGTATGTCCCGCTTCTTCCTTGCCCTGCAAGGCACGGCCTCTCCTTTTTTTGGTCGACTCGCTGCCGGTCTCGGCCAGCGGGGCCACCAGGTTCGGCGTGTGAATTTTTGCGGCGGAGATCTCGCGTATCAAGGTTCGGAAAGCGCTTGGAACTATCGCGACGAACCCGAAGGCCTGGTTGCGTGGTATCGCGATGCCATTGCGACCAATGGAGTGACGGATGTGCTTCTGTTTGGCGACTGCCGTGCGATCCACCGGCCGATGCATGAGATCGCTCGCGCATCGGGGGTGCGTGTTCACGTATTCGAAGAGGGGTATGTTCGACCGCACTGGATCACAATGGAAAGGCACGGCGTCAACGGCCGATCGTTGCTGCCGCGCGACCCGGCTTACTGTCTCGACGCACGCCGGCATATCCCGCCAGCGGTAC
>NZ_JAFGYX010000015.1:0-161046 GCF_017491625.1 Pseudomonas sp. 50_B
GTCTGGGGGCCGGTGGCGGCGTACTTCCTGATCAGCGGAGCGATCTGGCAAGGGGTAGTGCTGGGGGTGTTCGGGGTGTTCGTGATCGGCCTGGTGGACAACCTGCTGCGGCCCATCCTGGTGGGCAAGGACACCAAGATGCCGGACTACCTGATTCTGATCTCGACCCTGGGCGGGCTGGCGATCTTCGGCCTCAACGGGTTTGTCATCGGGCCCTTGATCGCGGCGCTGTTCATGTCCAGTTGGGCGCTGTTCGTCGAAACCCGGCCTCGAGTGCAGTTGCCTTAGCAGTGGACCCTGTGCAGATCGAGTTGCCTGGACAGGGCCTGGGCGGCGGGCAGGGAGGTCAGCGGGCCGCTGACGGCTTCGCCGTCGCGTACCAGGTACCAGCAGGCCAGCAAGCCCAGTTGCCTGAGCGACGCGGGGACGGCACTGCCGATAACGGACATGATCTGAACCTTGGGCATGACAACCTCCTCGATTGGCGAGGAGTTACCTTACAAAGCCTCAAGTGCTACGAAAAATCACCCAGTCTGATAGTGGACATTGATGCCGGTGCTAGCGGCTGCGGTCGTTCAGTCCACCACCTGATCGAGCATGTGCAGCACTTCCTGCTCATTGAGCAGGCCCTTGCGCACCAGATTCTGGGCCAGCAGCGAGAGAAACTTGGCGCAGCGATGGCCTTCCAGATGCTTGAGTTCGGTCAGGGCGTCGTACACCCGGCTGGAGGTGCAGAGGCCTTCGACGCGGTGGGGGTTTTGCGTGGGCATGGGGTCGTCCTTGTTGTTATGGGCCTGTGGCGAGCGGACTGGGTCGATCTTGCAGTCCTTGAATGACACAAACATGACAGTCCCGCGTTGCTCAGGGCCGTCGTGGGATCAGCGCACTATTCCCGGATTTGCAGGCAAATACTGTTCCAGTCGCGACATTGTTCGGGATTATTCAGACATCCGGGTGATGGCAAAATGCAACAGACCCCGCTTCGAGGGCGGGGCCTGTGGCTGTTTCAGTGGACGGTTACCAGCGGCCGGGACGTGGGCCGTAGTAGTAATGAGGGTGGCCGTAGTAGCCCCGTGGCGGACCGTAGTACACCGGCGCCGGGCGGTAGTAGACCGGTTGTTGGACATAGACCGGTGCTGGCTGGTAGTAGACCGGCGGTGGTGGCGCGGCATACACCGGCTGGGGTTGCACATACACCGGCGCCTGCTGCACGTAGACCGGACGATCCTGGTTGGCGATCACCGAGCCCACAACGGCTGCACCGACAACTGCGCCCAGCGCTGCGGGGCCGGCCCAGCCACCACCGTGGGCCGATGCCTGGCCGGCGACAGCCAGTGCACCTATGAGCAGGGCAATCTTGGGGATTTTGGAAATCATGGTTGGTCCTCGGTTCAACCCCTGCGTTTATGGTCTGCACCAGACTCAAGAACTGACGCGGGGATACTGCTAAGACAGCGGTTTCTGGAAAATCTGCACAGCCGCTGAGTAAATATTGTGTAAGGTCTGTACCGGCCTCTTTACCGTCATCCCTGGGCGCTGCTGGGGCCTGCAAACCAGCGCCGATATGATCAGGCACAAGGGGCTTGGCTGACCAAGCCCGTCTATCCGAAAGTGCCCAGCGAGGAGATGAATATGCAAATGAACCCCAACAAAGACACCCAGTTGTGCATGTCGCTGTCCGGGCGTCCGGGGAACTTCGGCCTGCGTTTTCACAATCATCTGTATGAGCAGTTGGGGCTCAATTTCTACTACAAGGCCTTCAGCAGTCAGGACCTGCCTGGTGCGGTGCGGGGGATACGTGCGTTGGGGATTCGCGGCTGCGGCGTGTCCATGCCGTTCAAGGAGGACTGCATCGCCCTGGTGGATGAGCTGGATGCCTCGGCCAGGGCCATTGCTTCGATCAACACCATCGTCAATACCGACGGTCACCTGAAGGCCTACAACACCGATTACATTGCCGTGGCCCAGTTGCTGGCCGAGCACGACGTGCCACGGGAATCGACCTTCGCCCTGCGTGGCAGCGGCGGCATGGCCAAGGCGGTGGCCAGTGCCTTGCGTGATGGCGGTTATGCCCAGGGCGTGATCGTCGCGCGCAATGAAGTCACCGGGCGCGCCCTGGCCAGTGCCTTGGGATATGAGTGGCAGGCGGAGTTGGGCAGCCTGCGGCCGCAGATGCTGATCAACGTGACCCCGATCGGCATGAGCGGTGGCCCGCAAGCGCAGCAGCTGGCGTTCGAGGCCGAGGCGATTGCTGCGGCGGACCGGGTGTTCGATGTGGTGGCCGTGCCGTCGGAGACACCGTTGATCCTGCGGGCCAGGGCCGAAGGCAAGCAGGTCATCACCGGGCTGGAGGTGATTGCGATTCAGGCCCTGGAGCAGTTTGTGCTGTATACCGGCGTGCGTCCGAACGAGGAGCAGTTCCGCCAGGCCGTGGCCTTCGCCCGGGCCCTGTAGCCGCTGACGCAGGCTGCGACAAGGTTTGGGCGTCCGCCAGGGCGTCGCCCCTTTTTTGGGGGGCGATCGCAGTTTTCGGCAGCGGCTACGGGAGTCAGCCTTCGAGTTGGGCCAGACGTTCTTCCAGGGCGGCAATCCGCGCTTCCAGTTCTTCGATGCGCTCCACTGAAACCGCGCCGCCGGCGCTGCGCTCCACCGGGTTGCCGCGGGCGGCGAGGATCGCTTCGATATCCGCCGGGTCGCCCAGGGCGTGGGTGTAGCGGTCCTCGCGCTGGCCGGCCTGACGCGGGATGTGCAGGGCCAGGCCCCGGGCGATCAGGCGTTCGAGCTGGTGCAGGACTTGCTCGCTGTCTTCGAAATCGTGCATGCGCCCGCTGCGGGTCAGCAGTTCGTTGACCGTCTGCGGACCGCGCAGAAACATCAGGCCGCACAGGATCAACTGCGCCGGCACCAGTTCCAGGGCCTTGTCCAGGCGCTGCTCCCAGCGGTCGGCGCGGCTGCCCATGACCAACCGAGTGAAGCCCCGTGCCTCAAGGGCGCGCAGGCTCTGGCCGACCTGGCCCTGGGTCAGGTTCATCACCGGTTCGCGGCTGGTTTTCTGATTGCAGGCGATCACCAGGGCATTGAGGGTCAGGGGATAGGTTTCCGGGCTGGTGGCCTGCTTTTCGATCAACGAACCCAGAACGCGGATGTCGGTACTGCTCAGGCGCAGTGCTTCGCTGGGGGTGTCGTGCTCGTTGCTCATAAGTGCTGGTCCCTTGGTCACTGATGGATGAGGTCGTGGAAAACCCGGTGCATGGCGCGCTAAGGCGGTCTTGAGTTTTCCGTGGCCGAGTCGGCCTTCTTCGAGGGGCTCTGTTTTACCTTCACAAGCCGGTTCTGACCATCAGAACTTGGTGGGGCGGGGATCGGGTTGCGGCGTTCAAGCAAGGCAAGGCCGCCGCGCAGTCGGCGCGGCGGCAGGTTTCAGCTGGATTGCGCAGCTTGTGCCGGTTCGGCTGCGGCCCGCGGCGTGGACGGCGCTGGGGGACTGGCGGCGGGTTCCAGGCACCGCTGGGCAAACCGGGCGATGCTGCGCAGGGCGTTCCTGGCAGAGCGCAGATAGAAGGCCTGCAACTGGAAGACATGCCAGCGCCCGTCGTGAATTTCCAGCTGGCAGGGCACGCCGGACGCCCGTGCCCGTTCGGCCAGGCGGATGGAGTCGGACAGCAGCAGTTCCTGGTCGCCGACCTGGATCAGCATCGGCGGCAGGCCGCGCAGGTCCGCTTCCAGAGGGCGATGTGAAAGCGTCTGCGCAGGGACGGCGTAGGCCTTGAGGGCCTGTTCCAGCCAGTCGCGGCGGATCATCGGGTCGACGGCGGATCGGGATTGAAGGCTGTCAGCGCCCAGGTCGGGATCGGTAACCGGCGAGAGCAGTATCAGCCCGGCCGCGAACGGCTCGCCGCGTTGCTTCAAGGTCAGCGCCAGTGCCAGCGCCAGGGCGCCCCCGGCAGAGTCACCAGCAATCAGCAGCTGTTGCGCCGGGCAGCCCTGGGCACGGATGGCGTCATAACAGGCCAGGCAGTCGTCCAGCGCGGCCGGGTAGGGATGCTCCGGTGCCAGTCGGTAGTCAGGCACCCAGACGCGGCAGCCAGTCTCCCTGGCCAGGCGGCTGGTGACGCTGTAGTGGGTGTCCGGGTTGCCCAGGCAGAAGGCGCCGCCGTGCAGGTAGAGGATGACCGCGTTCGAGGTCCGGGCCTTGGGCTCGACGCACTGCACCGCCGACTGACCCAGGCTGGTGCGCTTGCGGGTTACGCCCAGGCCACCGGGCATCAGCCAGGAGAGGGCGTTGACGAGCTTGCGCTGGCTCACCAGTTGCCGCGGCGGGCCGATCAGGGTCCTGAAACTGGCTCTCAGGAAAAGCCGCAAGAAAGCTGCGTTGCATCGTTCCAGCCAATCCCCGGGTGGGGCCACTCGCTGTCCATCGCTGGGCGAAAACGGCGCCTCCAGGGGGCTGGCAAATCGGTAGGCGGACAGTCCGCCATAGCGGGTCAGCCATCTGTAGCTCCAGGTGAAACCGGGCCAGTTGGTGCTGTTGTGCCCCTGTGCGTCGACATACCAGCTCTGGCAGCCGCTCCACACCGAGGTGGCCAGGCGGCGCTGGATGCGCCACTGAAAACGCTGGTAGGGCGACTCGTCCACCTCCAGGGTTTTCGCCGCGCTTTTGAGCAGCGCCCGGCGGGCCTTGATCACGTGGGATATCTGGCTTTCCAGCATGTGGATGATGGAGTTGTGGCCCAGGTTGGTGTTGGGGCCGTAGAGCATGAAGAAGTTGGGGAAGCCGGGCACGCTGAGCCCCAGGTAGGCTGCCGCGCCATGTTGCCAGGCCTGGTTCAGGTCGACCCCGCCGCGGCCGCTGATGCGCATCGGCGAAAGGAATTCGGTGGCGGCGAAGCCGGTGCCATAGATGATGGCGTCCACCGGGTGCTGCTGGCCGTCGAGGGTTGTGATGCCGTGCTCGGTAATGCGCTCGATGCCCTGGGTCAACAGCTCGACATGGGGGCTGGCGAAGGTTTTCAGGTAGTCGTTGGACAGCAGGATGCGTTTGCAGCCGATGGGATAGTCCGGGGTCATGCGCTGGCGCAGTTCGGGGTTGGGCACCGAGGCATTCAGCAGCTTGTGAAAAGGAATACCGACCACCCATTGGGTCAGGCTCTTGAGGCGGGTAAAGCCCAGGGCCCGGGATTCGAAATGCAGGTAGTAGGCGGCGCGCACCAGTTTGGCCCATAGCGGATGGCGGGCGAATCGCTGCTTTTCCTCCGGGCGGTAGGCGCGGTCGGCCTTGGGCATGATGTAGGCCGGGGAGCGCTGGAAGACCTTGAGCGCGGCCACCTGATCGGCGATCTGCGGAACGAACTGGATGGCCGAGGCGCCAGTGCCGATCACCGCCACCCGCTTGTTGGCCAGAGGGTAGTGATGGTCCCAGGCTGCGGAATGGAATACATGCCCCTGGAAACTGTCCAGGCCCGGCAGATTGGGCAGGGCGGGGCGGCTCAGTTGGCCAGTGGCGCTGATCAGCAGGCGGCTGAAGTGCTCCTGGCCATCGCGGCAGATGACCTGCCAGCAACTGCTGGCTTCATCGAACCGGGCGTGGCGCACTTCGCTGCCAAAGTGGATGTGGCGCAGCAGGTCGTAGCGCTGGGCGCAATGCTGCAGGTAACCGTGGATCTCTGCCTGGGGGGCGAACACCCGGGACCAGTTCGGGTTGGGCTCGAAGGAAAACGAGTACAGGTGCGAAGGCACGTCGCAGGCGGCGCCGGGGTAGGTGTTGTCGCGCCAGACGCCACCGACGTCCTGGCCTTTCTCAAGAAGGATGAACTGATCGACCCCGGCCTTGCGCAGGGCGATGGCCATGCCCAGGCCGCCGAAGCCGCTGCCGATGATCAGGGCCTCAAGGGGCGCGGTTGGGCTGGAGGGTGGGGTGCAGGCAGGTGCTGATTGGGGCATGACGACCTCGTTGTTATTGTTGTGCGGCACTGGGTTGATCCTCCCGAGGCCACGTCCTTGTTTCTGTGGTGCAGCCCCGATCAGTGAAGCATGCAGGGAATAAAGTGCAGGCCCCATGCTGTAACGGGACAAGTGCTTTAGTATTTGGGCCAAATCAGCGGTTCATGAGTCCGGCCCATGAGTATCCAGACCTACACCCGAGGACCTTCCAGCGCCTTGCTGCTGGTGAGCTTCGGCCGCGAAAAGGGCTTGCCAGTGGCGAGTTTGCTGGCCGGTTCGGGGTTGTCCCTGGAGCAGTTGCAGGACCCCAACAGCCTGTTGACGGCGGCTCAGGAACTGCAACTGGTGAGCAATCTGCTGGGTTTGCTGGGCAATCCCCGGGGCTTGGGTTACGTCGTGGGCGCGCGCTATCACTTCTCCAGCTACGGCCTGTTTGGCTATGGCCTGATCAGCAGTACGACCGCGGCGGATGCCTTGAACCTGGCCTTGCGCTTCTTACCCCTGACTTATGCCTTTGCCACGATCGGCTATCGATTGGAGCAGGAGCTGGGCGTGCTGACGTTTGCTGAGCCTGCGGTGGCGGACCCGGCGGTACGGGAGTTTCTGCTGCAGCGGGACATGGCTGCTGCGGCGGTATTGATGAAGGAGATTGTGGGCCCGGACTTTCGCCTGACGCGGTTTACCCGGTGCAATGGCCGTCCTGTGGCGCGCAGCAAGGGGGAGGTGGAGCAGATCCTTGGCCTGAGTCCCGCCTATCGGGCCGCGCAGCATGGCCTGGCCTTCGACCGGCGCTTCCTGACCCGGGCCTTGCCCCAGGCCAATCCACTGACGGTGTCGATGTGCGAGCAGATGTGTGCACAGTTGCTGGAGCGTCGTGCAGCGCCTCAGGGGGCTACGGCCCTGGTGCGCCAGTATCTTGAGGCCGCCCCCTCCGGCAGCGTACCGGACCTGCCGAGCATGGCGCGGTTGAGTCGGACCAGCGTGCGTACCCTCAAGCGTCGTTTGCGGGAGGAGGGCACGTCGTACCGGCAATTACAGAGCCAGCACCGCAGCGCTCGAGCCTTGGAGCTATTGGGCAACCCGGCCTTGAGCCTGACGCAGATCGCCGAGCGGCTGGGCTTCAGCGATCTGTCGAGTTTTTCCCAGAGCTTCAAGCGCTGGTTTGGCGTCGCGCCCAGCGCCTATCGCCAAGGGCCGCCGGGATAAAGGCCCCGGGGTCGGCCGCTGTGGCTATAATCGCTGCTCGTTGTATTTCCGCCATCCATGTCGAGACTGTCATGACTATTTCCCTGTACGCCGCTTCCGTTCCTGTCTTCAAGCAAATGCTCAACGCCTTGAGCGATGTACTGCACAAGGCCGAAGCTCACGCCACGGCGAAGAATATCGAACCCAATGCCCTGCTCCAGGCGCGCCTGTATCCGGACATGTTCCCGCTGGTGCGTCAGGTGCAGATCGCCGTGGACTTCGCCAAGGGCGTATCGGCTCGCCTGGCCGAGGTCGAGCTGCCCAAGTACGACGATACTGAAGTCACCTTCGCCGACCTGCAGGCGCTGATTGCCAAGGTCCTGGCCTTTATCGAAGGCATCCAGCCTTCGCAGATCGATGGCAAGGAAGGCATCGAGATCGTCACCCGTCCGGGCACTCCGAAAGAGAAGCGCTTCAGTGGCCAGTCCTACCTGCTGACCTACGGCCTGCCGCAGTTCTTCTTCCACGTCACCACCACCTACGCGATCCTGCGTCACAACGGTGTGGAAGTGGGCAAGCGCGACTACATGGGCGCGTTCTAAGGCGTTCTGCTGAAGAGCGGCACGACCCTTTCAGCGCGCATAAAAAAGCCCGGCCAGGTTGACCCTGGCCGGGCTTTTTAGTGGCCGTGAATCAGGCTGAGGCTTGCGCCTTGTCTTCCTGGGCCATGCACGCGGCGGCGGTGAAGAGCACGTCGGTGGAGGAGTTCAGCGCAGTTTCCGCCGAGTCCTGCAGCACGCCGATGATGAAGCCCACGGCCACCACTTGCATGGCGATTTCGCTGGGGATGCCGAACAGGCTGCAGGCCAGTGGAATCAGCAGCAGCGAGCCACCGGCGACACCGGAAGCGCCGCAAGCGCAGATCGCTGCCACCACACTGAGGAGCACGGCGGTCGGCAGGTCGACGGCGATGCCCAGGGTGTGCACGGCGGCCAGGGTCAGCACGGTGATGGTGATCGCTGCGCCGGCCATGTTGATGGTGGCGCCCAGGGGGATGGACACCGAATAGGTGTCTTCATGCAGGCCCAGGCGCTTGCTCAGCTCCAGGTTGACTGGAATGTTGGCCGCCGAACTGCGGGTGAAGAACGCGGTGATGCCGCTCTCGCGCAGGCAGGTCAGTACCAGCGGGAAGGGGTTGCGGCGGATCTTCCAGAACACGATCAGCGGGTTCATCACCAGGGCCACGAACAGCATGCAGCCGATCAGTACCGCCAGCAGGTGCAGGTAGCCCAGCAGCGCAGCGAAGCCGGAAGTGGCCAGGGTCGAGGCCACCAGGCCGAAAATCCCCAGGGGGGCGAAGCGGATCACTACACGTACGATGACGGTGACCCCGTTGGACAGGTCGTCGAGCACCGTGCGGGTGGTCTGGCCGGCGTGGCGGATGGCCACGCCCATGCCGATGGCCCAGGCCAGGATACCGATGAAGTTGGCGTTCATCAGGGCGCTGACCGGGTTGTCCACCACACTCAGCAGCAGGCTCTGCAGCACTTCGCTGATGCCGCCGGGAGCGGTGATGGCGACGTCCTGGGTCGACAACACCAGGGCGGAGGGGAACAGGCTGCTGGCGATGACGGCTACCACGGCGGCAGCGAAGGTGCCCAGCAGGTAGAGCACCAGGATCGGCCGGATATGGGTTTCCTGGCCGTGCTTGTGGTTGGCGATTGAGGCCATCACCAGCACGAACACCAGGATCGGCGCCACGGCCTTGAGCGCCGAGACGAAGACCTTGCCGATAAAGGTGGTGGACTTCGCGGCCTCGGGTGCCAGCAGGGCCAGGGCGATACCGGCAATCAGGCCGATAACGATCTGCGTGACCAGGCTCAGGCGTTTGAGGAATTGCAGAAAGGAAGGGGGGGAAGCGCTCATAGCGGTATCTCTGTTTATTTTAATGTGCAGTGCATGCCGGGTGCCCCGGGCCGGAAGTGGCCCGGCTGCAGCGGCACCCATGGCTGCGGTGGTCAATGGCAACCGGCGATCGGGCGACTTGAGTGGCAGTGCGCGATCAGGCCTGTTTTTGGCAGGGGGCGGACTTTATCACAGCAGCCAGTGCTTCCCGCGTCGATGTGACGATCTGCCACTTGGCGCAGCAAGAAAAGCGGCGACGTGGCGGTTGCCCTGACCCGTACTCACTCTGTTAATATTCGTCACCCCCTCTTCCTATCCAGTCAGCGGGCCCTTCGGGCTATCGCTGCTGTCGCCGTTTCTGGAGTTCTTGATGTTGTTGCCCATCCTGCTGTTGTCGGCTGCGGGTTTCACCGTGCTGACCACGGAATTCATCATCGTCGGCCTGTTGCCGTCGATTGCCCGGGACTTGCAGGTCAGCGTGTCCCAGGCCGGCTTGCTGGTGACCCTGTTCGCATTCACGGTCGCCGCTTTCGGGCCCTTCCTGACCGCCTACTTCGCGCGTTTTCCGCGCAAGCAGCTGTTTATCAGCGTGCTGTTGATGTTTGGCCTGGCCAATACCCTGGCGGCGCTCGCACCGAATATCTGGGTGATGTCCCTGGCGCGACTGGTGCCGGCCCTGGGGTTGCCGGTGTTCTGGGCCCTGGCCAGCGAAACGGCAGTGGATATCGTCGGCCCGGACTACGCCGGGCGCGCCATTGCCAAGATCGGCTTCGGCATTGTTTGCGCCACGGTGTTCGGGATTCCCGTGGGCACCCTGATCGCCGATGCCTTTGGCTGGCGCAGCGCCTTTGGCCTGCTCGCTGTGGTGGCCTTCGGCAAGGCCTTGCTGCTGTGGGTCTACCTGCCGACAACCAAGGCGCATAACCAACAGGCGAGCCTGCGTTCGCAGTTTCGCATCCTGCGCAGCCCGCTGATGCAGGGGCATGTGCTGCTGTCGATTCTGGTGTTCAGCGGCATGTTCACTGCCTACACCTACCTGGCGGATATTCTCGAGCGCCTGGCGGGCTTCAACGGCACCGTGGTGGGCTGGTGCCTGATGGGCTTTGGCGCGGTGGGGTTGATCGGAAATTCCCTGGGCGGCCGGGCTGTGGACCGGCATCCGCTGATCGCTTCCATGGTGTTCTGTGGGTTGATGATCGGCGGCATGCTGGCCCTGGTGCCGAGCATTCATTCGACCCTGGGGTTGGCGGCAGCCATGGGTGTCTGGGGCGTGACCCAGGCAGCCCTGTTCCTGGTCAGCCATGTGCGGCTGATCAAGGCGGCGCCGCAAGCGCCGGCGTTCGCTGCGTCGCTGAACATCGCCGGGGCCAACCTGGGGATCGGCCTGGGGGCCATGGTCGGCGGTCGGGTGATCGACACCTTGGGGCTGGGTAGCCTGGGATTTGCAGCGTCCTGCTTCATTGTGCTGTCCATTGCCCTGGCGTTGCTGCTGATGAAGCTCAAGGCGCCGCACGCCTGTCCTTCCTGATCAGTGGTTGATGGGGGTGAACAGTTCCCGTCGGGCCCCTTCGGTAATGGCGACAATGCCGGGGTGCTTGACCTTGCGCTCCACGGAAATGGCGTAGAACGATTCAGTCACGGCATCGGTCTGGCCAATCAGATGCACGCCGTACTGTTGCCGGACCTCATCGGCAATCACGCTGGGGGCGATAAAGATCCCACTGCCGGACTGGCCGAAGGCCTGCATCAGAGCGCTGTCATCGAATTCGCCGATGATGCGCGGTTGCAATTGCTGTTCGGCGAACCAGCGCAGTAGGCGGCTGCGGACCACGGTTTCCTGGCCCGGGATCAGCAGCGGGGCGCCGTGCAGGCCCCGGGGAAAGTCCGCGCCGTGCAATCGCGCCAGTTCCTCGGTGGCGAAAAAACTGACTCCGCATTCTCCGAGTTTCTGGCTGTAGCCCTTGATGTCCAGGTGCGAGGGCATGGGGCTGTCGGAGATCACCAGATCCAGGCGTTGGATGGCCAGGTCTGCCAGCAGGCGCTCTAGTTTGTCTTCGCGACAGGTCAGGCGAATCGGGTCGCTGAGTTCCATGGTGGGCGCGATCAGGCGATAGACGATGGACTTGGGCACCACGTCTGCCACGCCGACGCGGAATTGGATCTGTTGCTCGTCGGGTCTGGCCCGAAGCATGGCTTCGAGTTCACCACCGAGCTGGAACATCTGTTCGGCGTAGGGCAGGGCCTGGCGCCCGGCTTCGCTCAGTTCCAGTTGGCGTCCGACCCGGTGAAACAGTTCGATGCCATAGGTCTGCTCCAGCAGGCTGATCTGGCCGCTGATGGTTTGTGGGGTCAGGTTGAGCTGCTCGCAGGCGCGGACGATGCTGCCGGTCTTGGCTACAACCCAGAAATAATGCAGTTGGCGGTAGTTGAGCATGGTGACTATCAGTTCGTGAAAAGCGAAGTATAACTGCTAAAAATACGAATTTTCCTGAAGTATTACTCTCCTTAGAATGCCCCGCTATCGACGGGGCCCCACTTGGCCGCGCCCGTTCTATCGAGGAATACGGTATGTCATTCAAAAAACTGGGTGCAGCGTCGCTGCTGGCACTGTCTATGCTGACCCTGGCGGCTTGCGATCAGGCGGAAAAAAGCGCGCAACAGGTGCTGGACAAGGCGGCCGAGACTGCCAAGCAAGCCATCGACGATACTCACAAGGCTGCAGAGCAAGCGTTGAGTGACGCCACGCAAAGTGTGACCGGCAAGGAAAAACCACAGGAAGACGCGGCGAAGAAGCCGGAGTCGTCCCAGGAAATCTGATCTTTCATACAACCGATTCAGGATTGACCCATGGATTACCTCTTACAACTCGCTGCTAGCCCCACTGCTTGGGTCGCCCTGGCCACCCTGGTGGTGATGGAAATCGTGCTCGGCATCGATAACCTGATCTTTATTTCCATCCTCACCAACAAGTTGCCGGAAAAGCATCGGGCCAAGGCGCGGCGCATTGGTATTGGCATGGCGTTGTTCCTGCGTCTGGCGCTGCTCAGCACCATCGCCTTCATCGTCCAGCTCACCGAGCCGGTGATCGACGTCATGGGGCAGAGCTTCTCCTGGAAGGACATGATCCTGATTGCCGGTGGCCTGTTCCTGGTGTGGAAAGCCACCACGGAGATTCACCACAGCATGACTCCGGAGCCTGAGGCGGACAAAACCCAGGCATCGGGCGTGGCGATCGGCTTTGCTGCTGCGATTGGCCAGATCCTGTTGCTGGACATGGTGTTTTCCATCGACAGCATCATTACTGCCGTGGGCATGACCGAGCACTTGCCGATCATGATCATTGCGGTGGTGGCGTCGGTACTGGTGATGCTGCTGGCTGCCGAGCCGTTGGCCAAGTTCATCAATGACAACCCGACCGTGGTGATGCTGGCCCTGGGCTTCCTGATCATGATCGGCATGACCCTGATCGCCGAAGGTTTCGGCGCCCATGTACCCAAAGGGTATGTGTATGCGGCGATGGCGTTCTCGGCAGCCATTGAAAGCCTGAACATACTGGCTCGTCGGGTCCGTCAGAAGCGTCAGGCGGCGCAAGCCGAGGGCTGATTCGCAACCATGACAAACGGCCGTCTGCACTCCTTGGAGTCAGGCGGCCGTGTTGTTTTCGGCAGGGCGGGAATGTTGATCAGTGGGCAGTGGCTGGGCGCCGGGCGGCTTTTCCAGTCTTGATGTCAGGGCTGGACTGCTGGGGCCGATGATGGTGACGGCGGGTGATGCGTAGCACGCCCCAGAGCATTGCGGCGGCTACGGCCAGCCAGCTCAGGATCAGCATCACTATCGTCGTTGTCAGGCTCATAAGTGCCTCCTTGATGCCCTGTCCAGGGCACACACTCTTACCAATGGTTAGTCTAGTAGTCTCTGTGTTTCAGGCTATTGACCAATAGTCGAGAGTCTTCGAACACTTCGCTCTATGGTTTTCAATTAACTGCCGCCTAACGCTATACCCTCGCCCGTGAGGGCCCTATGATCAAGGCCCCAGCCGGGACCGGGTCGTCCGGCGTTTGAATATAGAGAGCGATGATGGTGCGGGTATTTCCTCGATTTCGAGCGGCGTTGCTGGTCAGCGCCTGTGTCTTGAGCCTGGTCGGTTGTGCCGGCAGCGTGCAACCCGAGATCCAGCGCTTGCCGGAGCGGGTAGAGCTCAACAGCGTGCCGTTTTTCCGTGGAGAGATGTACCAAAGTGGCCCCGGAGCCTTGGCTGGCATGCTGTCGCAACAGGGCATCGTGATTACTCCGGGGTTGTTGGACAAACCCTTGCACCTGCCTGGCGCCGAGGCGCAATTGCAGCAGAACATGCTAAGCCTGGCGCGTGAGTACGGGATGGTGGTCTATCCCCTGGACGATCATCTAGCGTCTCTGCTGACCCAGGTGGCGGCGGGTTATCCGGTACTGGTGCGCTTTACCGAAGGTTCGACGTTCTGGGCTGAGCCGCGTTATGCGGTGTTGGCCGGCTACAACCGGGACAAGCAAACCGTGTTGCTGCGTGGAGCGAAAAGCCGTCGGCAACTGATGAGCTTTCGTGAGTTCGAGTCGTCCTGGAAGAGCGCCGGGAGCTTTGCGGTATTGATTCAGGCGCCCAACCAGTTGCCAGCCAAGGTCGATCGCCAGCGCTGGTTGAAAGCCGCCGATGAACTGGGGCAGGCCGGTCAGGAGCAAGCAGCAGCCAGGGCCAGCAAAGCGCTCGATAGCCACTGAAGCCTGCAGACAACAACGGCGCCATTGGGCGCCGTTGTTGTGCTTGAGTATCAGTGCGAGGCCTGAGGGGCTGCAGTCTGGCGGTTCTTGAGGTTCTTATCGGCCTTGTAGCGCAAGGCAACGTCCGGTACCGAGCCGCTCTTGCCGGTTTCTACCCAGTTGCGGATGCGGCTGGCGTCAGCGAAGTGGGTGTACTTGCCGAAGGCATCGAGAATCACCAGGGCTACCGGGCGATTGCCCATGCTGGTGACCAGCACCAGGCAGTGGCCGGCCTGATTGGTGAAGCCGGTCTTGGTGATCTTGATGTCCCATTTCTCCTTGTTGACCAGGTGGTTGGTGTTGCGAAAGCCCAGGGTGTAGTTGGGCTTGCGGAATGCCACGGTCTTTTCCTTGGTGGTACTCAGCTCGCTCAGTAGAGGGTACTTGCGGGCAGCCACCAGCAATTTGCTCAGGTCGCGAGCCGTGGAAACGTTATGGATCGACAGGCCGGTGGGTTCCACATAGCGGGTGTGGGTCATTCCCAGTGACTTGGCCTTGGCGTTCATCGCGGCGATGAAGGCCGGATAGCCTCCCGGGTAATGATGGGCCAGGCTGGCCGCGGCGCGGTTTTCCGAGGACATCAGGGCAATCAGTAGGGTGTCTCGACGGCTTAGTTCGCTTTTGAGCTTGACCCGGGAGAACACGCCCTTCATTTCTGGGGTGTCGCTGATGTTCATGGAGATGTGTTCGTCCAGCGGCAGCTTGGCGTCCAGAACCACCATGGCGGTCATCAGTTTGGTCACCGAAGCGATGGGCACCACAACGTCCGGATTGCTGGAATAGATGACTTTGTTGGTTTGCAGGTCCAGCAGCAGCGCGCTGCCGGATGCAATATGCAATTGTGAAGTGTCTCTTGGCGCCGCGGTGGTTTCGCTGGCGTCGACGCTGTGCGCGATCAAGGTGCCGGACACAGCAAACAATAAGCTGAGGATGGAGAGACGAATTTTCACGCGGGCGGACTCGATAATAATGGATATGCCGTTTGGCAACGGGCTTTTTCGGAAAAGCGTTACATTTTATGAGTATGGCTGAAGAACTGTCGATTGTTCTTCAGTGGTCAGTCGAAAACCCTTAAAAACCAAGAAAAAACACCGTTTTTTCCTGAGCGCTACTGCGGTTTCAGAATAGGCTGAGTGCGATCCTGAACGCTAAGATTCACGGGCGATAAAGAGCGCTGTGGTGTTGTAACGTTGGCGCATAAAAAAACCCGCCATTGGCGGGTTTTTGTGCGCTGTCGAAAACTCAGCTGTGCAGCGATTCTGCGGCGTACAGGGTGTTTTCCAGCAGGCAGGCGCGGGTCATGGGGCCTACGCCACCAGGCACTGGAGTGATCCAGCCCGCGCGGGGCAGGGCGGTTTCATAAACCACGTCGCCCACCAGCTTGCCGTCTTCCTGGCGATTGATGCCGACGTCGATGACGATAGCGCCTTCCTTGATCCACTCGCCCTTGACCAGGCCTGGCTTGCCAGCAGCAACGACAACCAGGTCGGCACGGCCGACATGGCCAGCCAGATCCTTGGTGAAGCGGTGAGTGACGGTCACGGTGCAGCCAGCCAGCAGCAACTCCATGGCCATCGGGCGCCCAACGATGTTGGATGCGCCGACCACTACTGCATCCATGCCATACAGGTCGGCACCGGTGCTTTCCAGCAGGGTCATGATGCCTTTGGGAGTGCAGGGGCGTAGCAGGGGAATGCGTTGGGCCAAACGACCGACGTTGTAAGGATGGAAGCCATCCACGTCTTTGTCCGGACGAATGCGTTCTAGTAGTAGAGAGGCATCCAGGTGCTCAGGAAGTGGCAGCTGTAGCAGGACACCGTCGATGTTCGGGTCATCATTGAGGCGATCAATCAAGCCCGCCAGTGCTTCTTGAGTGGTGTCGGCGGGCAAGTCATAGGCTTGTGAAAGGAAGCCGACCTCTTCGCAGTCTTTACGCTTGTGCGAGACATAAACCTGAGAGGCCGGGTCGCTGCCGACCAGAATCACCGCGAGGCCCGGAGTACGCAGGCCTTGCTGGCGACGCTCGGCGACACGTTTGGCGATCTGCTGGCGCAGGCTAGCGGCGATCGCTTTGCCGTCGATTAGTTGTGCAGTCATGACGCGTGATTAACCATCGAGAGGGAGAGAAAAAGAGAACGTATTCTCGCATGTCGGAACGTGAGGGCAAAGGCGCTTGGTCTGCAAATTCCCCTAACTCCTTTAATTAAATGAATTTTTTTCAAAAAAGAGTTGACGACCTAAAGGCTCGCCTATAACATTCGTCGCACTTGTCGGGCACAGCCTAGCACTGGTTAAGAAAGTCGGGCAGAGTTGATGTTTAGCTCATAACGACTGAAAGCAATTAGTTTGTAATCGTTAAAGAATACAGATTAATAAGGCGCCCGTAGCTCAGCTGGATAGAGCATCCGCCTTCTAAGCGGATGGTCGCAGGTTCGAGTCCTGCCGGGTGCGCCATTAGGCAGCTTTGGCACAAGTAACGCAATATGGTGGGCGTAGCTCAGTTGGTAGAGCACAGGATTGTGACTCCTGTTGTCGTGGGTTCGATCCCCATCGTCCACCCCATATTCGAAGAAGGCGCCAGATTAATAGTCTGGCGCCTTTGCTTTAAAAGATTGTTAAGCGGACGTGGTGGAATTGGTAGACACACTGGATTTAGGTTCCAGCGCCGCAAGGTGTAAGAGTTCGAGTCTCTTCGTCCGCACCAATAAAGTAGCTAGTTAATAGCAGATTACGGCGCAGCACCTGAAAAGGGCTGCGCCGTTTTCGTTTTTGGGTCCGATATGTCTAGTGTTTCCACGCACAGTGGGGCGGCTGGGTTGGGCAATGGTTGGCCTTTGGTCGCTGGATGCTGGGATCTTGGCTATTGGTTGGTGTATGTCAGGGAAGCTCTGGCCGGCTCCTTCTATATATAGAAGGGTTGGTGTAGAGGCTCTGGTTGGATTCGTAGTATTTGCTCTCATGGCGAGGCTCAATCCTTTGTCCTCGCCTTCACATTGTCGGCCGTTTTTTACCCGTTTTCAGTAGGGTGACTTCTTGAGTTTGACCCACTAGAATGCATGCCCTTGATTCTGGGGTCGGAAAACGGCCGGCTAACGTCTGTGCAACGAGGAATATCCATGCAAGTTTCTGTTGAAAATACTTCTGCTCTTGAGCGCCGCATGAGCATCACCGTGCCGGCTGAGCGCATCGAGAGCCAGGTCAACAAGCGTCTGCAGCAGACTGCCCAAAAGGCCAAAATTGCGGGCTTCCGTCCTGGCAAGGTTCCAATGAGCGTGATTCGTCAGCGTTATGAGGCTGATGCGCGTCAAGAAGCAGTGGGTGATGTGATCCAGGCTTCCTTCTATGAGGCCGTTGTTGAGCAGAAGCTGAACCCAGCTGGCGCTCCTTCGGTCGAGCCAAAGGTGCTGGAGAAGGGCAAGGATCTGGAATACGTTGCCACTTTCGAAGTCTTCCCAGAGTTCACGGTTGCCGGTTTCGAAAACATCGCCGTTGAGCGTCTGAGCGCTGACGTAGCTGATGCTGATCTGGACAACATGCTGGAGATCCTGCGTAAGCAGAATGTTCGCTTTGAAGTTGTTGATCGCGCTGCGCAGAACGATGATCAACTGAACATCGACTTCGTGGGTAAGGTTGATGGTGAAGCTTTTGCAGGCGGTTCGGCTAAAGGCACTCAGTTGGTACTGGGCTCTGGCCGCATGATCCCTGGCTTCGAAGACGGTCTGGTTGGCGCCAAGGCTGGTGAAGAGCGTGTCCTGAACCTGACCTTCCCTGAGAACTATCAGAACCTGGATCTGGCCAACAAGGCTGCCGAGTTCACCGTGACTGTTAACAGCGTTTCCGAGCCTAAGCTGCCTGAGCTGACTGAAGAGTTCTTTGCTCAATTCGGTATCAAGGAAGCCGGCCTGGAAGGTTTCCGTGCCGAAGTTCGCAAGAACATGGAGCGTGAGCTGCGTCAGGCCATCAAGTCCAAGGTGAAGAATCAGGTAATGGACGGTCTGCTGGCCTCCAACCCGATCGAAGTGCCAAAGGCGCTGCTGGACAACGAAGTTAATCGTCTGCGCGTTCAGGCTGTCCAGCAATTCGGTGGCAACATCAAGCCGGATCAGCTGCCTGCCGAGCTGTTCGAAGAGCAAGCCAAGCGCCGCGTAGTGCTGGGCCTGATCGTTGCTGAAGTTGTTAAGCAATTCGATCTGAAGCCTGATGAAGACCGCGTTCGCGAGCTGATCCAGGAAATGGCTTCGGCTTACCAGGAGTCTGAGCAGGTCGTGTCCTGGTACTACAAGAACGAGCAGCAATTGAACGAAGTCCGTTCGGTTGTGCTGGAAGAACAAGTTGTGGATACTGTTCTGCAGAAAGCTAGCGTGACCGACAAATCGGTCTCTTACGAAGAAGCGGTCAAGCCGGTAGAAGCACCTCAAGCCGACTGATTTTCTTCTCGTTCGAAGCACACACCATAAGCCAGCCTTCGCGCTGGCTTATGCGTATTCAAGACGTGACTATTTGGGAGTGACTGCAGAGCATGTTCCGTAATTCTTATATTCAGCAGAACTCTGATATCCAGGCCGCAGGCGGCCTGGTCCCGATGGTTGTCGAGCAGTCCGCTCGTGGCGAGCGCGCCTACGACATCTACTCGCGCCTCCTCAAGGAGCGAGTGATCTTTCTGGTAGGTCCTGTAGAAGACTACATGGCCAACCTGATTTGTGCGCAACTGCTATTCCTTGAAGCGGAAAACCCGGACAAGGACATCCATCTCTATATCAACTCCCCGGGCGGCTCGGTAACGGCAGGTATGTCGATCTACGACACCATGCAGTTCATCAAGCCTAACGTTTCAACCACATGTATTGGTCAGGCATGCAGCATGGGCGCCTTTTTGCTGACGGCCGGTGCCCCTGGCAAGCGTTTCTGCCTGCCAAACTCCCGAGTGATGATTCACCAGCCCCTGGGCGGTTTCCAAGGCCAAGCGTCGGATATAGAAATCCATGCCAAGGAAATCCTCTTCATCCGTGAGCGTCTCAACACGCTGATGGCCAAGCATAGCGGGCGCACTCTGGAAGAAATCGAGCGCGATACCAATCGTGATAACTTCATGAGCGCCGAAGCAGCGCGTGAGTACGGGTTGATCGATGAAGTAATCAACCAACGCCCCGCTTAAAATAAGCAGCTCAAAATAGGCTTGGTCAGTTGTTCTGATCAGTGGCGGGCTTGAAAAAGCCCGCAATAGCCTTCATCTTGTGTTGCAAGCCTATCGGATTTGGATCGAACGAATGACTGACACCCGCAACGGCGAGGACAACGGCAAACTGCTTTATTGCTCCTTCTGTGGCAAAAGCCAGCATGAAGTACGCAAATTGATTGCCGGCCCCTCGGTCTTTATCTGCGACGAGTGCGTCGACTTGTGCAATGACATCATCCGTGAGGAGGTGCAGGAAGCACAGGCCGAGAGCAGCGCGCATAAATTGCCTTCGCCTAAAGAAATCAGCGGCATCCTTGATCAATACGTGATTGGTCAGGAACGTGCAAAAAAGGTTCTAGCTGTAGCGGTGTACAACCACTACAAGCGCCTGAATCAGCGTGACAAGAAAAGTGACGACGTCGAGCTTGGTAAGAGCAACATCTTGCTGATCGGCCCTACAGGTTCGGGTAAGACGCTGCTGGCGGAAACCCTGGCCCGTCTGTTGAATGTACCGTTCACGATCGCCGACGCAACCACCCTGACCGAAGCTGGTTATGTGGGTGAGGATGTCGAGAACATCATTCAGAAGTTGCTGCAGAAGTGCGATTACGACGTAGAAAAAGCTCAAATGGGCATCGTCTACATCGATGAAATCGATAAGATTTCCCGCAAGTCTGACAACCCTTCGATTACTCGGGATGTTTCCGGTGAAGGCGTTCAGCAAGCCCTGTTGAAGTTGATTGAAGGTACGGTTGCTTCCGTTCCGCCACAAGGTGGTCGCAAGCACCCGCAGCAGGAATTCCTGCAAGTCGATACTCGTAACATCCTGTTCATCTGTGGTGGCGCGTTCTCCGGGCTGGAAAAGGTTATTCAAAACCGCTCTACCCGTGGCGGCATTGGTTTCAATGCTGAAGTGCGTAGCAAGGAAGAGGGCAAGAAGGTTGGTGAGTCCCTGCGTGAAGTCGAGCCTGACGATTTGGTCAAGTTCGGTCTGATCCCGGAGTTCGTTGGCCGTCTGCCAGTCCTGGCGACCCTGGATGAGTTGGATGAAGCTGCATTGATTCAGATCCTCACTGAACCGAAGAATGCCTTGACCAAGCAGTACGCCAAGTTGTTCGAGATGGAAGGTGTTGATCTGGAGTTCCGCACTGACGCCTTGAAGTCAGTCGCCAAGCGGGCACTTGAGCGCAAGACAGGTGCTCGTGGCCTGCGTTCGATTCTCGAAGGTGTTCTGCTCGACACTATGTACGAGATCCCCTCGCAATCCGAGGTGAGTAAAGTAGTGATCGATGAAAGCGTCATTGAAGGCAAGTCCCAGCCACTGTACATCTATGAAAACAGTGAGCCGACGGCCAAGGCGGCGCCAGACGCGTAAGCGTCGCGCTGTTGGATTGAAAGAAGGGGCCTTCGGGCCCCTTTGCTTTTAGCGTCTTAAAGTGCTGTCTTTAAGCTTGTTTTTTTTACAGGCAGCCCCCATCTTGGTTTCAAGCTTACTTCCATCTGTTTACGGCCGTACGGCCGCCGTAGAGGCGAAATCATGAAGACAACCATCGAATTGCCTCTCCTGCCATTGCGTGATGTTGTGGTTTATCCGCACATGGTTATCCCGCTGTTCGTGGGGCGCGAGAAGTCGATCGAAGCCCTCGAGGCAGCGATGACGGGCGACAAGCAGATTCTCTTGCTGGCACAGAGAAACCCTGCTGATGACGATCCCGGTGAAGATGCACTCTATCGCGTAGGTACCATTGCAACTGTCTTGCAGTTGCTCAAGTTGCCTGATGGCACCGTCAAGGTGTTGGTTGAAGGCGAGCAACGCGGCGCTGTCGAACGCTTCAGTGAAGTTGATGGTCATTGCCGTGCCGAAGTCTCCCTGATTGACGAAGTAGATGCTCCTGATCGTGAGTCAGAGGTGTTTGTTCGCAGTCTGCTGTCCCAGTTTGAGCAATATGTGCAACTGGGTAAGAAAGTTCCTGCCGAGGTGTTGTCCTCCCTCAACAGTATCGACGAGCCAAGCCGCCTGGTGGATACCATGGCCGCGCATATGGCGTTGAAGATCGAGCAGAAACAGGAAATCCTCGAGATCATTGATCTGTCTGCTCGGGTCGAGCACGTCCTGGCATTGCTGGACGCCGAGATCGACCTGCTGCAAGTTGAAAAGCGCATTCGTGGCCGCGTCAAAAAGCAAATGGAACGCAGCCAGCGCGAGTACTACCTGAATGAGCAGATGAAGGCCATTCAAAAGGAGCTGGGCGATGGTGACGAGGGTCACAATGAAATCGAAGAGCTGAAAAAGCGCATCGATGCCGCCGGCCTGCCAAAAGATGCGATGACCAAAGCTCAGGCCGAGCTCAACAAGCTCAAGCAGATGTCGCCGATGTCTGCCGAGGCTACGGTGGTTCGCTCCTATATTGATTGGCTGGTTCAAGTGCCTTGGAAGGCCCAGAGCAAGGTGCGTCTCGACCTGGCGCGTGCCGAGGATATTCTCGACGCCGATCACTATGGTTTGGAGGAGGTCAAAGAGCGGATTCTCGAATATCTCGCCGTACAAAAGCGCGTGAAGAAGATTCGTGGTCCGGTGCTGTGCCTCGTCGGTCCTCCTGGGGTAGGTAAGACCTCTCTTGCGGAGTCGATCGCCAATGCGACCAACCGTAAGTTTGTGCGTATGGCGCTGGGTGGCGTACGTGATGAAGCGGAAATCCGTGGGCATCGTCGAACTTACATCGGTTCGATGCCAGGAAGATTGATTCAAAAGATGACAAAGGTTGGGGTTCGCAACCCGCTGTTCCTGCTCGACGAAATCGACAAGATGGGCAGTGATATGCGCGGTGATCCGGCGTCGGCGTTGCTGGAGGTTCTGGACCCTGAGCAGAACCACAACTTCAACGATCATTATCTGGAAGTTGATTACGACTTGTCCGATGTGATGTTCCTTTGCACCTCCAACTCGATGAATATTCCTCCAGCATTGCTGGACCGGATGGAGGTGATTCGTCTGCCTGGCTACACCGAGGACGAGAAGATCAACATCGCGGTCAAGTACCTGTCGCCCAAGCAGATTCAGGCCAATGGACTGAAGAAAGGCGAGCTGGAATTCGACCCCGATGCGATTCGCGACATCATCCGCTACTACACCCGCGAAGCCGGTGTGCGGGGCCTGGAGCGCCAGATCGCCAAGGTCTGCCGCAAGGCGGTGAAAGAGCATGCGATGGAAAAACGCTTCTCTGTTAAGGTCACTTCCGATCTGCTGGAACACTTCCTGGGCGTGCGTAAATTCCGCTACGGCCTGGCCGAGCAGCAGGATCAGATTGGCCAAGTGACCGGCCTGGCCTGGACTCAGGTAGGCGGTGAGTTGCTGACGATCGAAGCCGCTGTGGTTCCAGGCAAGGGTCAGTTGATCAAGACCGGCTCCCTGGGCGATGTCATGGTCGAGTCGATCACTGCCGCGCTGACCGTGGTACGCAGTCGTGCCAAGAGCCTGGGTATTCCCTTGGACTTCCACGAGAAGCGCGACACCCACATCCACATGCCGGAAGGGGCTACCCCTAAAGACGGCCCTAGCGCGGGCATAGGCATGTGCACGGCGTTGGTTTCGGCGCTGACCGGCATTCCGGTACGGGCTGATGTAGCGATGACAGGGGAGATCACCCTACGCGGTCAGGTATTGGCCATCGGCGGGCTGAAAGAGAAATTACTTGCAGCTCATCGGGGTGGAATCAAGACGGTGATCATTCCTGAAGAGAATGTTCGCGATTTGAAAGAAATTCCTGACAATATCAAGCAGGATCTGCAGATTAAACCAGTTAAATGGATTGACGAAGTCCTGCAAATTGCGCTGCAATACGCGCCGGAGCCCTTGCCGGATGTGGCTCCCGAGATAGTTGCAAAGGACGAAAAACGCGAGTCTGACTCTAAGGAAAGAATTAGCACGCATTAGTACGCATTAGCCTGGGGGGCTTCCTTGACAGCTTTTTAGAGCCCTTGTTATAAAGCGGCTCTTAAGTGTCTGTAGGCCATTCAGCACTCGTTTTTGCTTTCACCAAAAAACTTAGAATCATACTCATAGATATGTAAGGGGACTTAGAGTGAACAAGTCGGAACTGATTGATGCTATCGCTGCATCTGCTGATCTCCCGAAAGCTGCTGCTGGCCGTGCGCTGGACGCAGTAATCGAATCCGTTACTGGCGCTCTGAAGGCCGGTGACTCTGTTGTTCTGGTTGGTTTCGGTACTTTCTCCGTAACGGATCGTCCAGCTCGTATCGGTCGCAACCCACAGACCGGTAAGACTCTGGAAATCGCTGCTGCTAAAAAGCCAGGTTTCAAAGCCGGTAAAGCACTGAAAGAAGCCGTAAACTAAGTTTCTTCAGGGTCTTTGCCCATCCGGGTCGGGGTCATGCCTGATCTGGCAGCGGGGCGCCAGTAGGCCGGTGCATCACCGGCCAATGCCGAGGGTCGCAGGTTCAGCTCTCGTCCGCTCCGCCAGTTACGAGAAGGCGCATCCTCGGATGCGCCTTTCTTCTATCCGGACTCTACCCACACTCCACGGTTGCTTAAATTGAAGTACAGCCGTTTCTGGGGGACGCATGCTGCAGAATATCAGGGACAACTCACAAGGCTGGATTGCCAAAACCATCATCGGGGTCATCGTCGCATTGCTGGCGTTGACCGGTTTCGATGCCATTTTCCAGGCCACTACCCATAACCAGGACGCGGCCAAGGTCAACGGCGAGGAAATCACTCAGAACGAGTTGAGCCAGGCCGTCGACATGCAACGTCGTCAACTGATGCAACAGTTGGGCAAAGATTTCGATGCCTCCCTGCTGGATGAGAAGATGCTGCGCGAAGCCGCGTTGAAAGGGCTGATCGACCGCAAACTGTTGCTGCAAGGTGCACAGGATTCCAAGTTTGCCTTCTCCGAGGGCGCGCTGGATCAGGTGATCCTGCAAACGCCGGAATTCCAGGTTGAAGGCAAATTCAGCCCTGAGCGTTTCGATCAGGTGATTCGTCAGTTGGGCTACACCCGTCTGCAATTCCGCCAGATGCTGGCTCAGGAAATGCTGATCGGTCAGGTGCGTGCCGGTCTGGCGGGCAGTGGTTTCGTGACCGATGCTCAGGTACTGGCGTTCGCTCGTCTGGAAAAACAGACTCGAGATTTCGCTTCACTGAGCATCAAGGCTGATCCGGCAGCGATCAAGCTGACCGATGACGAGGTCAAGGCCTATTACGATCAGCACGCCAAGGAGTTCATGACTCCCGACCAAGTGGTGATTGATTACATCGAGCTGAAGAAGGCTGCCTTCTTTGACCAGGTCAGTGTCAAGGACGAGGACCTGCAGGCGCTGTATCAGAAGGAAATCGCCAACCTGTCCGAGCAACGTCGTGCCGCGCACATCCTGATCGAAGTCAACGATAAGGTGAACGAGGCTCAGGCCAAGGCCAAGGTCGAAGAGATCCAGGCGCGTCTGGCCAAAGGCGAAAGCTTCGAGGCACTGGCCAAGGAATTCTCCCAGGATCCAGGCTCGGCTAATAACGGTGGCGACTTGGGCTATGCCGGTCCAGGTGTTTATGACCCAACCTTCGAGAAGGCGCTGTATGCGCTGAATAAGGATCAGGTCTCGGCCCCGGTGCGTACGGACTTCGGTTTCCACCTGATCAAGCTGTTGGGCATCGAAGCACCGGAAGTGCCGAGCTTCGCCAGTCTCAAGGACAAGCTGACCCGCGACTTGAAAACTCAGCAGGTCGAGCAGCGTTTCGTCGAGGCGACCAAGCAGCTGGAGGACTCTTCGTTCGAGGCCTCCGATCTGGCACAACCGGCTCAGGAACTGAAGCTGACTGTTCACACCTCCGCGCCATTCGGCCGTGACGGTGGCGACGGTATCGCTGCCAACCGTGCAGTGGTGCAAGCAGCGTTCAGCACCGAAGTCCTCGATGAGGGCTCCAACAGCACCGCCATCGAACTGGACCCGGAAACTGTCGTGGTGCTGCGAGCCAAAGAGCATCGCAAACCTGAGCAACTGCCTCTGGAAAGCGTCGCCAGTGCCATTCGCACGCAATTGGCCAAGGAGCACGCCAGTGCTGCGGCCAAGACCAAGGCTGAAGAGCTGATTGCCAGCTTGCGTGATGGCAAGACCGCGCTGAACAAGCCGGTTGATGGCCAGAACTGGAAAGTCGCACAAGCGGTGACCCGTGGTCAGGATGGTATCGATCCAACTGTTCTGCAGGCGTTGTTCCGCATGAGCAAGCCTGAGTCCAAGGACAAACCGACCTTCACTAGCGTGACCCTGCCTAACGGCAATCTGCTGGTGCTGCAGCTCAATGCCGTCAATGAAGCCGCTGCGCCGACCGAGGAAGAGAAGGCTCAATACCGTCGCTTCCTGGCCTCGCGGGTAGGGCAGCAAGATTTTGCTGCCTACCGCAAGCAGCTGGAAAACCAGGCGGACATCAAGCGTTACTAATGCCTGAACCGCAGTGTTGAAAAGACCCCGGCCGCAATGCCGGGGTCTTTTTTTGAGCTCGGATAAACCTCAGGTGCCGGTGGTGTGCCAGCGCTTGCGCGCATGCAGATAGGCCGCCTGATCGTTGTAACCCAGCTGTAGCGCAATCTGCGTCCGGGATTCGCCTTGCAATTCCAGGTGCATTTCCAGCTCGGCGCGGGTCTGGTCCAGCAACTGGCGAAAACTCAGCCCCTGTTCCGCGAGACGTCGCCGCAGCGTGCGTGGGGTTTGATGCAGATGGGCACAAAGGCTTTCCAGGGTTACTGGATGGCCAGCCGCCAGGGCCTGACGACAGGCCCTGGCCACCTTGGCTGCCCAACCGCTCAGCCGTTGGTGCAGGGCCACCCGCCGATCCAGCTCTTCGCTCAACAGGTCGAGCATGCCGGCGTGGCGGGTCTGCAGTGGCAGTTGCAGGCTTTGCGGGTCGAAGTAGAAACGGTTGGCCCGGCAATCGAATTCGATACGGTCGCCAAACCAATGCTGGTATTGCGCGTGATAGTCGGGACGCGAATGGCTGAAGCAGGCCAGCACGGGCCGAACCGCAAGACCAGTACCACGCCGCAGTTGAGTGATGGACATGACTCCATAGTGTTCGATCAGGTAGCGGCTCAACTCCGCCGAGGTGTCGATATGGATTTCAACACCAGAACCTCGGGCATCGGTCACCCGTTGCACGCGATCGGTGTCCGAGCCTAACGGCGCATAGCGAACCCAGAATGCCATGGACGCGGCAACATCCGGGCAGTAGAGGCTGGCGTGGGCAATAACGTGCCAGTCCTGGGGTGTGAAGCGTTCGAACAGTTTGAGGCCTATGGCCGGCTCCAACGCTGCCGCGGCGCGCCATAGCTGTTCCAGGTGCAGCAGGTTGTAGTCCTGGTGCGAGGCGGTGCTCTGGTCATTGAGGAAGCGTTGCAAGACTTCGCCGAGGCGTCCTCGATGAAAGCGCGGGGCCGCTCGGTTGGCCGGATCTCGCTGGATTCTGTCCATTTCGCGCATAGAGAGGGCTGCCTTGCTGATCTCTAATGGTCGGGCGTTGCCCATAAGGATAAGAGCGAGAATGCCATGAACCACGATCTGATGACCAACAACCCCCTGTTGATCGTTTCGGCGATCTTTGTGTTTTTCATCCTCCTGGAAATAGCTTGTTCAGCCTTTCGCCAACCCCGTGGCCAGCGCCGCGACGTGCTGATCGAGGCGGTGGGCTCAAGCCTGTTGCTTGGCGTGACCTTTCCTCTGGTGATGTGGGCCAGCGGTGCGCTCATGGGCCTGGCACTGCCACAAGCCAAGGGCATGCTGGCGGATACGCCCTGGGTGCTTGGTCTGCTGTTGTTCCTGATCTTCGATGACATGACCCAATACTGGTGGCACCGCCTGACCCATCGTCTCCCCGCGCTGTATGCCCTGCACCGGGCTCACCATTCAGCGCCCTACATGAGTATTCGCATCGTTTATCGCAACAACAGCTTCTATTACCTGCTGATGCCCGGAATCTGGTTCTCCGGGGTGCTGATCTACTTGGGGCTGGCGCCGGTCTATTACGGTTACCTGATTCTCAAGATGACGGTGATTTTCGCCGCACACAGCAGCGTGGCCTGGGACGACAAGCTGTACCGCATCGGTTTTCTCCGGCCACTGATGTGGCTGGTGGAGCGAGTCTTTTCAACGCCTTCGACCCATTCGGCTCACCATGGTCTGAGCGCCGAGGATGGCGTGACCCACTACAAGGGCAACTTCGGTAACTTGCTGTTCCTCTGGGATGTGCTGTTTGGCACCGCGAAGATCACCCGCCGCCGGCCCGTTACCTTCGGTATCGAGCACTTGGCGCCGGTGAGCTGGAAGGAGGAGCTGTTCTGGCCGTTGGTACGCAGTCGCAAAGCCCGATCCGCTGCGCACGCAAAAGTGGATACTGCTTTGCAGACTGGCGCTTCGGCTGAAGGCTAGCGACCTGGCAGGCTCCGTTGCCGCGAGAACGCCCGATTGCCAAGGCTTGGGTCGAGGATCAGCGTCTGACTGGAAAGCCCTGGTGCCGGGCGTTCACCGCCACCACCAGGCTGATCAGCAACAGCGCGGCAATCACCCAGGGGAAGATCGCCACTCCCGGCCCTTGCAGCAGCAAGGCGCCACCCAGGCCGCCACCGGCGATCGCCAGGTTCCATAGGGTGACCAGCATCGACTGAGCAGTGTCAGCGTGCTCGCCTGCGGCCTTGGCCAGTGCGGTTTGCAGCAGGGTGGCCATGCCGCCGAAGGACAGCCCCCAGATAGCGGTCGCCCCATAGATCGCCACTGGCCAGTCACCCAGCAGCCCCAGCATCAGGGTCGAGCCGATGAACAGCAGGCAACTGACCAGCACCAGTTGACGCAGCCAGCGATCGATAAGCAGGCCCACCAGCCAGATGCTCAACAATGCGGCCAGGCCAAATACCAGCAACACCCGCTCGATCTGCTCACCAAGCCCGACCGGCTGAAGAAAGGGCGCGATGTAGGTGTAGAGAATGTTGTGTCCCAGTACATAGGCAAAAGTCACGAACAGCACTGGTCGGATCCCCGGCAAGGCCAGGACTCGAGCCAGCGACAAGCGCTTCTGCGCGCGCAGCCCCGGGAAGTCCGGCACCTGAACCAGTACCCAGCCAATTAGCCCCAGGGTCAGCAAGGTCATGACAGCAAAGCTCATGCGCCAGCCCACCAGGTTGCCCAGCCAGGTTCCAGCGGGCATTCCCACCGACAGAGCCACCGGCGCGCCGAGCATGGCCAGCGTGATTGCCCGGCCTTGCAAGTGAGGCGCCACCATGCGGCTGGCATAGCCGGCCAGCAAGGCCCAGAGCAGGCCGGCGAAGACCCCGGCGAAAAGGCGCGCCACCAGAATCAGGCTGTAGTCACTGGAGAGGGCGGTAACACTGTTGACCAGGGCAAAGCCGGCGATGGCCAGCAACAGTAAGGGGCGCCGCCGCCAGCCCTGGGTGAGGATGATCAGCGGGATGGCGGCCAGTAGCGAACCCAGGGCATAGAAGGTCACCAGCTGGCCAATCAGTGCAGGTGAGACGCCAAGGTTGGCACTCATTTGTGGCAGCAGCCCAGCCGGCAGGGTCTCGGTCATCAGGGTAATGAAACCGGCGCTGGCGAGAGCCAGCAGGCCGCCGACAGGCAGGCGTTCGCGGGTCTCGGCGGGTGCTTGTAGCAGTTCACAGGCATTGGCGGAGTTGCTCATGGTCGGGCACCGTTGTGCAGGGGCAGAAATGAAGCTCACAGGGTAGGGTTCTGTGCATGGCGGAAAAATAGGCTAAGGTTCCGAACTTATCGGACACAGAAGTCCTTAATCGCAGGAGGCAGAATGGACTGGCTGGGCAGTATCCCGGTGTTCATGCAGGTGGCCGAGACACGTAGCTTTACCGAAGCGGGGCGGCTATTGGGAGTGTCCTCCTCAGCCGTGGGCAAGAGCATCGCGCGGCTTGAGGAGCGTCTGGAGACGCGCCTGTTCCATCGCACCACCCGCAGTATCAGCCTGACCGCCGAGGGGGCCGGGTTCCTCGAGCGCTGCCGCCGGATAGCTACCGAAGCGGAGGCTGCGGAGTTCCAGCTGTGCGATTCCTCCAGTGCGCCTGTAGGTAAGTTGCGGATCAGCGCTCCCCAAGTTCACGGGCTGTTGATGCCGGTACTGGCGGAGTTCATGCAGCTCTATCCACAGATCGAGCTGGACGTGGACCTTTCCGATCGCATGGTGGACGTGGTGGAGGAGGGGTTTGATCTGGTAGTGCGCACGGGCAATCCCAAGGACTCCCGGCTCCTGGCTCGACAATTGGGGCGCTTTCACATGGTGCTGGTGGGCAGTCCCGACTATTTCAAGCAGCGCGGCCTGCCGCAATGCCCCCAGCAACTGCGCGAGCACGCCTGCCTGCGGCACACCTTTCACCACACCGGCAAACTTGAGCCGTGGCCGTTCAAGCCCCAGGCCCACTTACCGGAACCGCTGCTGCCGACCCGCTTGACCAGCAGCTCCATCGAGGCTGTGGAACACGCTGCCCGCAGCGGTTTGGGTATCGCCTGTTTGCCGGATTTCATGGTGCAGGCGGCGGTTCGCCGGGGAGCGTTGCAGACAGTGCTCGACGAGTACCTGGAACACAGCGGCACGTTCTGGGTGCTGTGGCCATCGAGCCGGCATGCAGCGGCCAAGCTGAGGGTGTTGATCGAGCACTTGAGCGAGCGACTTTTTCCGGCAAACAACGGTCAGTAAACTTGTGTGAAATTTAAGACACCAATTACCTGCGCGGTGTGGCATTGATCTGTTGCACAATACGCGCCGGAGCGTTTTCCTCAGGATTTTCGATGTTTAGATCATTTCATCTGCGCGCCGCAGCCGCGGCATTGCTGCTGTCCGCTGTCGCCGGTTGTTCGACGCACAAGACCGCCATCTACGAGCATGAAAGCTTCGATGATTCCGGCACTTTTTCGCGCAATTACCCGGTCAGCGATACCGCTTCCTGTGAAGCCGCACGCCGGGCTCTGCTGAGCCAGGGCTACATCATCACCAGCAACGACCCGAAGCTGGTCAGTGGCCACAAGAGCTTCCAGCAGACCGGTGAGACCCATCTGGAGATCAGCTTCAATGTGGTCTGTGCCCAGGATGGCAGCGGCGACCAACGTTCGACGGTGTTTGCCAACGCCTTGCAGGACCGTTATGCACTCAAGAAGGTGAACAACTCGGCGAGCCTGGGCGTCGGAGTGCTGGGTTCGGTGTCGATGCCGATCGGTTCCACCGACGACTCCATGGTCAAGGTGGCCAGTGAGACGGTGTCGTCCGCCAAGTTCTATGAGCGCTACTTTGCCCTGGTCGAGCTGTTTTTGCCCCAGGAAGTGAAGAAGGCTGCACATATCGAAGAGAAGCCCAAGGCTGATCTGGGGGTTCCCGAAAACAAGCCCGAGGCGGAACCCAAGCCTGAGTCCAAGCCACAGAGCGAAGTGATCGAGCCGAGTGCTGTGGTCGCACCGCTGGTGCCCGCCAATGAGCCTGAGCCAACGCTCTCCCAGCCCGTGGCTCCACCAGCGGAAGTCGCGCCGATTGTGCCGGCTGCCAGCAGCGAGCTGGCGCCTGCCAATCAAGCCGTCACTGCACCCCCCGCCAGCAGTCTGCCGCCGCCGACCGAGCCGATTCCCGCTCTGCCGGGCAGCGGGCACTGATCGGTTCCAGGGTGCTCGGGCCGACTCTTTAAAGTCGGCCCGATGTTTACATCGCGCTCGCCTTCGACTGCAATCATTGCCGTTGCATGGGTATCCACAGCTTAAATTTCTCACGGGCTGTTACGTTTTAACGACATAAATCTTGACCGGGGGGGTAGTATTTTTTCTGTCATCCCGGCACTTTATGCTGGTCCCGACAGTCATTAGGCACAGGGTTATTCAATCAACGGAAAAGGAGTCCGCCATGGACGAATACCAAGAGGAACTGCTGGAGTATCAAGCTTTTGAGCTCGATCCCCTGGAACCAGCAGAAGACGCCACCGAGCTGTAACGCCGGTGGCGTTTTTTTAGCCGAATTGTCGGTGGCTGCGCCGGAATTCCCCCGGGGTCTGCCCGTTCCAACGCTTGAAAGCCCGTTGAAATGCCTCGGCTGAGGCAAAGCCCAACAGATAGGCGATCTCGCCGAATGCCAGTTCGGTATCGCGGATATAGGTCATGGCCAGGTCGCGGCGAGTGTCGTTGAGAATCGCTCGAAACTGCGTCCCTTCTTCCGCCAACTTGCGCCGCAGGGTCCAGGTCGGCAGCTTCAGGCGCATCGCCACTTCTTCCAGGTCCGGCTCACGGCCACCGTTGAGCAGAGGGCCCAACAGCTGGATGATGCGTTCGCGCAGGCTGCGGGTCCGGGTCAACTGTTCCAGTTCTCTTTCACATAGCTGCACCAGATGCCGCCAGGTGCTGGGGCAATGCTCCGGATTGCGCAGGGCCAGGTTGGCCTGGCTCAAGCGCAGCTGGTTCTGTTCAGCGCCGAACTGGATGGGCGTTGGGCCGAGCAGGGCATAGGCGTCGTGATAGTCCGGGCGCTCGAACTCGATGTCGATCTGCTCGGCATGAATGGCCTGGCCGCAAAGACTCGACAGCTGCTGAAGCCAGCCGGACATGATCGAGTCCACGACGAAACGGTTGTAGGCGTTGTAGGGGCTGATGGAATAAAAGCGCAGCCAGGCACCGTTGGCGTCTTCGTGAAAGCTCGACTGGCCGCGATAGTTGGAGCCGTACAAGGCCTCGAAACGGGTCAGGCAGCGAGCCGCTTCGCGCACGGTAGGGGCTTGCGCGGCAGTCACCCCAGCAAGGCCCATCTGGCTCAGGCGACTCAGGCGGCCCATGCGCAGACCCAGTGCCGGGTCACCGGTCAGCTGGATCGCCCCGTGGCCCAGGCGCATGTAGCGGGGGATCGACAAGCGTGCCCCGGCTTCCCCCAGCCTGGCGGCGTCCAGTGCGTATTGTTCCAGCAACGGTGTCGGGTCCAGCCCATGACTGCGTACCGCGTCCACCAGGCTGTGGACGAACCCCACCGAGAGATCTCCCAGGCGCATCGGCGGCGTCTTCATCGACTACAACCAGATGTTCAGCAAGCGAGCACCCCGGGTGCCCTCGTCGGCAAAGGTCTGGCCATTGCTGTTGATAAAGCTCTGGCCGCTGCTGCGCTGGTCCCAGAACTGGCCACGCAGGAACACGCTGACCCCGGCACTGGCCAGGCTGCTGGGCGGGCGGGCAGTGAGGGTCAGGCGATGCCAGGCCTCGCCTTCGCTGGCTTCCTCGGGCTTGAGGCTGACTTCACTGGGGGTGGCGATGCTCTTGTAACCGCGCCAGGGTTTGTCCCAGCCGTCGCGGCCCATGACAAAGGCCGGAACTGCCACCAATTGAGTGCTCTGCTCATTGAGCTTGCGATAGTTTTCCGGGTACCAGCTGTCGCTGCCGATCAGTACGCCGAGCCGTCCGGCGGGGGTATCGATCACCCGTAGCGCTGTTTCGGTATCGCCCTTCAGGTAGCCGCTTTCGGCATAGGTCGGGTAGATCTGCCGCTGGGGCTGGCCCATGGGCAGGCCATCGCTGCCGAACACCAGGCTGCTGTTGTACAGGGCGCCGCTGCCAATCTGCAGGGTGCCCTGACTGACACTGGGCTCCGGCAGAATGATGGTGCCGGCCACCAGGGTCACCTGGAACTCCTTGGCCAGGCCGCCGAACAGCCACTGATAGTCCTTGGCCATTTTCTTCGCCTTCATGCGCAGATACGCATCGTCCAGGCGACTGTCGCCCCTGGCGCTGATCAGCGCCTTGAGAAACGGCAAGGGGTTGCTCACGGCCAGCCAGTTCATCGCTTCTTTCAAGGAGGTGGCCTGGTACAGCTCGTTCTTTTCACCACTGACCATCAGCCAGGTGCCGATATGCTCCGGTAGCACGACGATGGTCTTGGCGTTGACCAGGCCTTTGTCAGTGGCTTGCTGCAAGTAGGCCGCCAGCTTGCGATGCAGGCGTTCGATGTTCTGGTAGTCGGTGGGGAACAGTTCAGGCTGAATCGCTAGCAGGTTGCCATTATCGGCTGGCACGCCTTGATCCACCGCGAGCTGGATGCGCAGGTCCGACAGGTAGTGCGCCTCTGGACGGTCGCGAGTCCAGATTGCGTAGCGGGTGGCGGCTGCAAGCAGGGCCAGAGTGAGGGTGATGTAGAGAAGTTTGCGCATGGGGAAACAGTCAGCGGCCGTGTGCAGGAGTCGTCGACTAGGGTAGGGCCCGGGCCGACGCTTGCCAAGGGGCGCTGTGCGTTTGGATCAATAAGTTGTCAGTTACGGTCATTGAGCGCCGGATACTGTGCTCTTAGTCTGTGGAGCACTACCGATGGAAGACGCAGAGCTTCCACATTTTCCGTGATTGCCCGATCTGGAGTGACACCATGGCTGCCGCACCTTACCCGCACTTGCTGGCCCCCCTCGACCTGGGGTTCACCACCCTGCGCAACCGCACCCTGATGGGGTCCATGCACACCGGTCTGGAAGAGAAGCCCGGCGGTTTCGAGCGCATGGCGGCGTATTTTGCCGAGCGTGCCCGCGGCGGCGTGGGCCTGATGGTCACCGGCGGTATCGGTCCCAACGACGAGGGCGGGGTGTATTCCGGCGCTGCCAAGCTGACCACCGAGGAAGAGGCCCTCAAGCATCAGATCGTCACTCGTGCGGTGCACGAGGCGGGCGGCAAGATCTGCATGCAGATTCTCCACGCCGGGCGTTATGCCTACAGCCCCAAGCAGGTCGCCCCCAGCGCGATCCAGGCGCCGATCAACCCGTTCAAGCCCAAGGAGCTGGACGAGGAAGGCATCGAGAAGCAGATCCGAGACTTCGTCACCTGCTCGACCCTGGCCCAGAAAGCCGAGTACGACGGCGTCGAAATCATGGGCTCGGAAGGTTATTTCATTAACCAGTTCCTGGCGGCCCACACTAACCACCGCACCGACCGCTGGGGCGGCAGCTACGAAAACCGCATGCGCCTGCCAGTGGAAATCGTTCGCCGGGTGCGTGAGGCGGTCGGTCCGAACTTCATCATCATCTTCCGCCTGTCGATGCTCGACCTGGTGGAAGGCGGCAGCACCTGGGAAGAAATCGTGCAGCTGGCCCAGGCCATCGAACAGGCCGGCGCCACCATCATCAATACCGGGATCGGCTGGCACGAAGCGCGAATTCCCACCATCGCCACCAAGGTGCCTCGCGCCGCATTCAGCAAAGTCACGGCCAAGCTGCGCGGTTCGGTGAGTATTCCGCTGATCACCACCAACCGCATCAACACCCCGGAAATTGCTGAGCAGATCCTCGCCGAGGGCGATGCCGACATGGTTTCCATGGCTCGGCCGTTCCTCGCCGATCCGGACTTCGTCAATAAAGCCGCCGCCGGTCGCGCCGACGAGATCAACACCTGCATCGGCTGTAACCAGGCGTGCCTGGACCATACCTTCGGCGGCAAGCTCACCAGTTGCCTGGTCAACCCCCGTGCCTGCCACGAGACCGAGCTGAACTACCTGCCGGTCACGCAGATCAAGAAGATTGCCGTAGTGGGGGCCGGCCCGGCAGGCCTGTCCGCCGCTACCGTGGCCGCTGAACGTGGCCATCAGGTGACCCTGTTCGACTCCGCCAGCGAGATCGGTGGCCAGTTCAACATCGCCAAGCGGGTGCCGGGCAAGGAGGAGTTCTATGAAACCCTGCGTTACTTCAAGCGCAAGCTGCAGACCAGCCATGTCGAGCTGTGCCTGAACACCCGGGTGGATGTGGAGCAACTGGTGGCCGGCGGTTTTGACGAAATCATCCTGGCCACCGGTATCGCCCCGCGTGTGCCGGCGATTCCCGGGGTGGAGCATCCCAAGGTCCTGAGCTACCTGGATGTGTTGCTGGAGCGCAAGCCGGTCGGCAAGAGCGTGGCAGTGATCGGTGCCGGTGGCATTGGCTTCGACGTCTCCGAGTTCCTGGTGCACCAGGGCGTGGCCACCAGCCAGGACCGTGAAGCGTTCTGGAAGGAATGGGGCATCGACACCCAGCTCGAAGCCCGTGGCGGCGTAGCGGGAATCAAGGCTGAGCCCCATGCACCGGCCCGTCAGGTGTTCCTGATGCAGCGCAAGAAAACCAAGGTTGGCGACGGCCTGGGCAAGACCACCGGCTGGATTCACCGCACCGGGTTGAAGAACAAGCAGGTACAGATGCTCAACAGCGTCGAATACCTGAAGATCGACGACGCCGGTCTGCATATCCGCATTGGCGAGGCAGGAGAACCCCAGGTGCTGCCGGTCGACAACATCGTCATCTGCGCCGGTCAGGACCCGCTGCGTGAGCTGCAGGACGGCCTGCTGGCCGCAGGGCAGAATGTGCACTTGATCGGCGGCGCCGATGTGGCCGCGGAGCTCGACGCCAAGCGTGCCATCAATCAGGGCTCGCGCCTGGCGGCACAGCTGTAACGGCGTCAGCGACACGCAGCGGGCAAAGAGGCGCACTGGTAGACTGCGCCTCTTTGCATGTTGAACCTGACGCCGATGTCCTTTCCCGATTCCTTCGATTGGCTGCCCCAGGCACCGCTGCAACGGCTGGACCTGGACTGGCTGTCTCAAGCCGGGGTCGAGGTGGCGGTGCTGCGCCTGGACCTGATCGATCCACTGATCAGCGGCAACAAGTGGTTCAAGCTGACCGAACACCTGGCAGCCGCGCGCCAGTGTGGTGCCGCCGGCATCATCAGCCTGGGCGGTGCCCATTCCAATCATCTGCACGCCCTGGCCGCTGCCGGTCGACGTTTTGCCTTCCCCACGGTCGGGCTGTTGCGCGGCCATCCACAAGACACCCCGACCGTGCGCGACCTGCAGCGTTTCGGCATGCAGGTGCACTGGCTGGGTTACGCCGGTTACCGGGGGCGCCATGCCCCCGGTTTCTGGGCGCCTTGGCAGGCGCAGTACCCCGAGCTGTATCCGGTGCCCGAGGGGGGCGGTGGCCTGGCGGGGGCTTTAGGCTGCCGGCCGTTGCTACAACAGGTGCAGCAACAGTTACCGGCCTTGGGCTGGAGCGACTATCACGGTTGGTGGCTGGCCGTCGGTACTGGCACCACCCTGGCGGGGTTGGTGCTGGCGGAGGCTGGCGTGCACCCGGTGTATGGCGCACTGGCGGTGCCTGCGGATCACGGGGTGGCGCAGCAGGTTGCGGATATTTTGCAGGAGGCCGGGCTGAACAGTGGCCGTTATGAGCTGCTGGACAGCAGTCGTGGCGGTTTTGCCAAGGTCGACGCAGAGTTGCGGGAGTTCATCCAACTGAGTGAGCGATACAGCGGCTTGCCATTGGAACCGCTGTACACCGGCAAGGCCCTGCTGGCCTTGCAGGCGCAGGTCCTGGCCGGGCGCTTTGCCGCGGGTAGCCGGTTGATCTTCGTGCATACCGGCGGCTTGCAAGGCCGCCGTGGATTCGCCGATCAGGCCTGATCCGGTTTGCGCCACATGCGTTGCAGGGTGTTATCGCGCATCACGTAGTGGTGATAGAGCCCGGCCAGGGCATGCAGTCCGATTAGCCAGTAGCCGAAGGTACCCAGCAGTTCGTGCCAGCCCTGGAGTTGTTTGGCCAGGTTTTTGTCCTCTGTCACCAGCAGCGGCAGATCGAAGCCGTAGAACATCACTTGATGGCCCTTGGCGCTGGTGGTCAGCCAACCGAGCAGCGGCATGGCGATCATGAACAGGTAGAGTGCCCAGTGCATGAGCGTCGCCAGCAGCCTCTGCCACTGGGGCGGGTTGGGCACGATCTTCGGTGCGACGCCCTGGGTGCGTGCGAACAGGCGCAGCCAGACCAGAACGAACACCGTCAGGCCGAGCATGAAGTGGGCTTCGACAATCAGCGTGCGAGCGCCGCTGCCCTTGGGAAAGATGCCGCGAAATTCAATACAGGCGTAAACCACCGCCAAGAGCACCAGCATCAACCAGTGCAGGGTGATCGTCATGCTGCTGTAGCGAGACTCAGTGTTTTTCCAGGGCATACGGGACATCCTCGGTCATCAGGTCTGAAGCCTCCGTTCTTGAATGACGGAGTGCTGTAACTGTAATCCGCTATCCGAGGGTTTGCCTGAGTCGACAGGGGCTTTTATCGCCCTTGCCAGGGCCCTGGCGGGGCAATGCCCGATAAAAAAACGGCGGTGCCAGGAGCGCCGCCGTTTGGTTGTGGAGCTGGGGCCTGATCAGTGGCTCTGGGGCATCTCTCCTCGGGCCAGGCGCTGGTTGATGTCGGCGATGACCTGAGGCAGATCGGCAATGGTGTCGATCATGTAGTGCGGGCGCGAAGCCTCGAACAGTTTATGGATGCGCTTGCGCTCGCTGGCCAGGGTGTCGCTGGCCAGGGCACGGAAGCCGTCATAGCTCAGGCCCAGGGCGTTGCCCGAGCAGATCAGGGCCACGGTCCACATGCCGGCGCGACGGCCTTCGAGAATCCCTGGCACGGTGTCGTCGATCTTCACGCAGGCGGCAACATCATCGATGCCCAGGGCGATCACATTGGCCAGGGCCTGGGCCGGCCAGGGGCGACCGTTGGGCACTTCGTCGGTGGCCACTACATGGTCGGCGACGTAGCCGTTGCTGGCGGCCAGGGCCACCACCTTGTCCATCACCTGCTTGGGGTAGCCGGAGCAGGAGCCGATCTTGATGCCTTGCTCGCGCAGCTTGGCAATCACTTCCAGGGCGCCGGGAATCAGTGCCGAATGCTCGGCGATTTTCTCGATCTGCAATGGCATGAAGCGCTCGTAGATGGCTGTGACGTCGGCATCGGTGGGTGTACGACCGAAGACTTTACGGTAGCGCTCGGCCACCTCCGGCAGGTCGCACAGGGTGCGGATATGGTCCCACTTACCCATGCCCATGGGGCCGCGGGCTTCTTCGATAGACACCTGCACATCGAATTCGGCAAAGGCTTCGACAAAGATCTGCGTCGGAGCGAAGGAGCCGAAGTCCACCACGGTGCCGGCCCAGTCGAGGATCGCTGCTTGCAACTGAGAAGGGTTGCTGTAGTTCATGGTTTCAATGCCTGTGTAGGAGCGAGTTTGCTCGCGGAAAAAGGTTCGGGATCGCAGCGCCTGTTTCGCGAGCAAGCTCGCTGTTGCAGGCACGGCGGGGAGTCAGATGTTCTGGACTTCCATTTCCTGCAGTACCTCGGCGATGGCGGCGACGGCGGCCTGCATGCCGCGGCGGTCGACGTGACCGATGCAGCCCACGCGGAAGGTTTCGACTTGGGTCAGCTTGCCCGGGTAGAGGATGTAGCCCTTGGCCTTGACCCGTTCATAGAAGTCCTTGAACTGGTAACGCGGGTCTTGCGGGGCATGGAAGGTGACGATGATCGGCGCCTGGATTGCTTCCGGCAGAAAGCTGCGCAAGCCCAAGTTCCCCATGCCTTCCAGCAGTGTCCGACAGTTGTCGGCGTAGCGCGCATGGCGTGCCGGCAGGCCGCCTTCTTCGTTGTACTGCAGCAGGGCTTCATGTAACGCAGCGACCACGTGGGTCGGCGGGGTGAAGCGCCACTGGCCGGTCTTGGCCATGTAGCTGTGCTGGTCGTGCAAGTCCATGGCCAGGGAATGGGCGTTGCCCGCCGCCTGGGCCAGGGACTCCTTGCGGGCGAAGACAAAACCCATGCCGGGCACGCCTTCCAGGCATTTGCCGGAGGCGGCGATCAATGCGTCGAAGGGGATTTCCCGGGCATCGATGGGCAGGGCGCCGAAGGAGCTCATGGCATCGATGATCAGGCGTTTGCCGTGGCGGGCCACGACCTGGGCGATCTCCGGCAGCGGGTTGAGGATGCCGGTGCTGGTTTCGCAGTGGATCAGGGCCACGTGGCTGATGCGGTGGTCGGCCTGGAGCAGGCGCTCGACGTCGGCGGCGGTGGTGGGTTCGTCCTCGGCGGTTTCAAAGGTGCTGAAGTCGCGGCCGAGCACTTCGCAGATTTTCGCCAGGCGCTTGCCGTAGGCACCGTTGATCAGCACCAGGACCTTGCCGTTGCGGGGCACCAGGGTGCCGATGGCGGCTTCCACGGCGAAGGTTCCGCTGCCTTGCAGGGGGACACAGTGGTGGCTGTCGGCGCCGTTGACGATGGCCAGCAGTTGCTGGCACAGGCTGGCTGTCAGTTGGTTGAAGCGGTCATCCCATGAACCCCAGTCCACCAGCATCGCCTGGCGGGTGCGGGCGGATGTGGTCAGGGGCCCGGGGGTAAGCAGGATTGGCTCGGCGATGCTCATGCTGTGTCCTCGAAAATGATGGGATGAAGCTACGGGGACTAAATTGCAGTTTGCCTTGTCATCAATCAAATTGTTTGTTGTTATGCCAGCCATCAGTGAGGCCGATAGCTATGAACCTGTTTCAACTCCGCGCATTCGACGCCGTGGCCCGTGAAGGCAGCTTCACCCGGGCCGCCGGGCGGCTGTTTATCAGCCAGCCGGCGGTGACCGGGCATATCAAGGCCCTGGAAGAGCATTACCAGATCACACTGCTGCGGCGCACTGCGCGCCGGGTGGAGCTGACCGAGGAAGGCATCAAGCTGGCGGCCATCACCCGGGCCATGTTCGGCCTGGCCGAAGAGGCCCAGGCCATGCTCGAGGCCAACCGGCAATTGCTGACCGGGCGCCTGGAAGTGGCGGCGGATGGCCCGCACATGGTGATGCCGATGCTGGCCAGCCTGCGGGCGAAGTATCCGGGGGTGACGGTCAACCTGCGCCTGGGCAATGCCCAGGAAACCCTGGCGGCGCTGCTGTCGGAACACGCCGACGTGGCGGTGCTGACCGAAGTCGAGCCGCGCAAGGGCCTGCACCTGCAAAGCCTGGGTGAGTCGCGGATGTGTGCCCTGGTGCCCCAGGGGCATCCCTGGCTGGAGCTGCCCGAAGGCATTGCCATCGAACAACTGGATCAGGTGATCATGGTGCTGCGCGAACCCAGTTCCATCACCCGGCGCACCTTTGATGAGGCTTGCGTGTTGGCCAGGGTCCAGCCCCGCGTGCTGCTGGAACTGGACAGCCGCGAGGCGGTGACCGAAGCGGTGGCGGCGCAGTTGGGGGTCGGGATCGTCAGTTCAGTGGAAGTGGGGCACGACCCGCGGGTGTGCACGGTGCCGATTCGTGGCGCTGGCCTGATCAACCGGCACATGCTCGGTTGCATGGAACGGCGCCGTGACCTGCGCCTGATCCAGGCGTTTTTCGCCCTGGCTCCTGCCTGACCGCCCCGTAGCAACTGGCTTGTCAGCGAAGAGGCCCGAGGGATCGCCTTCGCCGGCAAGCCGGCGCCTACGGAGCGGTGGGGGAGGCCAGGCTTTCGCGTACCAGATCGAGAAAGGTCGCGACGATCCGCCGTGAACTCTGCTCGCGCAGGCACACCAGGGTTTCGGTCATGCGCCGCTGGCAGTCGATGATCGGCAGGGCGCAGACCCGGGAGTCGGCGCCGAACTCCGCCGCCGAGACCACCCCCACGCCAATCCCCACCACTACCGCCTCTCGCGCGGCTTCCCGGCCCTCCACCTGGATGGTCGGGCGAATCCGCAGGCCGGCCCGGTTCATTTCCTCTTCCAGGGTCTGCCGGGTTACCGAGCCGACTTCCCGCAGCACCAGGGGCGTGTCGTCCAGGTCGGCCAGGCAGATGGACTGGCGATCGGCCCACGGATGATTGCGCGAGACAAAGGCCACCATCGGGTCGTTGCGCAGGGTCAAGGACAGCAGGCGCTCGTCATCCACCTCCCGTCCCAGCAGGGCCAGGTCGGCCTGGTAGTTGAACAGACGCAGCAGGGATTCATCGGTGTTGCCGGTCTCGATCTTCACATTGATCCCGGGGTACAGCTCGCAGAACCGGGCGATCTGCGGCAGCACATGCACCGGGGCATCCACCGCCAGTACCAGGCTGCCGGTCTGCAAGGCCTGGGAATCCTGCAACAGTTCCTTGGCTTCGGCCTCCACCACGAACAGGCGCTGGGTGATGGCCAGCAGGCGTTCTCCCAGATCCGTGAGGCGTACCGAGCGTTTGTTGCGATGGAACAGGATGACGCCGAAGCGCTCTTCGAGCTTGCGCACCTGATCGGAAATCGCCGGCTGGGTGAGAAACAGGCGTTCGGCAGCCTTGGTGAAGTTGCCGTGCACGGCCACCGCATGAAAGGCCTTCAACTGTGCGTGGGAAACCGACATGGGCAGATCCTCTTACAAGCTGGACTTATATTTGAAATACGATAAATCGATTTCACTTATTAGTTGGTAATTGCTTCCATCTTTCAAGGCCCGGGTGACCCGTCAGTCGACCCGTACCCGGCCCTGATGCCTGTGCGTGCACCTCCAAGTCCCGAAACAGGGAAAGCAACAGGACTCATCTGACCAGCAGTGCCTGCCTCAAGGGCTCTGCTGCAGTGCTCAACAATAAAAAACACAGGCGTTTGCTCCTCATTCTGCCGGCACACTCACCCTGAGGTCAGAACCACAATGAATAAGCACAACGGCACCATCAAACGTTGGCGCGTGCAGATTTTCGCCATCACCTGGATCGCCTACGCGGCGTTCTACTTCACCCGCAAAGCCTTTTCCGTCGCCAAACTGGGGATCGCCGACGATCCCGACTTCACCCTCGACAAGATGGCCATGGCCAACCTCGATGCCATCTACCTGGCGGCCTACGCCGTGGGCCAGTTCACCTGGGGGATCTTCGCCGACCGTTTCGGCCCGCGGGTGGTGGTGCTGGGCGGCCTGCTGATCTCCGCGGCCGCGGCCCTGGTCATGGGCAGCTTCGCCACCTTGCCGGTGTTCGCCACGTGCATGCTGATCCAGGGGCTGGCGCAGTCCACCGGCTGGTCCGGGCTGTGCAAGAACATGGGCAGTTTCTTCCCTGCCCGGGAGCGTGGCCGGGTCCTGGGGCTATGGAGTTCCTGCTACGCCTTTGGCGGGCTGGTGGCGTCGCCCTTTGCCGGCTGGTGGGCCTATACCCTGATCGGCACCTGGCATGCGGCGTTCATCTCCAGCGCAGTGGTGGTGGGGCTGACGGCGGTGCTGTTTTTCATCTTCCAGCGCAACACCCCGCAGGATGTGGGTTTGCCGGCGGTGGAGCCATTGGCGCCACAGAGTGCCGAGGAGGAGGCCGCCGAGCGCCGCCTGAGTGTCTGGGAGCCGTTGCGGGAGATCCTGCGCAATCGCACGGTGCTGGTGCTCGGCCTGTCGTACTTCCTGCTCAAACCGGCGCGCTACGCGATTCTGCTGTGGGGACCGGTGATCGTTTATGAGCAGATGCCGTCGGTGGGCAAGGTGGGGGCGGCGATCGTGCCCACCACCTTCGAGCTGGCCGGGCTGCTGGGGCCGATCATGATCGGCCTGGCCTCGGACAAGCTGTTCGGTGCCCGGCGCATGCCGGCCTGTGTCCTCAGCCTCTTGGCGCTGACGGTGTCCCTGGCGCTGTTCATGGGGGCGCTGCACACCGGCAGCGTGCTGCTGGTGATGCTGCTGCTGTTTTTCATGGGGCTGACCCTGTACGGGCCGGACTCGATGATCAGCGGCGCGGCGGCCATTGATTTCGGTTCGGCCAAGGCCGGGGCCACGGCCGCAGGCTTCGTCAATGGCTGCGGCTCGGTGGGGGCAGTACTGGGGGGCTTGTTGCCGGGCTATTTCGACACGGTGACGGTGTTCATCGTGTTTGCCGGCTGTGCCCTGGTCTCGGCGCTGTTGCTCATGCCGTTCTGGAACAGCCGACCCCATGGGAGCGAGCCGGTGCGCGGGCTCGTTCCCAATGGACCGTTGTTGATCAAGCCGTTGCGTTCCTGACTTTTCTGCCCCTTCGCCGGCAAGCCGGCTCCTACGAAGTGTTGTAGGCGCTGGCTTGCCAGCGCACCCACTTGCCGTTTTTTTCCTGGAGACTCACCCATGCGACCTTTCTGGCTGGAACAGGCCCTGCAACAGGAAACCCTGGACCCCTGTCCGCCTCTGCAGGGCGATACCACCTGCGAGGTGGCCATTGTCGGCGGCGGCTACACCGGTTTGTGGACCGCCATCATGCTCAAGGAGCAGAACCCCGGGCTGGATGTGCTGCTGATCGAGGCGGATATCTGCGGCGCCGGTGCCAGTGGGCGCAATGGCGGCTGTGCGCTGTCCTGGTCGGCCAAGTACTTCACCCTGGAGCGTCTGTTCGGCATCGAGGAGGCGGTGCGCCTGGTCAAGGAGTCCGAGCGCAGCATCCACGCCATCGGCGCATTCTGCGAGCGCTATGGAGTGGAGGCTCACTATCGCCTCGACGGTACCTTGTACACCGCCACCAACCAGGCCCAGGTCGGGTCCACCGACGGGGTGATCGCGGCCCTGGAACGCCGGGGCATCAATTCCTTCGAGAAGCGCCCCTTGGCCGATGTGCAGCGCATGGCCGGTTCCAGCCAGCACCTGGAAGGCTGGTACTCGCCGGCCGCCGCCAGTGTGCAGCCGGGGTTGCTGGTGCGTGGCTTGCGTCGGGTGGCCTTGCAATTGGGGGTCAGAATCCATGAGCAAAGCGCCATGACCGGGTTGGAAGAAGGGCGCCCGGCGCGGTTGCGCACCCCTTCGGGACAGATCCGTGCCCAGCGCGTGGTGTTGGCGATGAACGCCTGGATGGCCCGGGCCTTCCCGCAGTTCGAACGCAGTGTGGCGATTGTTTCCAGTGACATGCTGATCACCGAGCCGCGTCCGCAACTGCTGCAGCAGATCGGCTTGACCAGCGGGGTGACGGTGCTGGATTCGCGGATATTCGTGCACTACTACCACAACACCCCGGACGGCCGGATCATGCTCGGCAAGGGCGGCAACACCTTTGCCTACGGTGGGCGCATGTTGCCGGTGTTCGACCAGCCGTCGCCCTATGCCGGGTTGCTGCACAAGAGCCTGGGGCAGTTCTTCCCGGCCTTTGCCGAGGTGCCGGTGGCCGCGACCTGGAACGGTCCGTCGGATCGCTCGGTCACCGGGTTGCCCTTCTTCGGCCAGATGAGCCGCGCCGGCAACCTCTTCTATGGGTTCGGCTATTCCGGCAGCGGCGTGGGCCCCTGTCATATGGGAGGGCAGATTCTCGCATCCCTGGTCCAGGGCCTGGACAATCCCTGGACCCGTTCGCCTCTGGTCAACGGTCCCTTGGGTTACTTCCCCCCGGAGCCGATCCGCTACCTGGGCTCGCTCATGGTGCGCAACGCCATTCGCCGCAAGGAGCGGGCCGAGGATCATGGGCGTCGGCCGCGGCATCTGGATGTGCGTCTGGCGCGTTTCGCTGCGGCCGCTGGCAAGGCCGACAAGGGCTGAAGCCTGGCGGGGTAGGGCCGGTCGCTGACTTTTTGGTCGATCAGGGCCCTGAGGACGTATAAACTTGCCCATCGCGTCGGCCAAATCCAACTCGACGCCATAGATCAAGAGAGTGAGTAATGGGCGCACAGTGGAAGGTTAAACACAAAGAAGCGGCAGCCAACGCCAAGGGCAAGATCTTCGGCAAGCTGGTGAAAGAGATCACCATTGCCGCACGTAACGGCGCTGACGTCGCCACCAACGCCCACCTGCGGCTGGTGGTCGAACAGGCCAAGAAGGCCTCGATGCCCCGCGAGACCCTTGAGCGCGCCATCAAGAAAGGTTCGGGCCAACTGGGCGAGACCGTGCAGTACCACCGCGTGACCTACGAAGGTTTTGCCCCGCACCAGGTGCCGCTGATCGTTGAATGCGTGACCGATAACATCAACCGCACCGTGGCGGAAATCCGTGTGGCCTTCCGCAAGGGCCAACTGGGTGCTTCGGGTTCGGTGTCCTGGGATTTCAACCACGTGGGCATGATCGAAGCCTCGCCAGACAGCCCGGACGCCGATCCGGAACTGGCCGCCATCGAGGCCGGTGCTCAGGATTTCGAACCGGGTGAAGAGGGCGCAACCCTGTTCCTGACCGAGCCTGCGGACCTGGATGCCGTACAAAAGGCATTGCCCGAGCAAGGTTTCACCGTGTTGTCGGCCAAGCTGGGCTATCAGCCGAAGAACCCGGTGAGCGGCCTGAGCGATGAGCAGATGGCTGAAGTCGAGGCCTTCCTCGAAGGCCTGGACAACCATGACGACGTGCAGGACATGTTCGTCGGCCTGGCGGGTTAAGACCGCGATTCGCCGGCCAGCCGGCTCCTGCAAACCTCTGTAGGAGCCGGCTGGCCGGCGAAGCTGTTTTAAAGCCCCGCCAATTCCTCACAGACCAGGGCAAAGTCCGGTCGTGCCAGCACCTCTGGCTGACAGCAGCGCTGCACCAGCGCCGCCAGTTTCTGCCGCTGTTCCAGGCTCAGCGAGCCATCCCCGCGCTCCAGCAATTCTTCCAGCAAGACACCGAAGGCCCGCACCTCCAGGCGTTGCAGCGCCCGGCTTTGCGGGGTTTCGTCCTTGGCATGGAAGGACGCCGCGCCAAAATCCCCCAGCAGGCAGTCGCCTTGTTCATTCCACAGGGTGTTGTGGCCGTAGAGGTCGCCGTGGGTAATGCCCTGGGCATGCAGGTGGGCGCCCACCGAAGCGATGCCGCGGGCGATTCGCAGAATCACGCCGGCACGGTAGTGCGCGTTATCCGGGTAGATATCCCGGGAGCAGGAATCCAGGCTCGGCAGCGCCGCAAGGTTGCGGTAGCTGGGGTCGATCAGTTGCATCACCAGTCCGTTCTGGCCCTGGGGATGCTCGACGATGCGGCCCTCGACCCGGATCAGGTTCGGATGCAACCCGGCACTGATACAGGCGTTCATTTCATGCAGCGGCGAGCCATCGCTGGTCATCTCGCCCTTGTACAGCTTGACCGCCACCGCGCGGGCGGGCTCTCCCGTCGGCTGCCACCACGCTTGGTGAATCACCCCGGAGGCGCCTTCGCCCAGGCGTTGCTCCAGGCGCAGTTCGTGCCAGGGGATGGTGCGGGTGGACTCCAGGGCCTGGGCGTCGGCCTCGGATTCCAGTGGATTGCCGGCATAGGCCAGCCAGGTCAGGCGCGGCAGGGCCAGGAGGAACGGCGGCAGCTCGGTCAGGCGGTTGGCGGCGATCCGCAGCAGCTCCAGGTTGTGGCACTGGCCCAGGCTCTGGGGCAGGGCGGTCAGGCGGTTGCCGGCCAGCATGAGCTTTTGCAGCAGCGGGCGCTGGCCCAGCTCTTCGGGCAGTTCACTGATGCGGTTGTCGGTGAGGATCAGCCAGCGCAACTGCGGCGGCAGGGCGGCGGCTGGGACCCGTTCGATGCGGTTGGCCTTGAAGCCGATCATGCTCAGTTGCGCGCAATGGCCGAGGCAGGCCGGTAGTTCACTGAACTGGTTGTCCGAGCAGAACAGGATGCGCAGGTGGGTGAGCCGGTGCAGGTCGTCGGGCAGGCTGCTCAGTGCATTGCCGCTGAGGTTGAGGATTTCCAGCGAGTCGGCCAGATCGAAGATCTCCCGGGGGAACTCGGTCAGCCCGCAGGACAGGTCCAGGCGCTTGATGCCGGCCAATTGGCCGGCCCGCAGTTGGGCAAGGGTATCCATGAACAGCGTCAGTACTCGAAAGAAGGAGAAGGGCGGGGAGGATAAAGCAGATCGGCCGGTTTTGCTGCCTGGGCGGCGGTTGGCGTTTGCGCAACTGCAGAAAATCGGTGTCGAGCACCGACAGCATCAAGAACTGGGGTCGCCCGCTTCAGCTTGCAATGCTGACGCTTCATACCTTCGAACAAGTCCTGCCCGGATTTTCTGTACTTCGCTCAATTGCCCGCCAGCCCAGCTCGCCGTCACTGTGAATGCTCGATAAACATCGGCAGGATCAACGATGCAACGATCTCTCTGGCTACAAGAATTAGCGGATGAGCTCAGCCCAGCGCCTGCGCTGGAAGGCCACTGCAATGTGGACATCGCCATCATCGGCGGAGGCTTTGTCGGGTTATGGACAGCCTTGCGCATTCGCCAACTGGCTCCCGAAAAAACCGTAGCCATCCTCGAGCAGGACATCTGCGGCGCAGGTGCCTCAGGGCGCAATGGTGGCTTCGTCATGTCATGGTGGCCCAAGATCAGCTCCCTGACTGCGCTGTGCGGCGCAGCAGAGGCACTGAAGCTGGCTCGAGCTTCCGCGCAGGCCATTGAAGAAATTGAAATATTCTGCGAGCAACATGCCATTGATGCGCACTTCGTGCGGTCAGGCTGGTTATGGACGGCCTCAACCGAGGCCCAACGTGGCGCCTGGCAAAGCGTGCAGCACACCTGTGCAACATTGGGCGAGGATGTGTTCAGCAGTCTGAGCGACGCTGAGATCGCTCGCCGCTGCGGTTCCCCCATGCACTTGGAAGGTGTATTTGAGGCGGGCAATGCCACAGTACATCCGGCTCGCCTGGTACGCGGCCTGCGCCGAGTGGCCCTGGAACAGGGGGTGCGCATTTTCGAAAACAGTCGGGTTCGGCAAATGGAACGCGGCCAACCCACGTGCCTGCACACTGACCACGGTCAGCTCCGAGCTCAACGCGTAGTCCTGGCCACCAATGCCTGGTCTGCCGAGTTACCGCAACTGCGCCGCAGTGTGTTGCCGGTCAGCAGCACCATCATCGCCACAGCGCCGATCCCCGAGCGCTTGCAGGCCATCGGCTGGACCGGCGGCGAAGCCATTACCGACTCCCAACAGATGGTCGACTATTACCGCACCACCCAGGACGGGCGAATCATCTTCGGCAAGGGCACCGGCCTGATGTCGTTTGCCAGCCGGGTCGGCACTCGCTATGACCAGTTGCCACAGTTGCATGCCGAGGTCGAAGAGGACTTTCGGCGCCTCTACCCGCAGCTTGCCGACGTGGCTATCGAACATCGCTGGTCGGGTCCCATCGACAGGACCTATGACAGCTTGCCCATGTTCGGCCGTCTGCAGGATGCGCCGCAGATCATCTACGGCGTGGGCTGGAGCGGCAATGGGGTCGGACCCAGCCATCTGGGGGGGCAGATTCTCGCCAGTCTGGCTCTGGACCTGGACAACCAATGGAGCCGCTGCGGCCTGGTCAATCGCTCCGTGCGCCGGTTCCCACCGGAACCCTTGCGCTACTGCGGCGGCCTGCTAGTGCGCAATGCCGTCAAGCGCAAGGAGCGTGCGCAGGCATTGGGTCGTGCGCCATCCTGGCTGGCCCATTCGCTGAGCAAGCTGGCCCCCGCCGGCCTTGAAGACAAAAAACCTTGAATCAAAGGAGCCGTCATGAGCGCCCCGATTATCTTCAGCAACACTTCAGGCCTGGCGTTGGGAATGCCGGTTGATGTCAAACAACCCATCGGCGAGTTGGTGGCCAGGACTCGCATAAGCATGGAGGATGCTGGCGCGTCGTTACTGACCGGGGTCTGGGAATGCTCGCCTGGACGCTGGCGCCGCCAGGTACTGGAGCGCGAGTTCAGTCACTTCATAGTCGGATACGGCTTCTTTGTACCCGACCACGGCCCGGCGATAGAGATTCACGCCGGCGATGCAGTATTTTTTCCCGCAAACTGCCAAGGCGAGTGGGACATCCGCGAAACCGTCAGAAAGAGCTTCGTGATCATTCCTTGAAGGCAGCGATACGCTCGTGCACCCCGGCGACCTCGGCGCTGCGCAGGGCAAACCAGAGAATCGCCACGTCCTCGGTGTGATCCAGAGAGCGTCCGGTAATTTCCTCGATGCGCCGAATGCGATAGACCAGCGTCTGCTTGTGCACATGCAACACCTTCGCGGCGATCAGCCACGAGCGATTCTGCTGCAGGAATACCTGCAAGGTACGCAGCAATTGCGTGCCTTGCAGTTGGTCATACTCCAGCAGACTGCCCAGTACCCGTTGAAACGTCTGGTGCGCCCCCTCCAGGCTCTGTGCCAGCCATGGAGCCATCGTCTCGGTCTGCTCGTAGCATGCCAAGGGCTGCTCGGCGCTGGCATGCGCCAAGGCCAGACGCGCCTCTCGCAAAGCCTCAAGGCCGCGTTCGGCATGCCCCAGTGGGTTGCTCAGACCCAGGCACGTGTGCAGGCGCACCTGAACGGTCCGGGGGCTGTGCTCCCCCCATAGCAGCAGTAGCAGCTCGTCACCCTGCACGCGCATCAGCACCTTGGCCTCGGTCCGTGACAACAGGTCGTCCAGCTCGTCCAGTTCCCGACCGTCGTTGTGCATCACCGCAACGCGCAGATGCTCCGGCGACGCGCCAAACACTCGCAGACGCTCGGTCAGTTGACGAGCCGACAAGCGTTGCTGGAACAAATCATCGAGCAGTTCCGAGGTCAGTCGCAGATGCCGTTCCCGCTCGACCTGCAGTCGCTCCAGCTCGATACCCAAAACCGCCGCCATGTGATGCAACAAACCATAGTCCGGCAGGTTCTCGCCCTGCGCCACCAGGACACAAGGACGTCGACTGGGCATCAACATCAGCAGGACATCGTCGTCACCTGAGCGCCAGCGTTGCACCACAGGCACATTGCCCGAAGGCTTCAAGCGCTGCTGCAGCGCTGAGCGTTGTGCGGCAACGACTTCTGGAAGCCCTGTCAGATAGGGCTCCAGGGTGTGCGGATCGAGCAGCCTGAGGCTGGCTTTGACGTCTTTTTCCAGACGGTTCAAGAGCGCTTCGAGCCCCAAGCCCTGAATGCCCATGCGCGCACTCTCGTAGAGCCGAGTGATGGCCTGCCGACGCTCAACTTCTTCCTGTTGAGTGGCCTCGACAATGGCCCGGGTCACCGAGGAAAACGGCACACCGTACTCGGTCATCAGCAATGCGAAGCCCAAGGCATCGGCAGCGTCCTGCAGGCCTTGAAGATCCTCCGGTGCCTGCATGCTTTCGCCAATCATCAGCCCCGAGAGTCCGGCCGCCTGCAAGCGGTGTACATAACGCCACTGTTCCTGCGGCCCTGCGGGGATGCCCATTCCGGTGCTCATCAACAGCTCCCCGGGCCCCAGCCATTGCGCCGGGTCGTCCAACTCGCAGACGTGTGCCCAGCGAACCGGTCGGTCAACCCCCTGAGCCCCTCCGATGAGGCGCGTGCGCAATGCTGGAATCTGAATGATGTCGCTGACGGTCAATGACATGGCGTGTTCGATCAGGCCCGGGACTTGAAGGGCCACAGCATGCCACCCCGACACCCACCAGCAAAGCCCGCTCATACGAACGTACCAAGGCCAATCGCGGAATCCTAACTTGGTACGATTGCCGACGCGGCAGGCGACACTAAAACTCGTCCAGGTAGCAGCAGATCCTTTTTTGGACCTAGGCCTCAATCATCTGGAGACGCAAATAATGACTAAGAAACCGACTCTGCCATTGATGCTGCTGGCGTTGTCCTTCGTGACCACTTCGGCCCTTGCCGACCTCACGGTGGTGTCCCACGGAGGAGCGAACAAGGACGCCCAGGTTGCAGCGTTCTACAAGCCCTATCAGGCTGAACACGGTACGCGGATTATCGCTGGCGAGTTCAACGGCGAACTGGCCAAGATCAAAGTCATGGTGGACACCGGCAGTGTCTCCTGGGACGTCGTTGAAATGGAGCTGCCCGAGCTGGCTCGCGCCTGTGACGATGGCTTGCTGGAAGAATTCAGCGTCGACCCGAACCTGGCGAAAGACCTGCTTCCCGGTGCACTGCAAAACTGCGGCGCGGGCTTCTTCGTCTGGTCTACGGTGCTGGCCTACAACGCCGACAAGCTCACCAGCGCCCCGACCAGTTGGAAAGACTTCTGGGATGTGCAGAAGTTTCCCGGTAAACGCGGCCTGCGCAAGGGCCCGATGTACACCCTGGAATTCGCGCTCCTGGCAGATGGCATAGCCCCAGAGGAGGTCTACAAGGTGCTGGCCACCGAGGCGGGACAAGATCGTGCATTCCGCAAACTCGATGAAATCAAGTCCAGCATCCAGTGGTGGGAAGCCGGAGCCCAACCTCCTCAGTACCTGGCTTCTGGCGACGTGGTCATGAGCTCCGCCTACAGCGGCCGAATCAGCGCCGTACAGGGGCAGAACAACCTGCGCATCGTCTGGAATGGCGGCCTGTATGACATGGACGCCTGGGCCATACCCCGTGGTGCGAAGAATCGTGAGCAAAGTCTCAAGTTCATCAACTACACCCTTGAAGCCGAGCAACAAAAAAATTACGCGCAGCACATTGCCTATGCACCGGTAAACCAGCGCGCCAATACCTTGCTCAGCGAGCAACGGCTCAGCGTACTGCCCGATCTGAAACAGCAGGTGGCAATGGATCCGACCTTTTGGGCCGACCATGGCGAGCAGTTGCACCAGCGCTTCAATGCCTGGGCCGCCAAATAGCGCTTGTTTTATCGTTCAGGCAGGAACGGCGCGCCGTTCCTGCCAGACGCCAACTCGATCGACATCCATCGACGCTTTCCCGAATGCTTCCAGCTCCTCGATCAATTGCCCATGAAGGGGCGAGCTGACGCCAAACGCCGATCACCGGGCCGACCCGTGACCCTGGTGGACTTGCAAAAGGCTGACGATCGTTCGATAGAGCACGCGGCATTTACAGGCCTGCGTGCATGGCTCTGGCCAACCTGCGGAATGCGGCGGGGTGCCTGAGGTTCCGGGCCTCGCCTGGCATCCACTCCAGGCTGTAGTGTTCAAAGGTCTTTTTGACTGACTCGGTGGCCATCCTGCCCGAGGGGTTGCTTGAGTCAAAGTCGCTTTCCAGGGTGGCAATCAGATAGGCGCCTCTGGCGCTCCATTGGTTGAAACGCATCACATGCCGGTCATCCAGAATCACTGCGCCTTCTTTCTTGTCGTGCGAGAAGTAAAAGGCCAGGCTGTGGCCCGGCTTGGTCCAACCTTTGAGGTACTTGAGCAAGGTTGTAAGGCGGACGCCGCACACCAGGTTGAAGCCACTGTCAATCCGTTGCTGGCCGAAGAAGTAGCACTTGAAAATCACCTCCAGCGTTCGCTGGTGGTAATCCGTCAAGTGGCTCTTTTCGTAGAAGTGAAAGTCCGTGGGCTCGCCGATCAGTTCGTAGCCCTTTGCCGCGAATTCGGCGGGGGAGAACGCCAGCAGGCCAAACCGGCACGGATGTTCGAGCGTCAAGTTGCTCAGGTGCAGGTCAAGCAGCTGGAAAAAAGTCAGCGGCAGCCTGTGCATGCAGGTGTGCGCTGGCTCAGCCATGGGCCGGCCCGGGACCGATTTCCCGCAGTTGCCCGAGGCGGCTGCGGGTGCGCGCCAGGTCGATGGCGTGGCCGCCCAGGCACTCGTGCAGCGGGCGCTGGCCGATCAGCAGCAGGCGTTTGTCCTGGTCGTAGAGCACGTCGATCAGGTTGATGAAGCGTTGCTGGGCGGCGATCGAGCATTCTCCCAGCTCCGGCAGTTCGTCGATGATCCAGGTGTCGAAGTGGCGACTCAGTTCCAGGTAGTCCATGACGGCCGTGGGCTGTTCGCACACATCGTTGAATTCAAAACGGATGCTGCGCTGCTGAATCTGGCGCACGGTCAATTGCCGGGCGCCTACTGTCAGTTGCGCCGCCGCGGCATGGCGCTCGGGCAGTTCCAGGGCCTGGCGCTGGGCCGGGGTGCCGGGCCACACATAGTGACCCTGGGTGAAGAGCTGCTGATCGTGGGAGCGGGCCTGGCTCCGGTAGTCGTGGGGGCCTCCCACCTCCATCACCTGCATGCGCCCGTTGATCAGTTCGATCACCGGCTTGAAGCGGGCGTGGTACAGCGGGTTGGGCAGCAGGCCCTCGGGGGCGTAGTTGGAGGTCAGTAACAGCGTGATGCCGCGGTTGAACAGGGCCTTGAACAGCCGGGTGATCAGCATCGCATCGCCAATGTCATGGACATGGAACTCATCGAAGCACAGCACTCGGCACTGGTTGAGCAGTTCATCCAGGGTGGTTTCCAGAGCGTCGGCCTGCTGCTGATGGCGGAACATGCCCTGGTGCAACCGGGCGAAGAAGTCGTGGAAGTGCAGGCGCTGTTTTTCGGCGATGGGCAAGGCGCGGAAGAAGCCGTCCAGCAACCAGCTCTTGCCCCGGCCGACGGCGCCGTACAGGTACAGGCTCTGGGCCTTGCCGGGGGATTGCATCAGGTCCTCGGCCTGCCGGGCCATGCAGTCGATCACCCGCAATTGGCTGTGGCTGAGGGTGTATCCCAGGTCCCGGGCCTTGTGGCGAAAGTAGTCATGGATCACGCCACCGGCACCGTTCGGGCGGCGCAAGGCTCGGGCGAACAGGCGTCGCCAGGGTGATTGAGTCTGTGCAGGTGTTGGCGGTAAAGCGGCCAATGGTGGTTACCCCGATGATTCCAGGCCGCCTACCTTAAAAGCGGCGCGACAATTTAACCAATAGAAAACCCAACAGCCAGTGATCTCGAAAAGGCATGGCGGCGATAGACGGTCATTCACACCGGGCAGGCCGATTAATACGCTAACTGGCAGTTTCGCCCGCGGTTGCTAACCTGATTTCAGCGAATGCTCCTCATAAGGATTGAGGCCTTGAATGGATATAAGGGTTTGGCAGTCATGAGCGCGTTGCTCAGCGCGACGGCAGGGGCCGCGGATTTGCAGGTGCAGGTCCGGGTCGATGTGCAGCGTGGCTGCCAGTTGGTGGGTCAGCAGCGGGAGGCGGGTGTCGAGCAACTCGGTACCTTGGACTTTGGCAGTACTGCGCGCCTGAACGATCCGGCGGGGCCTTTGGCTGCGGCATGGGGCAGTGGTCGTCTGCCACGCCTGGAGTGCAATCCCGATACCCCTTATCAGATGCGTATCGACGGCGGCCTGCATGGCGGTGTCGGCGAGGTGCGTTACCTGGCCAGCAACAGTGCGTTGGGCAAACCCATTCCTTATCGCCTCTACCAGGACTCGGCCCGGCGCATTGCGTTGCCGGTGAATGTCCCGGTCAGTGGACGGGTGCCGGACTCCGGCACTGTGGATCTGCCCCTGTACGGGCGCATTGAACCTCTGGCCGAGATTCCCCGGGCCGGGGGCTATTCCGATGTATTGAAGGTGACCCTGACCTGGTGAGGTCGGGGGTATGACAGCTGCCACGGGGGACCCGGGCAGAGCAGGGACAGCCGTTCAGGTTGAGCGGCTCACGTGGGAGTCCTGATGGAACCGGGATGGGTGCAATGAAAGGCAGGACCTGGACGATCGTCGCCCTGGGCTCGCTGTGTCTGCTGGTTGATGATGCCCAGGCGGCGATCAGCGGGCAGATCCAGGCGCGCCTGGTGATCACTGCCAGTTGTCAGGTGAGCAGTGGCGGCAGCGCGCCCTCCACGAACCCCATCAGCAACCTGGGCATGCTCGACTTCGGGCAGCAGGGGCCGACCTGGGTCAACCCCATCAAGGCCAGCCTCACCGACAGTGCCGAAGGCCAGTTGCAGGTGGCCTGCAATCCCTCGGTCACCGGTTTCACCGTGACCATCAATGGCGGCCTCAACGGCGACGGTACAACCCGGCGTTTGAGCAACGGACGCCAGACCATTCCCTATCGATTGTTTGTCGATGCATCCGGTAGCGACAGCTACAGCATCGGCCAGCAGCGCAATTTCGCAGTGAGCAGCGGCAGGCGGATTCCCATTCCGGTGTTCGGCTCTGTGGTCGCGAATACCCGCGCGGTTCCGGCAGGGGTCTACACCGACACCCTGACCATCACGCTGGATTGGTAACTCACGAGAGGACGCACATCATGCACGCGCTTGTATCCAGGATTGGCTGGCCCTTGTTGGGACTGGTCATGGTTTCCACGGCCAACGCCGCCACTACGGTCACCGGTCAGATCAGCTCAACCCTGATCCTCACCAGCAGTTGCCAGGTCAACGGGGTGGGCGGCAGCACCGGTCTGAACTTCGGCGCCTTGAACTTCGGCACCACCAACAGCCTGTTTACGACGGCCACTGGCCAGGTGCTGGGGGGCGGTGGCGGGGCTCTGTCGATTCTCTGCTCCAGCGGCACCACACCCAGCCTGACCATCCAGGGCGGCAACAATGACGGTATGTCCTCGGGTGGCACCCGGGCGTTGTACGACGGGGTGGCCAACTATGTGCCCTACGACCTGTACACCGACTCCGGCCACTCGCAGATCGTGGCGATCAATGGGGTGATCAACCTGGCGCCGAGCACCGGGGTCGCGCAGACCGTGAACCTCTATGGCCAGGCCGTGGGCAAGGCCGGGCTGCCGGCCGGCACCTACACCGATACGGTGTCCGTGCAGCTGACCTTCTGATGCCATGGCCAGCCAAGGTCTTGCGCTGTTTGCCCTGATCTGCGCCAGTGCCTGGCCGGCGTGGATCTGGGCGGCCACCAGCCAGAACTTCCAGGTCAGTGCCACCATCACCGCCGGTTGTCTGGTGGTGGGCGGTGTCAGCAACTACGGCAGTCTGTCCTTCGGCAGCCAGTCGGCGCTGTCCACCAGCACCGTGCGAGTGGCGTTGATCGGGGGCGTGCAATTGCAGTGCACACCGGGAGTGGCCCTGAACATGACCGTGGACGGCGGCCAGTACAACAGCAGCGGGCGACATATGCAGCTCAATAGCGGCAGTGCCCGGGTGGCCTATCAGTTGTTTCGCGATGCGGCGTACAGCCAGAGCCTGGGTATAGGCCAGAGCGTGGCCGTGGCTTACAGCGATGCCAATAACATCAGCCTGCCGATCTACGGGCAGGTGCAGTTGCCGGGCAATCAGCCTGGGGGGACTTACAGCGATGTGCTGCAGGTGCAGCTGTCGTGGTGATGGGGCGAGTCGACAACCAGTCGGCAGGCGGACAAGGAGTAGCAGTATGCATTTACCTTTGCGGGGCCTTTGGGCCACCGGTTACCTGATACTGGCCGGAGTGTTGTCCGGCGTGCCCAGGGTCCAGGCCGCCAGCTCGGTGCTGATCTGGCCGATCGATCCGGTTCTGGAGGCGGATCAGCAAGCCAGTGCACTGTGGCTGGAAAACCGCGGTACTGAAACCGCCAACCTGCAGATCCGGGTGTTTGCCTGGAGCCAGAGCGGTTTTGCCGACCAGTACCAGAACCAGCGCGACGTCATCGGCAGCCCGCCGGTGGCGAAGATCGAACCCGGGCAGAAGCAACTGGTGCGCCTGACCCGAACCCGTGAGGTGCCGCCGGGGCAGGAGCTGGCGTACCGGATCATCATCGACGAGATTCCTTCGGCCAAGCCCATCACCCCGGAAGAGGGGGCCAAGAGTGCGGCGGCGATCCGCTTCCAGATGCGTTACTCGGTGCCGTTGTTCGCCTATGGCGCCGGCCTCTGGAGCAAGGAAGACACTTCCCGCCCTCGCGATCCCAAGGGCGCCGGTGTACCGGACCTGAGCTGGCGCAAAGTGGCGGTGGACGGCCAGACGTTTTTCGAGCTGCGTAACCAGGGGGCCGTGCACGCACGCCTGACCGATGTGGCGTTCAAGCAGGGCGGGCAGACCCGGCCGCTGGCGCCGGGCTTGCTCGGTTACGTGCTGCCCGGGGCGGTCATGCGCTGGCCGGTGACGGCCCCCCTGACAATGGATTCGACCCTGCAACTGCGGGTCAATGGCGCGCCGCAGGTGCAGAGTCTGGCGCCTGCGCACTGATCCACTGCAGTCATGCAAGCGCCTGCCAGGTGGCGCTCGGAAGAGGTACGGACGGATGCGAGCGCGGTGACGCATCCGCCTTGGGATGGAGATGTCCATAAATGGACTTGAACCCGCCATGAGCCAGGACGCTGCTCGTTGTTTGCGCTGCTGGAAAGGACTGATGGCTGGCCTGTGCGGTCTGATGCTGGCGCCTTTTTGCCAAGCTGGCGAGCTGCCGCCACCGCCCAGCAGCCTGGAGTCGCTGGCCGATGCGCAGTTGTTTCTGGAACTGGTGATCAATCAGATGAACACAGGGAAGGTGGTGGCGGTGGAGCAGCGTGCCGGACGATTGTTCATGCCGGTGCAGACGCTGCGGGAAACCGGCATCAAGCTGCCGGAGGGGCTGGGCAGCGAAGTCGATCTGGACAGCCTGCCGGGCCTGCACAGCGATTACGACAGTCAGGGCCAGCGCCTGCTGATTGATGTGCCGCCGGATTGGCTGCCGGAGCAGTTCATCGGCAGTCGCCAGGCCTATCCAAGGACACCGGCCCTGAGCAGCTTCGGCGCGCTGCTCAACTACGATCTGTACCTCAATGACACCGATGAAGGCGGCACCTACCTGGCGGCCTGGAATGAAGTGCGGCTGTTCGACACCTGGGGCACCTTGTCCAATACCGGGCAGTACCGGCGGACCTTGTCCGGCGTTGCCAGCAGCTCGTTGAACAATGGGTATCGGCGTTATGACACCACCTGGCGTTTTTCCGATGAAGAACGCCTGCTGACCTATGAGGCGGGTGACGTGGTGAGCAGCGCCTTGCCCTGGAGCAGTTCGGTGCGTCTGGGTGGGGTCCAGCTGTCTCGGGATTTCGCCGTGCGCCCGGACCTGGTGACCTATCCCTTGCCGCAGTTTGCCGGTGAAGCGGCGGTGCCATCCTCCCTGGACCTGTTCATCAATGGCTACAAGTCCAGCAGCAGCGAGGTGCAACCGGGGCCTTACACCCTGACCAACATTCCCTTTATCAACGGGGCTGGGGAGGCGGTGGTGGTGACCACGGACGCCCTGGGGCGGCAAGTGTCGACCACGGTGCCGTTCTACGTTACCAGCAGCCTGCTGCAGAAGGGGCTGACGGATTTCTCGGTGGCCGCAGGGAACCTGCGCCGGGACTACACCCTGCGTGATTTTGGCTACGGCCCGGGTGCCACCTCCGGCAGCCTGCGCCATGGCCTGAGCGACAGCCTGACCCTGGAAGCGCATGCCGAGGCCTCGGACTCCCTGACGCTGGGCGGGGTGGGCGGCAATATGCGCCTGGGCAACTTCGGCGTGCTCAACACGGCGCTCAGCCAGAGCCGTTTTGACGGCAGCGGCGGTCAGCAGTTCAGCTTCGGCTACCAGTACAACAACCAGCGTTTCAGCCTGGCGTACCAGCGCATGCAACGTCGTGACCAGTATGCCGACCTGACGGTGGTCGACAGCCCCTACATCAGCCTCAGCCAGCGCAGCGAGCAACTGACCCTGAGCCTCAACCTGGATCGCTACGGCAGCCTGGGGGCCGGCTACTTCGATGTGCGGGCCGCTGACTCGAGCCGCACCCGGTTGTTGAACCTGACCTGGAGCAAGCCGCTGTGGCACAACAGCAGCTTCTACCTGTCGGCCAACCGGGAGATCGGCGACAGCCAGTGGGCGATGCAGGCGCAGCTGGTGATTCCCTTCGACTTGCACGGCAGCCTGAGCCTGAGCAACGAACGCAGCAAGACGGGGGAAAACCGCCAGCGGGTCAATTTCAGTCGTTCGGTGCCCCTGGAGGGCGGGGTTGGCTACAACCTGGGTTATGCCACGGGCAGCGGCGCCGACTATCGCCAGGCAGATGTCACCTGGCGCTTGCAGTCGGTGCGCCTGCAGGCGGGGGTCTATGGCACCCGCGATGCCGAGACCCGCTGGGCCGATGCCAGTGGCTCGCTGGTGTGGATGGACCGCCAGGTGTTCGCTGCCAACCAGATCGACGATGCCTTCGTGGTGGTCAGCACCGATGGTTACCAGGACATCCCGGTGCGCTATGAAAACCAGTTGGTGGGGCAGACCGACAAGAACGGACACTTGCTGGTGCCCTGGAGCAGTGCCTATTACCGGGGCAAGTACGAGATCGATCCGTTGAACCTGCCGGCCAACGTCCAGACGCCGAATGTGGAGCAGCGAGTGGCGGTGCGTCGTGGCAGCGGCTATTTGCTGGAGTTTCCACTGACCCGGATCATCGCCGCCAGCGTGGTGCTGGTGGACGCCCAGCAACGGGAACTGCCCCTGGGCAGCACCGTGACCCATGAGCAGAGTGGGGCTCGGGCGGTGGTCGGCTGGGATGGGCTGGTGTATCTGGAGAATCTTTCGCAACACAACAGCCTGCAAGTCGGCCTGGCTGATGGCCAGAGCTGCGGTGCGCAGTTCGACATGGATCTGCAACAGCAGCAGGTGCCGTTGATCGGCCCGCTGGTCTGCCAGTAGTTGTGGCGTCACGAGGCAAGGGAGTGCTGAGGGTGGACAGGTTCAAGGGATGGCGACAGGCAATAGTGGGGCTGCTGGCGAGTCTGCTGACGCTGCAGGCCCAGGCGCTGTGCAACGCCGTCAGCACCGCACCGGCGGGGTTCGGCACTGTCAGCTCGATCCTGGTGCGTACCACTTCGCAGCCGGCTTCCACCACCAATGCGGGCTTGAGCTGCACTGGCTCGCTGTTGAGCCTGCTGGCCAGCAACGACCACTTCTACGCCACCATCACGTCCAGCACCAGCGGCATGGTCGGCCCCACGGGCGATGTCATCGGCTACACCCTGTACGCCAACAACAGCACCAGCTATCCGATCACTCGGGGCGTGCAGTTCGACTTCGCGCGCAACTCGATCATCGACCTCCTGGGCTTGCTGGGCAGCCCCACCGTGGCCAAGACCGTGCCCATCTACATGGGGACCATCACCGGCAGCAACGTAGCGGCAGGTGTCTACACCGAGAACCTGAGCATCTTCTGGAGCTGGAACTATTGCGCCGGGATCGGCGCACTGGGGGGCTGCCTGGGACGGGACATCGGCAGCGGCACCCAGGCGCTCACGGTGAACATGACGGTGTCCAACGATTGCGTGATCACCGCGCCGAACATCAGTTTCGGCAGCGCGCCGGTGGTCAGTGCCTTCGCCACGGTCACCGGGCAGACCATCAACCTGTCCTGCACCAAGGGCAGTGCCTATACCGTGGGCTTGAGCGACGGCCAGCAACCCGTGAGCGCGGGAGGGCGACGGCGGATGATTTCCGGCAGCAACTACCTGGCCTACGACATTTTCAAAAGTGCCGGCAACACCCGTTGGGGCAGCGTTGGCAGTGCCCGACGCTCCAGCACCGATGCCGAAGTGAACCCGGGCAATGGCCTGGGTACCGGCAGCCAGATCTTCAACTACAACGCCAGGATCTACACCGACCAGAACACGCCGCCCGCGGGCACCTACATCGACAACGTGGTGCTGGACGTGGGGTTCTGAAGGTCTACAAGGGTATTTCCACCGGGCCGACCATGGCGTAGTTGTAGCCCTCGCCGGACCAGTACTGTGCCTGCAACGGGCCGTCACGGCGGCTACCACGGGGTAGCAGGGTGTTTTGCGGTCCTGGCGGGCGGATGTAGAAGCTGACTTTGCGCCCCTCGCGATCCTGGTACAGAACCATTGCCGCCGGCCCTTGTTCGGTACTGAGCAGGCGCCCGCTGACCGCTTTGAAGCCAGCGTCGTGCAGGTCCGGCAGCGGGCTGGCCTGGGTGAAGTAGCGATCCAGCCAGGCTTGCATGGCGCCGTTGTCCTGGACCTTGAAGTCCGCCGGCAGGATGCCTTGCTCGGCGAACAGGCGATACGCCTGGAGGGCATCGGTCATCGGCAGCACGCTGTTGCCGGCCAGGGTCAGCTCCCGGGCCTGCCAGCCGCTCAGACCGCCAACCCCGACCGCCACCAGCAGTGCCGCGGCACTGGCCAGGCGCCGCAAGCCCCGCTGCTGGTAGCGCGTACGGATCAGCGTCGGCTCCAGCGCCGGGTTGGGCGCTTGCAGCAGGGCGCCACCGAGGGCGGCCCGCAGGTGCTGGGCATCCTGCTGCCAGGCCTGGACCTGGGCTGCCGTCTGCGGATGGTTGGCCAGGTAACTGTCCAGCACCCGGCGGTCCGCTTCGCTGAGCTGGTGATCGACGTAGGCGTGCAGGTCGCTGTCGCTGGGGGGCAGGCTGATCATTTGAGTATCCGTAGAGAGGGGCTGCTGATTTCGCCGTCGCTGAGTTGGCGCAGCGCCTGGCGGGCCCTGGACAGGCGCGACATCACGGTGCCGACGGGCACCTGGAGGATCTCTGCCACTTCCTTGTAGCTCAAGCCCTCCACCGAGACCCAGAGCAGCAGGGCGCGTTGCTCGGCGTTCAGGCGGTCGAAAGCGGCCAGGGTCGACTGGGCGACTACGGTGCGCTCCACCGAAGGCTGGGCGTCGTCACGGCCGGTAAAGAATTCGAGCATGCGTGCGTAACGCCGGGAGCGTCGGTGGGCATCAAGAAACTGCCGGTAGAGGATGGAAAACAGCCAGGCTCGCAGATCGCCTTCGGGGCGTTTATGGGCCCGACTCGACAAGGCGCGCTCCAGGCAGGACTGCACCAGATCGTCGGCGCTGCTGGGCTGGCGCGTCAGGGACAGGGCAAAGCGCCTGAGGCGGGGGAGCAGCAGGCGTAGCTGTTCGTCGAAATCGTTCATGAAGTCCTGCAGGTGCTGGGCCAGTCACTAGGCTTGGGACTAGGAAGACGCGCTGCCTCGCAGGTTATTCCACAGACGCGCAAATAAATATCGGGCTGTGGAATAACCGGCACCGGGCTGCGTCTGACTGGTCCTGGTCCCTTGTGGCCCCGCGTACTGGAGATGTCCATGGTTGCCCCATCCTCGCCACCCGATCGTCCGCCCTTGAGTGCTGTCAGCCTGACCTTGCGCCTGGGGGCCATTGCCTGGGTGGTGGCCGCCGCTGCCGCGGCGCTGGCCTACGTGCACGGCAACTTCGACCCGCAACGCCTGACTCCCAAGGCCCTGGTGGATGTGCTGGAGACCAATAACGGCGTGCATCCGGGGTTTCGCCGCAACCACGCCAAGGGCGTGTGTGTCATCGGTTACTTCCAGAGCAGTGGCGAGGCCCGGGCCTACTCCACGGCACAGGTGTTCAGCGAGGCGCAAACGCCGGTGGTGGGGCGTTTTGCCCTGCCCAGCGGCAACCCCTATGCGCCGGACAGCAGCGTGCCGATCCGCAGCCTGGCGTTGCGTTTCCTCCAGGCCAACGGCCAGCAGTGGCGCACGGGAATGAACAGCATGCCGGTGTTTCCGGTGGGCACTCCCGAGGCGTTCTATCAACTGCAGCAGGCCAGTTCCCCTGATCCGGCCACGGGCAAGCCGGACCCGACCAGGGTGCCGGCGTTCTTTGCCGCTCACCCGGAGGCCGGGCCCTTTCTGCAATGGATCAAGAGCGCCAAGCCTTCAGCCAGTTATGCCAGTGAAAGCTACAACGGGATCAACGCGTTCTACCTGGTGGATGGCAGCGGCAAGCGCCAGGCGGTGCGCTGGGGCGTGGTCCCCGAGACCGGTGAGGCGCCAGCCCCGGGCAGTGCTCCGCAAGGCGCGGACTACCTGGAACAAGACCTGACGCAGCGCCTGGCTCAAGGGCCGTTGCGCTGGCGTTTGCAGATCACCCTGGCGGCGCCCGATGACCCCACCCATGACGCCAGCAAGGCCTGGCCCGCAGAGCGTCCGGTGATCAATGCCGGGACCCTGGTGCTGCAAGGCACCCAGCCGCAGAACAGTGGCCAGTGCCGGGACATCAATTACGACCCGCTGATTCTGCCCAATGGCATCCAGGCCTCCGATGATCCCCTGCTGGCAGCACGCTCTGCTGCCTACGCCAGTTCCTACCTGCGTCGCACCAGCGAAGTCAGTCAATTGCCCTCCGCCCAGGAACCGCGTCCATGAATAGCCACCCTCAACACTTCGCCCCGCTGGCGCGCCTGCTGCACTGGCTGATGGCGCTGATGATCATTGCCATGCTGTTTATCGGTGCCGGCATGGTGACCTCGGTGTCCGCCCGTCATGAGTGGCTGATCCACCTGCACAAGCCGTTGGGCATCGCCATTCTGCTGTTGGCGGCGGTGCGCCTGTTTGTGCGTTTTTCCACTCGACAACCGCCGCTGCCGGCAGACTTGCCGGGCTGGCAGGTGTTGGCGGCCAAAGCCTCCCATGTGCTGCTGTACGCCCTGATGCTGGGCTTGCCGGTACTGGGCTGGGCCATGATTTCGGCGGCCGGGGACCCGGTGATGCTGAGCGGTTCGTTGCAGTTGCCGGCGATCCTGCCGGCCAATGCCCAGGTGTTCGCTCTGTTGCGCAAGGCCCATGGCTACCTGGCTTATCTGCTGTTCCTGACGGTGTTGCTGCATCTGGCGGCGGCACTGTTCCATGGCTGGGTCCGCCGAGACGGGGTATTGCAGAGCATGCTGCGGGGGCGGGTTTGAGTCCCCCTTGAGCAAGCCTGCTGTGTCGTTCAAATGGCACAGCGAGCCTCGGTCCGAGCTTTCCCGGGGTTCAGGCTCCACAGCCAATAGACCAGTGCCAGGCTGTTGATAGCGGCTCCCAACAGGCAGACCCCGATCCAGCCGGCCCAGGCGTAGGTGGCGGTGGCGGCAATCGAGCCGCCGGCGCTGCCCAGGGAGTAGAACAGCATGTAACCGGCGGCCAAGCGGCTCTGGGCTTGCGGGCGCACGCTGTAGATCAGGCTCTGGCTGGTGACGTGGACGGCCTGCAAGCCCAGGTCGAAGGTGATGACTCCCAGTAGCAGTGCCCACAGGGACGATTGGGTAAAGGCAATGGGCAGCCAGGACAGCAACATCAACGTCAGGGCCAGGCCGCTGGTCCACTGTGCCAGGCCGCGATCCGCCCAGCGCCCGGCCCGTGCCGCGCCCAGGGCGCCGGCGGCCCCGGCCAGGCCGAACAGGCCGATTTCGGTGTGAGACAGCGACAGCGGCGGGGCGCTCAGAGGCAGTACCAGCGGGGTCCACAAGACGGTGCCCGCGGCGAAGATCAACATCGCCAGCACTGCACGGTCGCGCAGCACTTTTTCTTCCCTGAACAGTTGCAGCAGCGAGCCGAGCAATTGCCCGTAGCGTTGCACTGCGGGTGGCTGTTCAACTCTGGGCAGCACTCTCCACAGGGTCAGGGCCACCAGCAGGGTCAAGCCGGCCGACAACAGATAGACCGAACGCCAGCCGGCCAGATCGGCCATGGTTCCGGCCACGGTGCGGGCCAGCAGAATGCCTACCACGATGCCGCTGGTCACCATGCCGACCACCCGTCCACGCTGGGCTGTGGGTGCCAGGTTCGCGGCATAGGCCACCAGAACCTGGGTCACCACCGCCAGCAGGCCGGTACTGGCCATGCCCAGTAGCAGCCAGGCGCTGTTGGGGGCCAGGGCCACCATTAGCAAGGCCAGCACTGAAAGCAGAGTCTGGGTGACGATCAGTCGCCGGCGGTTGAGCAGGTCGCCCAAAGGCACCAGCAACAGCAGCCCCAGGCCGTAGCCCACCTGGGTCAGGGTGATGATGATGCCCACCGTGGCCGGCGGCAGGTCGAAGGTTCGGGCCATGGCGTCCAGAAGCGGCTGGGCGTAGTAAACGTTGCCCACCGCCAGGCCACAGGCGATGGCGAACAGCAGCACCACCCGTGGTGAAAGAATCGAGGGGGCAGGAGGGGAAGGATCGCGTGACATGTCGGGCTCCGTATCTGGTTTCGTTATAAAACCAGTTGTACGGTAGAGATCGCGGTTTTATATTGCAACCACTTTTCTGTGGCCCGAACGGAGACTGCCCAGCATGGTTAAACGCACCAGCCTGCAAGATGCCGAGTGCCCGGTGGCCCGCTCACTGGATGCCATCGGTGATTGGTGGTCGTTGCTGATTGTGCGGGATGCCTTTGACGGCATCCGTCGCTTTGGCGAGTTCCAGCGCAACCTTGGCATGGCCAAGAACATTCTTGCCGCACGTTTGCGCACCCTGGTGGAACACGGGGTTTTTGAAGTGGTGCCGGCCTCTGATGGCAGTGCCTACCAGGAGTACGTGCTGACGCCAAAGGGCAAGGGGCTGTTTCCCCTGATCATCGGCTTGCGCCAATGGGGCGAGGCGTTTTTCTACGAGGAGGGCGAGGCGCATTCGCGAATGGTCGACCGGGAAACCGGGCAACCGTTACGTGCGCTGGAACTGCGTGCGGCGGATGGGCGCTTGCTGGGGCCGGAGGATTGCCGACGGGTGCCGGCTGGCGCCGATGAGTGACGACTGCGCAAATGCTCGCGCAGTCGCCAGTCGGGTTCAGCGCAGGTGGTCCACTAGGTCGGCAAGGGTGCTCATGACATCCTTGCCCAGCTGCATGGAGCGCTTGCCGGACCAGCCGGTGACGGGGTTGGGGTTATCGTCGTGGTCCTTGAAAGGCATCTCCAGGGTCAGCGCCAGGCAGTCGTATTTCTCCCCGACGGCATTGCAGGCCAGGGTCATGTTGGCCTCTCCGGGGTTGTCCCGGGCGTAGCCGTGGGTAGTCTGGAAGTCTCGGGTCTGGCGCTTCAAGTGGCTGCGAAAATGCTCTTCGAGTCGCGCCAGGCGTGGTGTGTAGCCCGGGTTGCCCTCGCAGCCGGCGGTGAAGACGTGAGGAATTTCTTCATCGCCGTGCACATCAAGAAACAGGTCGACGCCGTACTTTTCCATCTGCTGCTGGACGAACAGCACTTCCGGGCTCAGTTCCTGGCTGGCGTTCTGCCAGGCGCGATTCAGGTCCTGGCCCTTGGCGTTGGTGCGCAGGTGGCCGTGGAACGCGCCGTCCGGGTTCATGTTGGGCACCAGGTACAGATCGGCCTTGGCCAGCAGCGAGTTGAGCTCCGGGTCATCCCGGTGCTGCAGGCGTTCGATCACGCCTTCCATGAACCATTCGGCCATGTGCTCGCCGGGATGCTGTTGGGCAATGATCCAGATCTTGCGCTGTCCTTCCTTGCCGCTGCCCTTGCGCAGAAGCTGGATATCCCGGCCTTCGACGCTTTTGCCCACTGCCAGCAGTTCGGTGTCGGCCTTGCTCAGGGCTTGATCGATCAGCCAGTCGTGGCGCCCGCGACTGTAGGGCTCGAAGTAGGCGAACCAGGCGTGAGTCTGGGTGGCCTCCAGATTGAAACGCAGGGCGTCACCTTCGAAGATCGTCGGTACGCGAAACCAGTTCACATGGTCATAGGAAGCGACGGCCTGGTAGCCGGTCCAGGCTTTGTTGTAGGAGGACTGGCTGGCGTTGGTCAGGCGGAACCAATGTTCCTGGCCGACATGCAGGCCACTGACCTTGAAGTGAAACCACTGGAAGTGCGGACTCTGGGTATCCGGGCGGATGGCCAGCAGTGCCTGCAGCGGATTGCTGATGTCCAGCACGTTGATATTGCCGCTGTCGAAGTCGGCAGTAATTTGAAACGAAGTGTGATTACCCACGGTCATGGTCGGTCCCTGTATAGGATTGTTATGACCGCTACTCTACACACTGAGGGGGGTAATAGAAGGGGGGCGTCGTCCTTGACGCAGAAGCAGCTTAGTGGCTATGCGATTGATTCTCAAGCGCTACTTTTGTCTTTCCAGGCCATTTAGCACGGCTGCTATCTTGCAAAAGGACATTCTTTTGCTATCATCGCCGCCATTATTTTAGCTGCATCCACGTCTTCATTAGCCTGAAGCCAAGCCAGAAAACTGGCAAAAAAAAGACCCGGCAAAAAGCCGGGTCAAAAACCGTGATTAGCCTGATGAGGAGATAATCCAAAGGTCCGACCTAAGGTCCTTTGGGCTATCGACTGATCTCGCGACCAGTTGCTTGCAATAATAATCATTATCATTTGCAAGTCAAATGTTTTTCCCTGCCCTTCGGAAAATATTTTTCCATTTCTCCTGTTTCCGCTGTTTTTTCCTTGCCGGCGCCTCAGCTGGACTCAAAGCGCTGACTTTCCAGGGACTTGTCCACCAGGGCTTTGGCCAGGTCGATCATGTGCACCACGGAAAAAGCCAGGTCACGCTTGGCCCCCCGCAGATTGTCGGCCGCGTCATAGGCGGTGGCTGCTGCACAGCGCAGCAGATCGGATGCATGGATCATGGCTTCCTCGCTGCTGAGGTTGCGCCTGACCTCGAAAAACTTCTCTTCCTTGTCCGATCCGGTCAGCGCGGGCTTCAAGTAGTAGTCCATCGCCCGTCGTGCTGCGTGGCTGCCCTTGAGTGAATTCAATGTGGTCTCTGTATCGAGTTCCGGCACGTCCTTGCTGCTTGCGTTCATAAAGTGTTCCGTCCTGTTTGAGAAAAGGAAAGAGGGGTATGAACTAGATTAATACGTATTGTAATTGTGACGAGATTTCAAATACTACAAGTTGTGTGTTGAGGCCGGAAATACACAACGTATTGTTCAGTCCATGGACAAATGGATCGAGTTGGTCAAAGCCAACATGAAAGGCCGCAAGGTCACACAGGAAAAACTCGCCGAGCGTCTGGGCATGTCTCAGGGTGGTATCGGTCATTGGTTGAGCAAACGCCGTCAGCCAAAGATCGAAGACATGAATCGGGTGCTTGAAGAGATCGGCATGGGCTTTCTGGAAGTTGCCCTGGTGGTCCGCGAGAAACCCATGCTCGGTGACGATGGCGAACCCCTGGTGAACGAGCCTTCACTGTTGCACAAGTACAATCCGTACTTCCGTTATCCGGTGAGCGATTGGCGAGCTGCTGGGGAAGTTCGTGAAGATGGCAAGTCAGCCTATGTACCGGAGCGCTATGAGCTTTCCGATTATCAGGCTCAAGGCGCGGCGTTCTGGCTGGTGGTAGTCGGTGACGCAATGATTGCGCCCAGCGGCTTGAGCATCAGTCAGGACATGCTGATTCTGGTGGACCCGGCTGTTACCGCCGAACCTGGGAAGTTGGTGGTCGTACAGTGTCCCGGTAATGCCGAGGCGATCTTTCGTAAGTGGGTGAAAGAGGGCAGTCAGCATTATCTGGTTCCCCTCAATCCTACCTATCCGAAGATGCTCTACAGCGACGAGTGCCGGGTTATTGGTGTAGTCGTACAAGCTACTGCGAAGTTTTAACTTGCTTGAAAGGCCCCTTCCTACAGCTAGGAAGGGGCTTTCTTATTAGTGGGTTTACTCCAACTCTACCAACGCACTGCCTTCACTAACCATTTCGCCTTCCTGGCAATACAGTGCCTTGATGACACCTGCCTGGGGCGCGCGGATGCTGTGTTCCATCTTCATCGCCTCCAGCACCACCAGTTGCGCGCCGGCTTCGACGCTTTGCCCGGCGCTGACCAGCACCCGCACGATGCTGCCGTTCATGGGTGCAGTAAGTCCGCCCTGGTGGCTGTGACTGGCATCGGCTGCAGCAATCGGATCGTAAGCCGTGACGCTGTGCATCTCGCCCTGCCAGTGCAGGTACAGAGTGTCACCACGGCGAATGGCGCGATGTTCACGACGCAACCCCTGTTGCTCTACCCACAGGTGTTCACCTTGCAACTGGAAGGCTGGCGAGCGAGCGCCCAGGCTGATGGCCTGATCCTGTCCGGCACAGCTCAGGTGCAGGCTGGTCTGGGCCGGTAACGCGCTGCGCCAGCCATTGACTGCCGACCATGGGGACTGCAGGTCGTCGCTACGCACCCGTTCCGGCTGGCTTTGTGTGAATGCCTGTGCGGCCGCTTGCCAGAAGTCCGCGCCGAGTTCGCAGGGCGCTGGCAGTAATTGTTCCTGATAGCGTGGGATAAATCCGGTATCCAGTTGCGCCTCGGCGAACGCTGGATGGGCAATGATGCGCCGCAGGAACGCCAGGTTGGTTTTCAGGCCACCGATGGCGAACTCGTCCAGCATGCTTAACAGGCGCAGACGAGCCTGCTCGCGGGTTTCGCCCCAGGCGATCAGCTTGCCCAGCATCGGATCGTAGAAGGGCGACACGCTATCGCCTTCCTCGACCCCGCTGTCGACCCGACGGCCCGGGCCAGCGGCGGATTCGCGATACAACTCCAGGCGCCCGGTCGCGGGAAGGAAGTCGTTGCCCGGGTCTTCGGCATACAAGCGCACTTCAATGGCGTGCCCCAGCAGCGGGACCTGTTCCTGGCTGATGGGCAGGGCTTCACCCTGGGCCACGCGTATTTGCCAGGCCACCAGATCGAGGCCGGTAATGGCTTCGGTAACCGGGTGTTCCACCTGCAACCGGGTATTCATTTCCATGAAGAAGAATTCGCCGCGAGCATCCAGGAGAAACTCCACGGTGCCGGCGCCGACGTAGCCGATGGCCTGGGCCGCGCGCACGGCGGCTTCGCCCATGGCCTTGCGCAACTCGGGGCTGAGGCCGGGAGCGGGGGCTTCTTCGACCACTTTCTGGTGACGCCGCTGGATCGAGCAGTCGCGCTCGTTGAGGTACAGGCAGTTGCCGTGTTGGTCGGCGAACACCTGGATCTCCACGTGGCGGGGCTTGAGCAGGTACTTTTCCACCAGCATCCGCGAATCGCCAAAGGATGATTGGGCTTCACGCTGGGCCGAGGCCAGGGCTTCGGCCAACTGGCTGACGTCCTCGACCACTTTCATGCCCTTGCCGCCGCCGCCAGCGGTGGCCTTGAGCAGCACCGGGTAGCCGATGCGCTCGGCGGCACTGCGGAAGGTTTCCAGGTCCTGGGCTTCGCCGTGATAACCCGGCACCAGAGGTACGCCGGCGGTTTCCATCAGTGCCTTGGCCGCCGACTTGCTGCCCATGGCGTCAATGGCCGAGGCGGGCGGGCCGAGAAAGATCAGGCCCGCCGCTTCGATGGCTCGGGCAAAACCGGCGTTTTCCGAGAGAAAGCCGTAACCGGGGTGGATGGCCTGGGCGCCGCAGGCCTTGGCCGCAGCGATCAGCTTGTCGATCTGCAAGTAACTGTCGGCGGCCTTGCTGCCCCCCAGGTCGACGCGGATATCTGCCTCGCGGCTGTGCCGGGCATTGCGGTCGGTGGCGCTGTGCACGGCCACGGTGGTCAGGCCCAAGGCCTTGGCGGTGCGCATCACGCGGCAGGCGATCTCGCCACGGTTGGCCACCAGTAAAGTGTCTAGAACGGGGGCGCTCATCAGCGGGACTCCTTGGTCGTGGGCTCGGACTGCCAACTGGGCGGGCGTTTTTCCAGGAAGGCCCGCAGGCCTTCCTGGCCTTCGGCGCTGACCCGAATCCGCGCGATGGCATTTTCGCAGTAGCGACGCAGGGCTGTGGTGAGGGCGCCATTGCCCACTTCTCGCAGCAGGTCCTTGCTGGCACGCATGGCTTGGGGGCTGTTGAGCAGCAGATTGTCGATCCATTGGGTGACTTTCTGTTCCAGCTCGGCAGCCGGGTAACTCTCCGCCAGCAAGCCGATTTCCCGTGCCCGTTGGCCGCCAAAGCGCTCGGCGGTGAGGGCATAACGTCGGGCGGCGCGCTCGCCAATTGCCTGGACCACAAAGGGACTGATGACCGCTGGCGCCAGGCCAATGCGGACTTCCGACAAGCAGAACTGCGCATCGTCGGTACCGATTGCCATGTCGCAGCAACTGATCAGGCCCAGGGCGCCACCAAACGCTGCGCCTTGCACCACGGCCAGGGTCGGGATCTTCAGTTTGGCCAGGTTGTACATCAACTCCGCCAGTTCCCGGGCGTCGTCGAGGTTGGTCTGGTAGTCGAGTTCGGCGGACTGCTGCATCCAGGCCAGGTCGGCGCCGGCACTGAAGTGCTTGCCGCGTCCGCGCAGCAGCAGGAAGCGCAGGCTCGGGTCGCTCTGCACCTGATCCAGGGCCAGGATCAGCTCGCGGATCATCTCGGCGTTGAAGGCGTTGTTCTTGGTTTCGCGGCTGAGCCACAGGGTGGCGAAGCCACGAGGGTCACGCAGCAGTTCCAGGGTATTGAAGTCGCTCATGTTCTTCTCGCGCAGGATTACATGCGGAACACGCCGAAGCGGCTCTGTTCGATGGGTGCATTAAGGGCCGCAGACAGGGCCAGGGCCAGGACGTCACGGGTCTGTGCCGGGTCGATGACGCCGTCGTCCCATAGCCGGGCGCTGGAGTAGTAAGGGTGCCCCTGGTGCTCGTATTGATCGAGGATCGGCTGTTTGATCTCGGCTTCCTGGGCGGCATCGAAAGGGTGTCCGCCGCGTTCCGCCTGCTCGCGCTTGACCTGGACCAGCACCCCGGCCGCCTGTTCGGCCCCCATCACGCCAATCCGCGCGTTGGGCCACATCCACAGAAAGCGTGGATCGTAGGCGCGACCGCACATGCCGTAGTTACCGGCCCCGAAGCTGCCGCCGATGATCACGGTAAATTTCGGCACCTTGGCACAGGCCACCGCGGTGACCAGCTTGGCGCCGTGCTTGGCGATGCCGCCAGCCTCGTATTTCTGGCCCACCATGAAGCCGGTGATGTTCTGCAGAAATAGCAGGGGAATCCCGCGCTGGCAGGCCAGTTCGATGAAGTGCGCGCCTTTTTGCGCGGCTTCGGCGAAGAGGATGCCGTTGTTGGCGAGGATGGCGATAGGGTAGCCATGCAGGTGAGCGAAACCGCAGACCAGGGTGGTGCCGAACAGGGCCTTGAATTCATCGAACAACGAGCCGTCCACCAGCCTGCTGATGACTTCGCGTACATCGAAGGGCTGCTTGGGATCGGCCGGCACCACGCCGTAAAGCTCTTCACGGGCATACAGCGGAGCGAGCGGGGTGCGTTGCTGCAACTGGCCCTGCTTGTGCCAGTTGAGGTTGGCCACGCTGCGCCGGGCCAGGGCCAGGGCGTGTTCATCGCTGTCGGCGTAGTGGTCGGCAACCCCGGAAATCTTGCAGTGCACGTCGGCGCCGCCCAACTCTTCGGCACTCACCACCTCGCCGGTGGCAGCTTTTACCAGGGGCGGGCCGGCGAGGAAGATGGTGGCCTGTTCACGAACCATGATGGCTTCGTCGGCCATGGCCGGCACGTAGGCGCCGCCGGCGGTGCAGGAACCCATGACCACGGCGATCTGCGGAATGCCCTGGGCGCTCATGTTGGCCTGGTTGAAGAAAATCCGGCCGAAGTGCTCGCGGTCCGGGAATACTTCGTCCTGGCGCGGCAGGTTGGCGCCGCCGGAGTCCACCAGGTAGATGCAGGGCAGGCGGTTCTGTTGGGCGATGGTCTGGGCCCGCAGGTGTTTCTTTACCGTCAGCGGGTAGTAGGAGCCGCCTTTTACCGTGGCGTCGTTGGCCACGATCATGCATTCGATGCCTTCTACCCGACCAATGCCGGCAATCACGCCGGCGGCGGGCACGTCTTCGCCATAGACCTCGTAGGCGGCCAGGGGGCTGACTTCAAGAAACGGCGAGCCAGGGTCGAGCAGGCGGTTGATACGCTCGCGCGGCAGCAGTTTGCCCCGGGAAGTGTGGCGCTCCTGGGCCTTGGCACCACCGCCTTGCTGGACCTGGGCGAGCAGGGTATGCAGGGCGTCGACTTGGGCCAGCATGCTGGCCGCGTTCTGCGCGAACTCGGGGGATTTCGGGTTGAGCTGAGACTTCAGAATCATGGGAGGGCCTACGGCAGCTTCAAGCGACACGCTTCAAGCTGCAAAAGTAAGTCGGTATTACGGCAGCTTTGGCTTGCCGCTCGTAGCTCGCAACGTGCGGCTGCTCTTACTTGGTTTCGTTGAACAGTTCGCGACCGATCAGCATGCGGCGGATTTCGCTGGTGCCGGCGCCGATTTCGTAGAGCTTGGCGTCACGCAGCAGGCGGCCCGCGGGGAATTCGTTGATGTAGCCGTTGCCGCCAAGGATCTGGATCGCATCCAGGGCCATCTGGGTGGCACGTTCGGCGCTGTAGAGAATCACCCCGGCGGCGTCCTTGCGGGTGGTTTCGCCACGCTCACAGGCCTGGGCCACGGCGTACAGGTAGGCGCGGCTGGCGTTGAGCTGGGTGTACATGTCGGCGATCTTGCCCTGGATCAACTGGAACTCGCCGATGCTCTGACCGAACTGCTTGCGGTCGTGGATGTAGGGCACCACCAGGTCCATGCAGGCTTGCATGATCCCGGTCGGGCCGCCGGAGAGCACCACGCGCTCGTAGTCCAGGCCGCTCATCAGCACTTTGACCCCGCCGTTGAGCACGCCGAGGATGTTTTCCTCCGGCACTTCCACGTCATCGAAGAACAGTTCGCAAGTGTTGGAGCCGCGCATGCCCAGCTTGTCGAACTTGTTGCTGCGGCTGAAGCCTTTCCAGTCACGCTCGACGATGAAGGCGGTGATGCCGTGGGGGCCCTTTTCCAGGTCGGTCTTGGCGTAGATCACGTAGGTGTTGGCGTCGGGGCCGTTGGTGATCCAGGTCTTGCTGCCGTTGAGGACGAAGTGGTCACCGCGCTTGTCGGCGCGCAGCTTCATCGACACCACGTCGGAGCCGGCGTTGGGTTCGCTCATGGCCAGGGCGCCAATGTGTTCGCCGCTGATCAGCTTGGGCAGGTACTTGCTCTTCTGCTCGTGGTTGCCGTTGCGGTTGATCTGGTTCACGCAGAGGTTGGAGTGGGCACCATAGGACAGTGCCACCGAGGCGGAGCCGCGGCTGATCTCTTCCATGGCCACCACGTGGGCCAGGTAACCCAGCCCGGCGCCGCCGTATTCTTCCGCTACGGTAATGCCCAAGAGGCCCATGTCGCCGAACTTGCGCCACATGTCGGCGGGGAACAGGTTGTCGACATCGATCTGTGCCGCCCGAGGAGCCAGTTCCGCCTTGACGAAGGCCTGGACCTGTTGGCGCAGCATGTCAATGGTTTCACCGAGGGCGAAGTTCAGGGTCGGGTAACTCATGGCGGGGCACCTTCAAACTTGTTTTTATTGAGGGAATGGGCTGCAGAGAGCGGCGCTGTCTAGCTCTCACCTTTACGTTAACGTAAACCTGCGACCGAAGGCTGTCAATCGCCCTTTACGTAAACGTCAACTTGCGCCAGAGTAGCAGGGCTTTCGATTGGAGCCAGGCTTTTTCGCACCATCGGCCAGGCTCCTGAACACCCACTAATAAAGACAATAGGGGTCGTCATGGAACACTCGGGTTTCCAGCCGGATCGCAGTTACACCCGTGGTACGCAAGACAAGCCATTGCTGGCGCTGACCATCGGCCAGGCCTTCGACAACACCGTCGCTACCTATCCCCAGGGGGAAGCCCTGGTGGTGCGTCATCAGCAGTTGCGCTACAGCTGGCAGCAACTGCGCGAGGCCGTCGACCTGCATGCCAGGGCGCTGCTGGCCTTGGGGCTGAAGACGGGGGATCGACTGGGGATCTGGGCCCCCAACTGCGCCCAGTGGTGCATCGCCCAATTTGCCAGTGCCAAGATCGGCGCGATCCTGGTGAACATCAACCCGGCCTATCGCAGTTCCGAGCTGGAATATGTGCTCAAGCAGTCCGGCTGCCAGTGGCTGATCTGCGCCGGAGCCTTCAAGACCTCTGACTACCACGGCATGCTGCAGGGGCTGATCCCTGAATTGGCGGAGCAATCCATCGGTCAATTGCACTGTGAACGCCTGCCCGAGTTGCGTGGGGTGATCAGCCTGGATGCCCAGCCGCCCTCCGGCTTTCTGCCCTGGTCGCAACTGACGGCCCTTGCCGCTGGAGCCACCGCCGAGCAATTGCAGGCGCGCCAGGACAGCCTGGATTTCGATCAGCCGGTGAATATCCAGTACACCTCCGGCACCACCGGTTTCCCCAAGGGCGCGACCCTGAGTCACTACAACATCCTCAATAACGGTTACATGGTGGGGGAGAGCCTGGGCCTGACCGCGGCAGATCGGCTGGTGATCCCGGTGCCGCTGTATCACTGCTTCGGCATGGTCATGGGCAACCTGGGCTGTATCACCCACGGCACCACCATGATCTACCCCAACGATGCCTTCGATCCGTTGCTGACCCTCAGTACCGTGGCCGAGGAGCGGGCTACCGGCTTATATGGGGTGCCCACCATGTTCATTGCCATGCTCGACCAGCCCAGGCGTGGTGAGTTCGACCTGTCGAGCCTGCGTACCGGGATCATGGCCGGTGCCACTTGTCCGATCGAGGTGATGCGCCGGGTCATCAGCGAGATGCACATGAGCGAGGTGCAGATCGCCTACGGCATGACGGAGACCAGTCCGGTGTCGTTGCAGACCGGTCCTGCCGATGATCTGGAGTTGCGGGTCACCACCGTGGGCCGTACCCAGCCGCACCTGGAGAGCAAGATCATCGACGAGGCCGGCAATCTGGTGCCGCGGGGCACCATCGGTGAACTCTGCACCCGGGGTTACAGCGTCATGCTCGGTTACTGGAACAACCCCCAGGGCACCAGCGAGTCCATCGATCAGGCGGGCTGGATGCACACCGGCGACCTGGCCACCATGAACGAGCAGGGTTATGTGTGCATTGCCGGGCGCAACAAGGACATGATCATCCGCGGTGGCGAGAATATTTACCCGAGGGAGCTGGAAGAGTTTTTCTTCACCCATCCCGCCGTGGCCGATGTACAGGTGATCGGCATTCCCTGCGCCAGGTACGGTGAGGAAATCGTCGCCTGGATCAAGTTCCACCCCGGGCATTGCGCCAATGAAGTCGAGCTGCAGGCCTGGTGCAAGGAGCGCATCGCCCACTTCAAGACGCCGCGTTACTTCAAGTTCGTCGAGGAGTTTCCGATGACGGTAACCGGCAAGATCCAGAAATTCCGCATGCGCGAAATCAGCATCGAGGAGTTGCGCGAGCAGGTGAGCAGGGTGTGAGCATTGCTGGAGCGTGCATCTGGACGGGTGCACGCTTTATGGGCGAGAAGGGCAGGCAAAAGCTAAATTGCAGAAAGCACAAAGGGGAGCCGAAGCTCCCCTTTAATTTGTCGTTGCGTGCTCTTTTTTTATTATTGAGGGGCGGTCTATTGTTGTTTTTGGCAACCGTGGCCCTTTACCGCTGTTTTTGGCGATCCCCATCCGGGATCAAGAGCAAACGTATTTTTTTGAGCGCTGATCTAACGTGTCGCCAGGGCGATCCAACCAGTTCGGGAGCTACCTCAGGGTAGTTTTATTGTTCTCTGACCGGTTGCGGGTGGCTCTTGCAAGCCCTCCTGCACATCACATCCTCTCCAAAAAAATCTGTTAGCTGCGTCTCTGCCGTGTTGTTTTTGTTATGTCAGAGTCGTTACGTCTTATTTTTATTAGGTTTGCTGCTTTTTATTCTTGTTATGCCATAGAGATAGCAGGAGCCGTGCCAACTTTTTAAAATCCTTTAAAATCAATGGCTTGATGTTTTTGTAGGACAATCTGCATCGCAATAAAATCGACAAACTGTTTCCGTGTTACTCGTTCCCGCCACCGTTTAGAGCGGCCGGTAACACCCGGCCGCACATTGGCTCACCCGGCGCTACGTGCCTTGGCCACACGAGAACCGCTGGGACGGCCCAGCACCGTGCAGATCTGCCGGCCAGCATCGATCAGGCGATCCATGTCGATACCGCTGTGTATGCCCAGGCCGTTGAGCAGGTACAGCACATCCTCGGTAGCAACGTTACCGCTAGCGCCCTTGGCATAGGGGCAGCCGCCGAGGCCGGCGATCGAACTGTCGAACACCGCGATGCCCTCCAGCAGACTGGCGTAGACGTTGGCCAGGGCTTGGCCATAGGTGTCGTGGAAGTGGCCGGCGAGCTTCTCCCGTGGTACCTGGGCGCTCACCACTTCGAACATTCTGCGGGTGTCGCCGGCGGTGCCGGTGCCGATGGTGTCGCCCAAGGACACTTCGTAGCAGCCCATGGCGTACAGCTCACGGGCCACCAGGGCCACTTGCTCCGGGGCTACCTCACCTTCGTAAGGGCAGCCCAGCACACAGGACACATACCCGCGCACGCTGACGCCATGCTGCTTGGCGGCCTCCATGATCGGCACGAAGCGCTGCAGGCTTTCGCTGATTGAACAGTTGATGTTGCGCTGGGAGAAGGACTCCGATGCGGCGGCGAACACCGCGACTTCCTTGACCCCCGCCGCCAGGGCATCTTCGAAGCCCCGCAGGTTCGGCGCCAGCGCGCCGTAGACCACCCCCGGCTTGCGCTGGATGCGGGCGAAGACCTCGGCCGAACCGGCCATCTGCGGTACCCACTTGGGCGAGACGAAACTGCCGACTTCTATATAGCCCAGGCCTGCCGCCGTCAGGGCATCGACCAATTGCACCTTGTCATCGACGCTGATGGGCTGGGCTTCGTTCTGCAGACCGTCGCGGGGGCCCACTTCGATCAGGCGTACATGGCTGGGGAGTGACATTCAGGTTCACCTTCTATGAGGGAGGGCGGATGCCGGCGCGAGCGGCGCAGGTGTCCCAAGGATTATTGTGCGGTGCTTTTCTGGTTCTGGATGGTTTGTTCCAGCGCCTGGGTACAGCGCTCTTCGGCGGTGTCCAGTTCCAGCTTCATCTGTTCGATGTCGAGCAACTGCTGTTCGAGCTGCTCTCGCCGTTCGCCGATTTTCGCCAGCATGCTGTGCAACTGCTTCAGGTTGCCGCTGCTGGGGTCGTAGAGCTCGATGAGTTCACGGCATTCGGCCAGGGAAAAGCCGATGCGCTTGCCCCGCAGGATCAGCTTCAGACTGACTTTGTCCCGTGGGGAGTAGATGCGTTCCTGGCCGCGACGCTCAGGGGCCAGCAGGCCCTGCTCTTCATAGAAGCGTATGGCCCGGGTAGTGATGTCGAGCTCGCGGGCGAGGTCGGAGATGCTGTAGGTCTGGCTGCTCATGGAGGCGCTCAAGGTGGGACTTGGCGCTAAGCTAAAGGCAGGTTTACGTATACGTCAAGCAATCCGCGTCGATCCCGTTCGCCGGCAAGCCGGCTCCTACAGTGAGGGCTTGCCGGCGAAGGGGTCAGGCTGTCTGCTGGTCGAGTTTCTTTTCGTGGGCGGTCACCTGTTGGCACAACTCGATCATCTGTTCGCGCATCCAACGGTTGGCCGGGTCCTGGTCGGTGCTTTCGTGCCAATAGAGGTGGGTTTCCACCGGTGGTACATCATTGACCGGAAGATTGAAGGCCTGCAGGTCATGGCGTCGGGCAAAACGTTCCGGGACGGTCATGACCATGTCGGTTTGTTGCAACACTTGTGAAGCCATCAGGTAGTGCTGGGAGCGCAGGGTGATCTTGCGCTGGATGCCCATCTTGCCCAGCGCCAGGTCGACATGGCCCAGGCCGCTGCGACGGCTGGAAATATGGATGTGGGTCAGGGACAGGTAGTCGTCCAGGGTGAACTTTTCCTTGCCGGCCAGGGGGTGGCCCTTGCGCATGGCGCACACGTAACGGTCTTCCATGAGCTTGACGTGGCGCACCTGGGGGTCGGTGTTGAGGGGGGCGTCCACGGCAAAGTCCAGGCGCCCGGCTGCCAGTTCCTTGGTGGTCTCCCGGCGCTTGGAGAGGAAACTCTCGATGATCACCGCCGGTGCCAGGCGGCGCAGGCGCTGGAACAGGGGGGGCAGGATCACTGCCTCGGTCAGGTCGGTCATGCTGATGCGGTAGGTCTTGACCGCTTGCAGAGGGTTGAAAATCCGACTTTCCTGGACTGAAACCCGCAGCAGTGACAATGCATTGCGCACCGGACCGATGATGTTCTGTGCCATGGGGGTGGGCACCATGCCCTGGGCGGTCCTGACGAACAGCGGATCATTGAAGGTCTCGCGCAGACGCGCCAGCGCGTTGGACACCGCCGGTTGAGTGATGCCGACGATCTGCCCGGCGCGGGTCAGGTTGGCTTCGGTGTAGATCGCGTCGAAAACGATGAAGAGGTTGAGGTCGACCTTGCTCAGATTCATGGCGCTGCACTCTTATTGTTAGGGCCTGTGAGGGAGGCTCGGAGGCCTTTCGGATCAGCCGATCATATATCGGTGATGAATGTTAATACACGCCGAGAATAGGCTAGGTAAATTTTCGTAGCTGATCTAGCATCGATTTCAGTCCCCCAACACCCGTTCTTCACAAAGGTAGAACTGCCCATGGAATTCGCCTATTCCCCCAAGGTTCAAGAGCTGCGTGAGCGCGTCACCGCGTTCATGGATGCCTATGTTTATCCGGCTGAAGCGGTCTTCGAGCGTCAGGTTGCCGAAGGTGATCGTTGGCAGCCGACCGCCATCATGGAAGAGCTCAAACTCAAGGCCAAGGCTGAAGGTCTGTGGAATTTGTTTCTGCCTGAGTCGGAACTGGGGGCCGGCCTGACCAACCTTGAATATGCGCCACTGGCGGAGATCATGGGCCGATCGCTGCTGGGCCCCGAGCCGTTCAACTGCTCGGCGCCGGATACCGGCAACATGGAAGTGCTGGTGCGTTATGCCAGCGAAGAACAGAAGCAGCGCTGGCTGGAGCCGCTGCTGCGTGGCGAGATCCGCTCCGCGTTCGCCATGACCGAGCCGGATGTGGCTTCCTCCGACGCCACCAACATGGCGGCCCGCGCGGTGCGCGACGGCGATCAGTGGGTCATCAACGGTAAGAAGTGGTGGACCTCGGGCGCCTGTGATCCGCGTTGCAAGATTCTGATCTTCATGGGCCTGAGCAATCCGGATGCGCCGCGTCATCAGCAGCACTCGATGATCCTGGTGCCGGTGGATACCCCCGGGGTGAAGATCGTCCGTCCACTGCCGGTGTTTGGCTACGACGATGCGCCGCATGGTCACGCCGAAGTGTTGTTCGACAACGTCCGCGTACCTTATGAGAACGTGTTGCTGGGAGAGGGGCGTGGTTTCGAGATTGCCCAGGGCCGCCTCGGCCCGGGCCGCATTCACCACTGCATGCGTTCCATTGGCATGGCCGAGCGGGCGCTGGAATTGATGTGCAAGCGTGCGGTGAATCGCACCGCGTTCGGCAAACCGCTGGCTCGCCTGGGGGGCAATATCGACAAGATCGCCGACTCGCGGATGGAGATCGACATGGCTCGGCTGCTGACCCTCAAGGCGGCCTACATGATGGACACCGTGGGTAACAAAGTGGCCAAGAGCGAGATTGCCCAGATCAAGGTAGTGGCGCCGAATGTGGCCCTGCGGGTGATCGACCGGGCGATCCAGATTCACGGTGGGGCCGGGGTATCCAATGACTTCCCATTGGCCTACATGTACGCCATGCAGCGCACCTTGCGCCTGGCCGATGGCCCGGATGAAGTACACCGCGCGGCCATTGGCAAGTACGAAATCGGCAAGTATGTGCCGAAGGAAATGCTGCGCAGCAGCCATTGATGATCATGCAGCCGGCCTGCCGGGCGACGCCTGTGGCAGGCCGGTTGCTGTGTATTCAGTACACCCAGACTTCTACGCGCCGGTTCTTGATCCGGCCCTCGTCGGCGTTGTTGGCCGCCACTGGCAGCTCAGCGCCGAAACCGCGGATCTCGCGAAACACCACGCCGCTTTTCACCAGTTCCCTGCGCACTGTCATGGCCCGCAGCTTGGACAGCAGCGCAGCGCGTGCCGGGTCGCTCTTGGCATCCCCGAATCCGGCCAGAGTGACGTGCCGGTTCATCTTGCCGTGCTGGCGCAGGTAATCCAGGACGCGATTCAGGTCCTGGCGTGCCTTGTTGTCCAGATTGGCGCTGCCCTCCTCGAAGCGAAAGTTCACGCTCAGGCGTTGCGCATCCCGGCTCAGTTGCTGGTAGGCCTTGGGCATCTGTGGGCTGGGCGTTACCCGCATGGCTTGCACGGTCTGGGCGACAAAGCCGTTGGCGGCGACGATGGCCTGGCCTTTGGCGCTCTGGGAAAAACTCACCAGGGCGTCCGCCCAGGGGTTCTGCCCATTGGGCGGCAAGTACAGGTACAGACGCCGCGACAGTGGGTAGTCCTCAGTGGCGATCAGACTGTTGAGGGGCGGCATGGGCTGGGAGTCACCGTCGATAATCGCCACGGCCTTGGCCTGGCGTACGTAGGGCAGGCCGATGAAGCCGATGCCTTGAGGGTCCCGGCTCACCGCGTCCGACAGCTGTTCGCTGGATTCGAAACGCTTGGCCGTCGGGTTCAACGCCTTGTCGCGACGGCTGAGGACCAGCTCCTTGAAGGTGTCGTAAGTGCCGGACTGATCATCCCGGGCATACAGGTGGACCAGCCCGCCCGTGCTCCCCAGCTCTTCCCAGGTCTTGATCTCGCCACTGAACAGGCGGGCCAGTTGCTCGGTGCTTAGCTGGCTCAGCGGATTGTGCGGATGAAGGATGATTGCCAGACCATCGATGGCGATGACCTGTTCGGCGCCAGGGCTTTTCAGGTCTCCCAGGCTTTCCAGCTCCACCAGTTCGCTGTCCTTGATCGGTCGGGAGGCGGCCGCAATATCGGCCTGGGCGTTTTTCAGTGCGCTAAAGCCGGTGCTCGAACCGTGGGCGGCAACGTCCACTCTGACTGTCCGACCTTGGGCGCTCTGTCCTAGAACGCGTTTCTCATTGTCCTTGCCACCGCCCTCGATCCTGACGTTGTGCAGACCCTGTTGTTCAAGCAAGCCCTTGACCAGCGCCGGGCCAAGCTGGGCGCCGATGGTGTTGGAGCCCTGTATACGCAGCACGGCGGCATTGTCGGGCGCCAGGGGCAAGGCGGCGAACACCGACCAAGGCAGGGCATAGCAAACAAAGCCGATCAGAAACAGGCTGATGGTCCGGCACCAGATATCTCGTTCACTGACGGTGGAAGCGCGGGGCATGGCGGCACTGGCCTTCTATTGAGAAAGAGGAGAGTGCTGGCGAGATTAAGTCAGGGAGGTGACAGGTATGTGACGAGCGGCACTTTCTGGCGATAAATGGCGAAAGTCCTACATCGTAAATAGCTGTTTTCTCTAGATTTTTTGAGACTTGTCCTAAAGACCAGTCTTCGGAGGCTGCGTAGAGTTGGCAACTTTGTCTGGCGGGGATTGGGGCGACTGCCAACGCGTCATCCCCCCGCAGATGCCTCGGCAGTGTTGTGCTGCTATTTCGTAGTAAGCAAAGGAGTTACAAATGAGTGCCTGGTTCGAGCTGAAGCAGTATGGCAGTGGTGCATGCAGATTCTTGCTGAAGACAAAGGAGGCGCAGACCATGCTTCAAAGCGACCGATTCCCTTGCCGGGACAGTGCCGAGGCGGCTCTCGGCCTGTTCCGCGCACACTGCGCTTCTCCTGAGCGCTACGTCAAGAAAATTTCATCGGGCGGTAAACCTTATTTCAAGCTCAAGGCCGGCAAGGAAGTGATTCTGGTCAGTCATTTGTACGACTCGGAGCCCACTCTCGAGAGCGCCATCAACGCCATCGCAGCTGCTGGCACCACTGAACGGGTTGAAGTGGTCCAAATGTAAGCGGTAGTAAAAAGCCCATCTTGCGATGGGCTTTTTTGTGCCTGTGAATCAGCTCAACTCGAGCCAGATCGGCGCATGGTCAGAGGGCTTTTCCATGCCCCGCAGTTCATAGTCGACGCCGGCGTCCTTGACCCGGGGCAGCAGCCCCTGGGATGCCATGATCAGATCGATGCGCAGGCCACGCTTGGGTTCGTCCTCGAAACCGCGACTGCGGTAGTCGAACCAGCTGAAGCGATCGTTCACCTCGGGGTTCAGGTGACGGAAGCTGTCTACTAGACCCCAGTTCTTCAAGCGTGCCATCCACTCGCGCTCTTCCGGCAGGAAGCTGCATTTGCCGGTCTTGAGCCAGCGCTTGGCATTTTCGGCGCCGATGCCGATGTCGCAGTCTTCCGGGGAAATATTCACGTCACCCATGACCACCAGGGGCTGGTCGTTGCTAAAGCGATTTTCCAGCAGGTGCTGCAGGTCATGGTAGAAGCGTTCCTTGGCCGGGAACTTGGTGGGATGGTCGCGGCTTTCACCTTGGGGGAAGTAGCCGTTCATGATGGTCACCGGCGTGCCGTTGGCATCGGCGAAAGTACCCCAGATAAAACGCCGCTGGGCGTCTTCGTCATCGCCCTCGAAGCCTTTATGCACGGCCAGTGGTGCCTGGCGCGAGAGCAGGGCGACACCGTAATGGCCCTTCTGGCCGTGGTAGTGCACGTGGTAGCCCAGGGCCTGGACGTCGGCGAGGGGAAACTGCTCGTCGGCGACCTTGGTTTCCTGCAGGCCGATCACGTCCGGCTGGTGTTTGTCGATCAGCGCCGCCAGCTGATGGGGGCGGGCGCGCAGCCCGTTGATATTGAACGAGACGATCTTCATGGTCGGCGGTCCTGGCAAAACAGCGATGCTAGCTGACTACGCCCGGGTCGACCAGCATGGCGGCCCCGCGAATGCGCTGCTAATGTCCTTGAGCGTGGGAACGATCAGCGCCGCGCCAGGTTCGTAATAACAAGAGTGCGGCCATTCGAGCCGGGCCCAGGGGAGAGTGACCGACATGCCTGATACCGCCAACGCCATCGCCGATATCCATATGCTCGACAGCGGCTATTCCCGTGAAGCGCGGTCGCTGCTGTACCAGGCCTATCGCCATGAGCCGACCTTCGGTTTCATTTTCGAATCCGAGCGTGCCGGTTATGAACAGCGGGTGCGGGCCACGGTGCGTGAGCTGGTGAAACAGCATTTTCTGCAAGACCTGCCGGCCATCGGCCTACTGGTCAACGACCGCTTGATCGGCATTGCCCTGATCGCCCCACCGCAACGCCGCCTGGGCATTACCGAAAGCTGGGCCTGGCGGTTGCGCATGGTGCTGAGTACCGGGTTTCGTTGCACGCGGCGATATCTGGAGTACCACGAGGCGGTGCAGGCCTGCCTGCCCGGCGATGCGGTCCATGTCTTGCCATTGCTAGGCGTGCACCCGCAATTCCAGGGGCAGCATTTCGGCGAACAGCTGCTGGAGGCGGTGCACAATTGGTGTGCTGTGGATGAGCATTCCCAGGGCGTGGTGCTGGATACGGGTAATCCGCGCTATCTGGAGTTCTATAAACGCCAGGGTTATGAAGAGATCGGAGAGATCGCGGTAGGGCCGGTCCGCGAGCACGTATTCTTTCATCCGAACCCGCAACTCTTACAAAGAGCAACAGCCTGATATAGAACTTTCCCAGCACTTGAGCGCTCTATCGCCCCCCCAAGCTCGTGATAGCATCCGCGCCTATGAAGTTTCCAGGAAGATTTACCAGCGGCTTTTTGCTGTTGTTCACAAGCTGTGCGGCGCTGGCGCAGAGCGAATTGGATGTCAGGGTAAAGCCCGCCAATGACGAGCTGAAAGCCAATGTGGAAGGTTACATTGGCGGTGTCGGTGATCGTGATGAAGAAGCCCTGCAGCGATTCAGCCGGGGCGCCGAGGAGCAGGCGAAGAAAGCCGCCCAGGCATTGGGCTACTACCAGCCCCGTATCGAAAGCGAAGTGCGCGGCGGCGAGAAACCCCGCCTGTTGTTGCGTATCGACCCCGGCGAGCCGGTGCATCTGCGCAATGTGACGATCCGGGTCGAAGGCCCGGCAGCGTCCCTCAAGTCCTTCCGCACCCCTGACAGTGACCAGCTCAAGCCTGGCGCTGTGCTCAATCATGGCCGTTACGAAGATGCCAAGCGCCTGATTCAGAACCAGGCCTCGCGCTACGGTTTTTTCAGCGGACGTTTTACCCGCCAGCAATTGTCGGTAGACCCCCTGGCCGGGGTGGCGGACATCGAACTGGTGTATGACAGCGGTCCGCGTTACGCCCTGGGCAAGGTCAGCTTCACCGGGGACTCGTTGTTCGACGAAGACCTGTTGCGGCGCATGGTGCCCTTCAAGAACGGTGCTCCCTACGACTCCGAGCTGATTGCCGAACTCAACCAGGCGCTACAGTCCAGCGGCTATTTCGAGGGCGTGCGGGTCGATGCCGCGCCCACTGCTGCCGAGCACGAGGTGATTCCAGTGGCGGTCCTGCTGGAAACCCGCAAGCCCCGGACCATGGGGCTTGGCCTGGGTTACTCCACTGACGTCGGCCCCCGGGTCAAGGCCAACTGGACCCGACACTGGGTCAATCCCCAGGGTCACAGTTATGGCTGGGAGGCTGAAGTCTCCCAGCCCCGGCAGAACGTCGGCCTGTGGTATGACATTCCCTTGGACCCGCCGCTGACCGACAAGCTGCGCTTCGCCGGTGGTTATCAGAATGAAGAAATCTCCGGCACCGATACCCTGAGTAAGCTGCTCACAGTGGGCCCTGAGTGGCACAGCAAGTTGCCCAGCGGCTGGCAGCGCGTGGTCTCGCTGAAGTATCAACGTGAGGAGTATCGCCTTGGGGACGACTCGGGCCTGAGTAATCTGCTGATGCCTGGCCTGACCTATTCCTACCTGCGCAGCGACAACCGTATCGATCCGCACAACGGTTATCGCATTCAATTCGATACCAAGCTGGCCAAGGAAGGCGTGGGCTCCGACACCAACCTGTTGTACGGAACGGTCCTGCTCAAAGGCCTGACAACGGCCTGGGACAATCACCGCTTTCTGGGGCGTGTGCAGTTCGGAGGTAGCGCCACCAACGGTTACAAGTCCATTCCGCCGTCCTTGCGCTTCTTCGCCGGTGGCGACCAGAGCGTGCGTGGTTACGACTACCAGACTCTGTCCCCGAAGAACTCCGAAGGGGATCGCATTGGCGGTCGTTACATGGTGGCTGGCAGTGTCGAGTATCAGTACTCCATTGCCGAGAAATGGCGGATCGCGACCTTTGTCGATCAGGGCAACTCGTTCAACAAACTGGAGCTACCGAACCTCAAGACCGGGGTTGGTGTGGGGCTGCGCTGGGTGTCGCCGGTAGGGCCGATCCGGGTCGACCTGGCCCACGCGATGAATGACGACGGTGGGATTCGCTTGCACTTTTCCATGGGGCCAGAGCTTTGAAGCGCACCTTGAAGATAACGCTGCTGGCGATTCTTGCGCTGGTGATCCTGACCCTCCTGGCCTTGACCACGGTGCTGGGGACCCAGGCCGGCAGCCGCTGGGCCCTGGGCCTGGTGCCGGGGCTGACCCTGGACAATTTCCAGGGCCATCTGGGTAGCCAGTGGAGCACAGACCATCTGCTCTGGCAGCAGGACGGCAGCCGGGTTGAGCTCGATTCGGTGAAATTTGCCTGGTCTCCTGCCTGCCTGTTGCGCATGACCCTGTGCATCGAGCAGTTGGAGGCCGATCAGGTCAGCCTGCAGTTCGCTCCCAGCAACGATGCCGAAGAAAGCACAGGGCCCATCAGCCTGCCGGAACTGCGTCTGCCCGTGGCCATCGAGCTGGGACAAGTACGGGTCGGCCGCTTGTTGTTCAACGGCAGTGAAGAACTCAAGGGGCTGCAACTGGCGGCGCGCTGGACCGCTCAAGGCTTGCAGATCGACTCGGTGCACCTGCAGCGCGATGACCTGAGCCTCGACCTGTCCGGCCTGTTGCAACCCAGTGGCGACTGGCCCCTGACGGCTCAGGGCACCCTCGGCTTGCCCGCTCCTGGCGGCGGTCCCTGGGCGCTGGCTATGCAGGTCGAAGGCGATCTGCTCAAGACCCTGAAACTCAAGGCCGACAGCAGTGGCTATCTGCAAGGGCAGTTGAGCGCTGAGCTGCAACCCCTGGTGGAGAACCTGCCGGCGCAAGTGCGGATCATTGCCAGTGGCTTCAAGGCCAGCGCTGACTTGCCGGACACCCTGCAACTGGATCAGTTGGAACTGACCGGCAAGGGGGACTTGAAAAACGGCTACCAGCTCGACGGCAAGGCCAGTCTGCCGGCGGAGCAAGGGCCGGTGGCTCTGCTGTTGCAAGGCAAGGTCGACGCCCAGGGCGCGCAGATTGCCACGCTGGAGTTGCGAGCCAACGACAAGCAGAGCCTCAATCTCAGCGGTCAGCTTGATTGGAGCCAAGGCTTCTCGGCCGAGGCCAAGCTTGCCTGGCTGGATTTCCCCTGGCATCGCCTTTACCCATTAATCGAAGACCCGGCCGTGGCGCTGCGCAGCTTCAATGCAGAAGTGGCCTATCGGGATGGCAACTACCTGGGCAACTTCAAGGGTGACCTGGATGGCCCGGCAGGCGCCTTCAGCTTGAGCAGTCCCTTCAGTGGCGACCTGAGCAAGATCTTCCTGCCGCAATTCCAACTCACGGCCGGACAAGGCAAGGCCCAGGGGCACCTGAACCTGCAATTTGCCGACGGTGTGGCCTGGGATACGGCGCTGGAACTGTCGGCCATCAACCCGGCCTATTGGCTGGCCGAGTTGCCCGGTACCCTGGCCGGCCCTTTGCGCAGCCAGGGGGAAATGAAGAACGAACAGCTCAAGGTCACGGCCGACCTCGACCTCAAGGGGCGCCTGCGGGGGCAGCCGGCCGTGCTGCTGGCCAAGGCCGACGGAGCAGGGGAGCAATGGAACCTCAGTGCCCTGGATATCCGCCTGGGGGACAACCGCATCAACGGCTCCGGCAGCCTGCAGCAGAAAATCGCTGGCCAGCTGGACATCAAGCTGCCGCGTCTGGGCCAGCTATGGCCGCAGTTGCGCGGGCAACTCAATGGCCGGGTAGATCTGGCAGGCACGCTCAAGGCGCCACAGGGCAAGGTGGACCTCTCGGGGCAGCAACTGGCCTTTGCCGACAACCGCCTGCAAAGCCTCAAGCTGGGGGCGACTCTCGACGGCGCGCAACAGGCCCAGGTGGATCTCAAGGGCAGTGGAATTCAGGCCGGAGACACCCAGCTTGGCACCCTGACCCTGGCCGGCCAGGGCGATATCAAAAAACAGAAACTGCAACTGGATTTGCAAGGCCCACTGTTGAAACTGGCCCTGGGGCTGGACGGCGCGCTGGATCAGGGCAACTGGCGGGGGCGCCTGGCCAGTGGCGATGTACAGACCGGCGGCCAGGACTGGAAACTGCAGAACCCGGCGAAGCTGGAGCGTTTGGCCAATGGCACCCTCAACTTTGGCGCCCATTGCTGGACCAGCGGCGATGCGAGTCTGTGTGGCGAAGACCAGCGATTGATGCCCGATCCGAAGCTGCGTTATCACCTCAAGCGTTTCCCCATCGACAGCCTGGCTCAATGGCTGCCCAAGGATTTCGCCTGGAAGGGCATGCTCAATGCCGAGGTACAGTTGGACCTGCCGGCCAGCGGTCCCAAAGGCCAGATCCTGCTGGATGCCAGTGGTGGCACCCTACGGGTCAAGGACAAGGGTCAGTGGCTGGACTTCCCCTATCAGGCGTTGAAGCTCGATACCCGCCTCAACCCGCGACGCATCGATACCCAGTTGCAGTTCGACGGCGGCAAGTTGGGCGAACTGATGGTTCAGGCACAGATCAATCCGTTGCCCAAAAGCAAACCGTTGTCCGGAGAGTTCCGCCTCAGTGGTCTGGATCTGTCCGTGGCACGGCCGTTTGTGCCCATGGTGGAGAAACTCAGTGGCAACCTGAACGGCAGTGGTCGCTTGTCTGGCGGGCTGTTGGCGCCTCAGGTCAACGGCAATCTGCAACTCAGTGGCGGTGAGGTCTCCGGTTCCGAGCTGCCCATCAGCCTTGAAGACTTGCAATTGAGCGCGCAGATCATGGGCGAGAGCGTGCAACTCAACGGCGGCTGGAAAAGCGGCAAGGCCGGGCAGGGCAACCTCAATGGCAATATCGCCTGGGGGCGAGCCTTGGCGGTGGACCTGAGCCTCAAGGGCACGCAGTTGCCCGTCACTGTCGAGCCCTATGCCGCGCTGGAAATGGCTCCGGACCTGAAGATTTCACTGCAAGACGACAAGCTGGCAATCAACGGCAAGGTGCTGATCCCCAAGGGGCAGATCACCGTACGCGAATTGCCGCCCTCGACGGTCAAGGTTTCCGATGACACGGTCATCGTCGGCCAGCAGACCGACGAAGGTAAGAAGCCCATGGCCATGGCGATGAACATCGATGTGGAGGTGGGCCAGGACAAACTCAGCTTTGCCGGGTTCGGCCTTACCGCCAACCTGCGGGGGCATGTGCACATTGGCGACAACATGGATACCCGCGGCGAGCTGTGGCTCAACGACGGTCGTTATCGGGCCTATGGCCAGCGCCTGACGGTGCGTCGTGCACGGTTGCTGTTTGCCGGCCCCATCGACCAGCCGTACCTGGATATCGAGGCGGTGCGCCAGACCGACGACGTGATTGCCGGCATCCGCCTCAGTGGCAGCGCCGAGCAACCGGCGACGCAGATCTTCTCCGAGCCGGCCATGAGTCAGGAACAGGCCTTGTCCTACCTGGTACTGGGACGGCCGCTGAGCTCTACCGGTGAAGACAACAACATGCTGGCCCAGGCGGCCCTGGGCCTGGGGCTGATGGGCAGCGCCGAGCTCACCGGCGGCATTGCCAAGAACCTGGGCATCCAGGACTTTCAGCTGGACACCCAAGGCAGTGGCAACAGCACCAGCGTGGTGGCTAGCGGCAATATTTCCGAGAAACTCAGTCTGCGTTATGGCGTCGGGGTCTTCGAACCCGCCAGCACCATTGCCTTGCGCTACAAACTGAGCAAGAAGGTCTACCTGGAAGCGGCCAGCGGTTTTGCCAGCTCCCTGGACATCTTCTACAAGCGCGACTTCTAAGGCTTGCTGCCAAAGGGGGCATGGCCCCCTTCTTGTCCACACCACCTCTCCCTGATCGAACAAGGCGCCCGCCGGTTTTCAAGCCGGCGGCGCTGCGCCGTTGATCAAGCAAATAAACAGCAAGCTAATCACTGCGTTGACATTGGCTGCCTAGGCAGTAATATCTCGACACACACTCTCTGCCTAGGCAGCTAACTGGTGGTCAGATGAAGCATTTCAAACCCGACGACTTTCACAATTGCCATCTCGGCTTGCTGCTGGGGCGTGCCGCCCTGCTCAAGGACCGGATCATTGACACCCACATGGAGCCCCACGGCATCACTGCCGCGCAGTTCAAGGTGCTGATCATCATGGCCCAGTTCGGCGTCGATACCCCGGCCGAATTGTGCCGCCACCTGTCCCTGGACAGCGGTTCGATGACCCGCATGCTCGACCGCCTGCAGCAGAAGGACTTCCTGGCGCGTCAACGCTCGGAGGACGACCGGCGCCAGGTGCGCCTGGTGCTGACCGAGGAAGGTCGCAAGCTTGCTGATCGGCTGCCTTACATCGGTGCCAATGCAATGAACCAGTTGGCGGGTGCCATCTCTCCCGAGGAGTTGCGCACCCTGGAGCAGATTCTCAAGAAAATTTTGCTGGCTGCCGGTGACCCGATCACCATCCTGCGTTTAGGTGAAAAATGAGCAGTAAAACCTCGCGTACCCGCCTCAGCCTGGTGCTGTTGGCCATGAGTCTGGCCGGTTGTGCCAATTACAGCGGCCTGGATACCTCCGGCGTAAGCCTTGAGGCGAAAAGCCTCGCAGCTGGACAGTCTCTCAACGGTGTGACTTTGTCGCCGGCAGCCTGGCCACAAAGTGACTGGTGGAAAAGCCTGGGCGATACCCAGCTTGACGGGCTGATCCAGGAAGCCCTGCGGGACAGCCCGGACATGCAGATCGCCAGTGCCCGTGCCCATCAGGCCAGTGCTGCGGCTTATGCCGCGGATGCCGGGCGGATGCCGACCCTGGATGCCAGTGCCGGTATCAGCCGCTCGCGTCTGGCCCGTGACCAGGACCCGTTGGGGCAGGGCGGGGCCTATTCCACGGTGCGCAACATTGGCGCCAGCTTCAATTACAACTTCGATCTCTGGGGGGGCCAGCGCGCGGCCTGGGAAGCAGCGCTGGGGCAGGCCCGAGCCGCTGAAGTCGACCGCCAGGCAGCGAGTCTGACCCTGGCCGCCGATGTAGCGCGTGCCTACAGCGACCTGGGGCGTGCGCATATCGTGTACGACCTGGCGAACGAGGACCTCAAGCGTACCCGGCAGATGCTCGACCTGAGTCGCCGTCGCCTGGACTCCGGGATCGACAGTCAGTACCAGTACCAGCAGACCGAAAGTCTGGAGGCCAGCTCCCAGGCCAGCCTGATCGACGCCGAGAAGCAATTGCAGAGCGCGAAGATCGCCTTGGCTGTGTTGCTCGGCAAGGGGCCGGATCGGGCCGATGACATCTCCCGGCCCAAGGTCCTGCAAGCCAGCGCCGTAGCCCTGCCTTCGACGCTGCCCGCTGAACTGCTGGGGCGCCGGCCTGATCTGGTGGCGGCTCGCTGGCGGGTGGAAGCGGCGAGCAAGAACATCGATGCCAGCAAGACCCGTTTCTACCCCAACCTCAACCTCAGTGCGCGAGCGGGCACCGAGGCGTTGCTGGGGGATGCGCTGTTCGGTTCCGCCAGTCGCTTCTTCAGTATCGCGCCGACTGTCTCGCTGCCGATTTTCGACGGCGGGCGGCTGCGGGCTGACCTGGACGCCCGGGATGCCGACTACGACCTGGCAGTGGCGCAATACAACAAGACCCTGGTGGCTGCCCTGGGGGATGTCAGCGACAGCATCTCCCAACTGCGGGAAATCGGACGGCAGATCGTCGCCCAGCAGCACGCCACCGACATCGCTCAGGACTCTTACAACACCGTGGTCCAGCGTTTCGGCTCCGGGATCGGCAACTACCTGGACGTGCTGAGCATTGAGCAGCAACTGCTGCAGGCCCAGCGCCAGCTGGCCACGCTGAATGCTCAGCAGATCGATCTGTCGATTCAATTGATGCAGGCGTTGGGGGGCGGCTTCGGTGCCCAGAACCTGGCTTCGGCCGACCCAGCCCCAGTTCCTCAGACTAAATAATTCGAGGTATTTGTCATGGCCACTGCCGACACTCAAGCAACCGAAAACACCCCGGACGCCGGTAACTCCCGCAAGCGCAAAGTCATGCTCCTGGGGCTGACGGCCATCGTCATTCTCGGCGGTCTGGGCGTGTTCGCCTGGCACGAACTTTATGGGCGCTGGAATGAAAGCACCGACGATGCCTATGTCAACGGCAATGTCGTGGAGATCACCCCGCTGGTCACCGGCACTGTGGTCAGCATCGGCGCCGACGATGGTGATCTGGTGCATGAGGGCCAGGTGCTGATCAACTTCGATCCTAACGATGCCCAGGTCGGCCTGCAGAGTGCCGAGGCCAATCTGGCCCGCACCGTACGCCAGGTGCGTGGCTTGTACAGCAACGTTGATGGCATGCGGGCTCAAGTGGCGGCGCAGAAGGCCGAAGTGCAGAAAGCCCAGGACAACTTCAATCGCCGCAAGAACCTCGCGGCCAGCGGAGCGATTTCCCAGGAGGAACTGTCCCACGCTCGTGATGACCTGACCTCGGCACAAAATGCCCTGGCCAACGCCCAGCAGCAGCTCAACACCACCAATGCCCTGGTGGACGACACCGTAGTCTCCAATCACCCGGATGTGCAGGCCGCGGCCGCGCAGTTGCGCCAGGCCTACCTGAACAACGCCCGCAGTACGCTGATTGCGCCAGTGACCGGTTATGTGGCCAAACGCACCGTGCAACTGGGCCAGCGGGTCCAGCCGGGCACTGCACTGATGGCGGTGATTCCCCTGGACCAGCTGTGGATCGACGCCAACTTCAAGGAAACCCAGCTGCGTGACATGCGCATTGGCCAGCCGGTAGACATCGAGGCCGACATCTATGGCAGCGATGTGAAGTACAGCGGCACCATCGATAGCCTCGGCGCCGGCACCGGTAGCGCCTTTGCCCTGTTGCCGGCGCAGAACGCCACCGGTAACTGGATCAAGATCGTGCAGCGTGTGCCGGTGCGTATCCACATCAATGCCGAGGAGCTGGCCAAGCACCCGCTGCGGGTCGGCCTGTCGACCCTGGTGAACGTCAACCTGCGGGATCAGAGCGGCCCGGTACTGGCCCAGCAACCACCGCAAAAGGCTTCCTTCAGCACCAACGTCTATGACCGTCAGTTGGGCGAGGCCGATGCTCTGATCGCCCGTCTGATCCACGACAACAGCGCGACCATCGGCAAGACGGCCCAGCGCTGATTCGCCAATCCGTCAACCCTGGTGTCGTCTAGAGACCAGGGTGCCAGCCCAGTTCCTAAGGATTCGCGATGAGCAATAACGCGTCTTTCACGCCTCCCAGCCTGCTGCTGAGCACCATCGGCCTGTCACTGGCGACCTTCATGCAGGTGCTCGATACCACCATCGCCAACGTGGCGTTGCCGACCATCTCTGGCAACCTCGGGGTGAGTTCGGAGCAGGGTACCTGGGTCATTACCTCGTTCGCCGTGAGCAACGCCATTGCCTTGCCACTGACCGGCTGGCTGAGCCGGCGTTTCGGTGAAGTGAAGCTGTTTATCTGGGCCACCCTGCTGTTTGTGCTGGCCTCGTTTCTCTGCGGTATTTCCACCTCGATGCCCGAACTCGTTGGCTTTCGGGTGCTGCAAGGGGTGGTAGCAGGTCCCCTGTATCCCATGACCCAGACCCTGCTGATTGCCGTCTACCCGCCCGCGAAGAGGGGGATGGCCCTGGCGCTGCTGGCCATGGTCACGGTGGTGGCGCCGATTGCCGGGCCGATACTCGGTGGCTGGATCACCGACAGCTACAGCTGGCCGTGGATCTTCTTTATCAATGTGCCGATCGGCCTGTTTGCTGCCTGGGTGGTTCAGCAGCAATTGAAGGCGCGACCGGTGGTGACCAGCCGCCAGCCGATGGACTATATCGGCCTGCTGAGCCTGATCGTCGGGGTCGGTGCCTTGCAGATCGTTCTCGACAAGGGCAACGACCTGGACTGGTTCGAGTCCAACTTCATCATCGCCGGCACGCTGATCTCGGTGATTGCCCTGGCGGTGTTCGTGATCTGGGAAATGACGGATCGGCATCCTGTGGTCAACTTGCGGCTGTTCGCCCATCGCAACTTCCGCATCGGCACCATCGTGCTGGTGGGCGGTTACGCCGGGTTCTTCGGGATCAACCTGATCCTGCCGCAATGGTTGCAGACCCAGATGGGCTACACCGCCACTTGGGCCGGTCTGGCCGTGGCACCGATTGGCATTTTGCCGGTGCTGATGTCGCCCTTTGTCGGCAAGTACGCCCACAAGTTCGACCTGCGCCTGCTGGCTGGCCTGGCGTTCCTGGCCATTGGCCTGAGCTGCTTCATGCGTGCCGGATTCACCAATGAGGTGGACTTCCAGCACATCGCCCTGGTGCAGCTGTTCATGGGGATTGGTGTGGCGCTGTTCTTCATGCCGACCCTGAGCATCCTCATGTCCGACCTGCCGCCGCACCAGATCGCCGACGGCGCGGGCCTGGCGACCTTCCTGCGGACGCTGGGGGGTAGCTTTGCGGCGTCGCTGACGACCTGGATCTGGATTCGTCGGGCGGATCAGCACCATGCCTACATGAGCGAAAGCATGAGCATCTTCGATCCGGTCACCCGGGACGCGTTGAACAACCTCGGCGGTGCCAGCACCCAAGCCTACGCGCAGTTGGACCAAGTGCTCACCAGCCAGGCGTACATGCTCTCGACCGTGGACTATTTCACCTTGCTGGGCTGGGGGTTCATGGGCCTGATTCTGTTGGTGTGGCTGGCCAAGCCACCGTTTGCCGCCAAGGCCGGCCCGGCGTCGGCGGGGCATTGATGGCCATTGCCGTATGAGCTGGCTTGCCAGCGAAGGCGTCCGTAAGGGCGATGCAAGGCTTGCTGGCCACTTCGCCGGCAAGCCGGCTCCTACGGTGGGGCATTTGTTGTAGGGGCTACTTGCCAGCGAAGGCGTCTGTTCAGGACGAACCGGGCAACGCCAGCTGCGTGGGTACGAAATCGAACGCAGCCAGTTGGAAACCCTGCTCGTCCACCTGCAATGCCCAGCCCTGTCGATCCCAGTCCCCCAGCACGATGCGTTTGGCGGCCTGTTGGCCAATCTGCAACTTGTGAATCGCCGGGCGGTGGGTATGGCCATGAACCAGGGTGCCCACTCCATGTTCGCGCATGACCCGCGGTATTTCGTCCGGGGTCACATCGACAATGTCGTTGGCTTTCATGCGCGTCTGGGCGCGACTTTCGTTGCGCAGCTTGCGCGCCAGCTTGCGCCGGGTGCGCAAGGGCAGGTGCCGCAGAATCCACAGGCTCAACGGGTTGCGCAGGTAACGACGCATGCGCATGTAGGCTTCGTCGCGGGTGCACAGGCTGTCGCCGTGCATCAGCAGTACCGGCTCACCGTAGAAGTCGACGACGCTGGGGTCCTTGAGCAGGGTGGCGCCGGCTGCCTTGCAAAAGGCCTGGCCGAGCATGAAGTCGCGATTGCCATGCATCAGGAAGACCTGGGTACCGCTGTCGCTGAGTTCGCGCAGTGCCTGGCAAATGGAAAGCTGGTAGGGGGTCATGGCATCGTCGCCGATCCATACCTCGAAGAAGTCCCCGAGGATGTACAGCGCCTCGGCGGCGCGGGCGCGCCCACCGAGTAAATCCAGAAACGCCCGGGTAATGTCCGGGCGTTCCTCTTCCAGATGCAAATCTGAAATCAGCAGTATCACTCAATGATCTCGGCTTTCTCGATGATCACGTCTTCTGCGGGTACGTCCTGGTGGCCGGATTTCATGGTGGTGGCCACGCCTTTGATCTTGTCGACCACTTCAGTGCCGGCGATCACTTTACCGAATACTGCGTAGCCCCAGCCTTGAACGGTCTTGCCGCTGTGGTTGAGGAAGCTGTTGTCGGCGACGTTGATGAAGAACTGCGCGGAGGCCGAATGCGGCTCCATGGTACGGGCCATGGCGACGGTGTACTTGTCGTTGGAAAGGCCGTTGTCCGCTTCGTTCTGGATGCTTGGACGCTTGTCTTTCTTTTCTTTCATGCCAGGTTCGAAGCCGCCGCCCTGGATCATGAAGTTACCGATGACGCGGTGAAACACGGTGTTCTCGTAGTGCCCGGCTTTCACGTATTCGACGAAGTTGGCCACGGTCAACGGGGCTTTCTCGGCGTTCAATTCCAGCACGATCTCGCCGTGGTTGGTGGTCAGTTTGACTTGGGTCATGGTCGGTACTCTTTATAAGGAGAAGCGTTTTCAAGAAAATCCTGGGTGGCGGGGCACGCATGCGGTCCGCACCGATTTGGCCATCCTGCAGCCAAGGAGCGCAGTTTAGCGTGACCGCCATGAATTTCGAGGCTGTTTTTTCACTTGCACGCTATTAATAGCCGCAGTTTTAAAGCTGCGCTCTGTCAGGCACTTGACAGCATCGGCTATGATACTCGTTTTGATTTATCAGGCCGCACCCGGCCGCGCACTTGTACGTTCAAGGATCCTATGAGCAAGCCCACTGTCGACCCTACCTCGAATTCCAAGACTGGACCGGCCGTACCGGTCAACTTCCTGCGCCCGATCATCCAGGCGGACCTGGACTCGGGTAAGCACACACAGATCGTGACCCGCTTCCCTCCGGAGCCCAACGGTTACCTGCACATCGGTCACGCCAAGTCGATCTGCGTGAATTTCGGCCTGGCTCAGGAGTTCGGTGGTGTCACCCACCTGCGCTTTGACGACACCAACCCGGCCAAGGAAGACCAGGAGTACATCGACGCCATCGAAAGCGACGTCAAGTGGCTGGGCTTTGAGTGGTCCGGTGAAGTGCGCTATGCCTCGCAATATTTCGACCAATTGCACGACTGGGCCGTGGAACTGATCAAGGCAGGCAAGGCCTACGTCTGCGACCTGACTCCCGAGCAAGCCAGGGAGTACCGCGGTAGCCTCACCGAAGCGGGCAAGAACAGCCCGTTCCGCGAGCGTTCGGTTGAAGAGAACCTGGACTGGTTCGCCCGCATGCGTGCCGGCGAATTCCCGGACGGTGCACGGGTGCTGCGGGCCAAGATCGACATGGCCTCGCCGAACATGAACCTGCGCGACCCGATCATGTATCGCATCCGCCATGCCCATCACCACCAGACCGGTGACAAGTGGTGCATCTACCCCAACTACGACTTCACCCACGGTCAGTCGGACGCCATCGAAGGCATCACCCATTCGATCTGCACCCTGGAATTCGAAAGCCACCGTCCGCTGTACGAATGGTTCCTCGAGCACTTGCCGGTGCCGGCGCACCCGCGTCAGTACGAATTCAGCCGCCTGAACCTGAACTACACCATCACCAGCAAGCGCAAGCTCAAGCAACTGGTGGACGAGCAGCACGTGAATGGTTGGGACGATCCGCGCATGTCGACCCTGTCGGGCTTCCGCCGCCGCGGCTACACCCCGGCATCGATCCGCAATTTCTGCGAGATGGTTGGCACCAACCGCTCCGACGGCGTGGTCGATTACGGCATGCTGGAATTCAGCATCCGCCAGGACCTCGACGCGAATGCCCCGCGCGCCATGTGCGTGCTGCGTCCGTTGAAAGTCGTGATCACCAACTACCCGGAAGACCAGGTCGAGAACCTCGAACTGCCGCGTCATCCGCAGAAAGAAGAACTGGGCGTGCGCAAGCTGCCGTTCGCCCGTGAAATCTACATCGACCGTGATGACTTCATGGAAGAGCCGCCAAAGGGCTACAAGCGCCTGGAGCCCAACGGTGAAGTGCGGCTGCGCGGCAGCTACGTGATCCGTGCTGACGAAGCGATCAAGGATGCCGAGGGCAATATCGTCGAGCTGCGTTGCTCCTACGATCCGGACACCCTGGGCAAGAACCCTGAAGGCCGCAAGGTCAAGGGTGTGATCCACTGGGTGCCGGCTGCCGCCAGCGTCGAGTGCGAAGTGCGCCTGTACGATCGTCTGTTCCGTTCTCCGAACCCGGAGAAGGCCGAGGACAGCGCGAGTTTCCTGGACAACATCAACCCTGACTCCCTGCAAGTGCTCACTGGTTGTCGTGCCGAACCCTCGCTGGGCAACGCACAGCCGGAAGACCGTTTCCAGTTCGAGCGCGAAGGCTACTTCTGCGCGGATATCAAGGACTCGAAACCCGGTGCTCCGGTATTCAACCGTACCGTGACCCTGCGCGACTCCTGGGGTCAGTGATTCAGTCAAGGAACTAACGTGCTAACGATCTACAACACGCTCACCAAGAGCAAAGAAGTCTTCAAGCCTTTGGATGGCAACAAGGTGCGCATGTACGTGTGCGGCATGACCGTGTACGACTATTGCCACCTTGGGCACGGCCGCAGCATGGTGGCCTTCGACCTGATTACCCGCTGGCTGCGTTTCAGCGGTTATGACCTGACGTACGTGCGCAACATCACCGATATCGATGACAAGATCATCAATCGTGCCAATGAGAACGGTGAGTCCTTCGAGGCCTTGACCGAGCGTATGATCGCGGCGATGCACGAGGACGAGGCGCGGCTGAATATCCGCAAGCCGGACATGGAACCGCGGGCCACCGACCATATCCCTGGCATGCACGCGATGATCCAGACCCTGATCGACAAGGGTTATGCCTACGCTCCGGGCAATGGCGACGTGTACTACCGCGTCGGTAAGTTCATGGGCTATGGCAAGCTGTCGCGCAAGAAGATCGAAGACCTGCGCATCGGTGCGCGGATCGAAGTGGATGAGTCGAAGCAGGACCCGCTGGACTTCGTGCTGTGGAAAGCCGCCAAGCCGGGCGAGCCGAGCTGGGAGTCGCCGTGGGGGGCTGGTCGTCCGGGCTGGCATATCGAGTGCTCGGTGATGTCTACCTGCTGCCTGGGCGAGACCTTCGACATTCATGGTGGCGGCAGCGACCTGGAGTTCCCGCATCACGAGAACGAGATTGCCCAGAGCGAGGCGGCGACCGGCAAGACCTACGCCAATGCCTGGATGCACTGCGGCATGATCCGCATCAATGGCGAGAAGATGTCCAAGTCCTTGAACAACTTCTTCACCATTCGCGACGTGCTCGACAAGTACCATCCGGAAGTGGTGCGTTACCTGCTGGTGGCCAGCCACTACCGCAGCGCCATCAACTACTCGGAAGACAACCTCAAGGACGCCAAGGGCGCGCTGGAGCGTTTCTATCACGCGCTCAAGGGCTTGCCAAAAGTCGCTCCGGCCGGTGGCGAAGTCTTCGTCGAACGTTTCACCCAGGTGATGAACGACGACTTCGGTACTCCGGAAGCCTGTGCCGTACTGTTCGAGATGGTGCGTGAGATCAACCGCCTGCGTGAGAGCGATATCGATGCGGCGGCGGGTCTGGCAGCGCGTCTGAAAGAGCTGGCCAGCGTGCTGGGCGTGCTGCAACTGGAAGCCGATGACTTCCTGCAGGCCGGTGCTGAAGGTCGGGTCGATGGGGCACAGGTCGAGGCGCTGATCCAGGCCCGTCTGGCAGCCCGTGCCAACAAGGATTGGGCTGAGTCCGACCGTATTCGCGATCAGATCACCGCCATGGGCGTGATTCTGGAAGACGGCAAGGGCGGTACGACCTGGCGCTTGGCTGACTAAGCTGGCGTTTGCTGCAACAAGAAACCCGCCTGGTGCGGGTTTTTTGTTGCCCTTCGAACAGTGCCGGATCAGGCCAGCGAGGCGAGGCGCTCCACTGTGTCCGGGTAGCGTTCCACCAGGCGCATCAAGGTCGTGGCCTGGGCGTTGGGTGTGGCGCGGCCTTGTTCCCAGTTTTCCAGGGTGCGGGTGTTGGTCCGCAGGTACATGGCGAATACTGAGCGCGAGAGGTTGAGTTGCTGGCGGATGTTCATCACCTCGGTGGCAGTGATGGGGGGCAGTTTGTCCAGCTTCACTTTATGGCTGCGCAGGGTGATCTTGCCCTGGCGTTCCTGGGTGAGGGCGTCGATGCCTTCTACCAGTTCGGAAAAGATGTCACGTTTGGTCATGTCTTCTGGCCTCGATTTCACGTTCCAGCAGTTGTTTGAGTTGTTGTCGCTGCTGCGGTAGCAGGTCGTCCATCTGCTCCTTGTCGAACAGGGTGAAGAGCCAGAACTGCGCCCCTCCGGACCACCAGTAATAGATCACCCTCAGCCCGCCACGCCTGCCCTTGTTGCGTCGCTCATCGACGAAACGCATCTTGCGCAAGCCGCCAGTGCCCTGAATCAGAACCCCTGCGTACGGGTGGCGCAGCAACTCGATCTGCAGTTCGCAGAACAGCTCGTCGTCAAGGAAGTCCTTTCGGTATCGTGCAAATGCCGGTAGTTCAATAAACAGAGCATTCATTTCATACGCTTCCTGCGTATAGACTGGATGACGCTGCAGCTTTGGTCAAGGCCCGCTGAGCGCCGCGTTTGATCTGGCAACAGTCTATGCCTGCGGCATTGGGCTGAATGTCGGAGCGTGCCGACGTGACAGGAAGGGCGATTCCGAGTTTCGCTGGGAAGAGGGGAGGGCAGGGCCCTGAAATGCAAAACGGCACCCGAAGGTGCCGTTCTGTTTGTTGCGTTGAAACCTAAGCGATCAACCCGCCAGGCCGGAGTGCTGGACCAGGGTCAGCAGCGGCTGTGGGTATACGCCGAGGAAGAACGCCAGGACCGCGATGGCCAGCAGCATGACGCCACCGGCTTTCTGTTCCCAGTGCAGTTGGGCATCGACGCGACGCAGGTTCGGCTCGATCAGGTACAGGGTGACCATCACTCGCAGGTAGTAGAAGACGCCGATGGCGCTGCCCATGACCAGGGAACCGACCAGCCACCATTGGTGCGCTTCGACACCGGTCGCGATGATGTAGAACTTGCCGATGAAGCCTGCGGTCAGCGGGATACCGGCCAGGGACAGCATCATCACGGTGAGGACGGCGGTCAGGTACGGACGGCGCCAGAACAGGCCGCGGTACTCGTACAGGGCGTCGGCATCACGGCCTTTGTACGGCGAAGACATCAGGGTGATCACACCGAAGGCGCCAAGGCTGGTGATCACGTAGGTGACCAGGTACACGCCGATGGCTTCCATGGCCAGGCCCTTGCTCGCCACCAGGGCGATCAGCAGGTAGCCGAAGTGAGCGATGGACGAGTAACCCAGCAGACGCTTGAGGTTGCTCTGGGTCAGCGCCAACAGGTTGCCCACCAGGATCGAGGCGATGGCGATCACGGTCAGCACGTTGCTCAGGACACCGCTGCTGGCCACTGGCGACAGCTGGAACAGACGCACCAGTACCGCGAACACCGCTACCTTGCTGGCGGTGGCCAGGAAGGCGGCGACCGGGGCCGGGGCGCCTTCGTAGACGTCCGGAGTCCACAGGTGGAAAGGCACCAGCGACAGTTTGAAGGCCAGGCCGATCAGCATCATGCCCAGGCCCAGTTGCGCCAGCGGGCTTGGCAGCCCAGTGGCGGCCAGGGCTTGACCGATACCGCTGAAGCTCAGGCTGCCGGCTTCTGCGTAGAGCAAGGCCATGCCGAACAACAGGAAGCCCGAACCGGCGGCCGACAGCACCATGTACTTGATGCCGGCTTCCAGGGAGCGCTTGTTGAAGAAGGCATAGGCCACCAGGCCGTAGACCGGTACCGAAAGCAGCTCCAGGCCGATGAACAGGCCGGCCAGGTTCTGCGCGCTGACCAGTACCAGACCACCGGCGGCGGCCAGCAGGATCAGCAGGTACAGCTCTTCTCGGTTGCCCGGGTAACCGCTGCTGCCGTCGCCCAGGTAGGCGTGGGCCAGGGTGACGCAGGCCAGGGTGGCCACCAGGATCAGGGCCATGTACAAGCAGGCGAACTGGTCGATCTGCAACAGCGGGGTCACTGCCAGCGGTGCCACTTTCAGCACCGGGAAAATCGACAGCAATGCCAGGTTCAGACCGGCCACCGACAGCAGGAAGGTCTGGGCGTGGTTGCGCCGCCAGGCGATCGCCAGCATCACCACCACAAGGGTGGCGCTGGTGATCAGCAGCGGCGCCAGGGCTATAAAGTGTTGAATCGTAAAGTCCATAGCGCTCTTACCGGGCCGAAGCGAGTTGAGTGAAGGCGGTGCTGAGCCATTGCTGCACGCCATGCATGGTGGCGGCAGAGGTATCGAGGAACGGTTGCGGGTACACGCCGATGTAGATCAGCAGTACCGCCAGTCCCAGCACCATGATCAGTTCGCGAGCATCCATGCCGTGCAGTACCGCGTCCGACTTGGACGGGCCGAAGTAGGCACGGTGGATCATGATCAGCGAGTAGACCGAGCCGAACACCAGGCCGGACGTCGCGATCGCAGTGATCCATGGCGCGCTGACGAAGGTGCCGATCAGGATCAGGAACTCGCCGACGAAGTTGCCGGTGCCCGGCAGGCCGAGAGAGGCGGCTGCAAAGAACAGGCTGATGGCCGGCAGGTAGGCGATACGCGACCACAGGCCGCCCATTTCACGCATGTCGCGGGTATGGGTGCGTTCGTACAACTGGCCGCTGAGGATAAACAGCGCGGCTGCCGAAACACCGTGGGCCAGCATCTGGATCACCGCGCCCTGCAGGGCCTGCTGGCTGCCGGAGTAGATCCCGATCAGCACGAAGCCCATGTGGGAAACGCTGGAGAAGGCGATCAGACGCTTGATGTCGGTCTGGGCGAAGGCCAGGAAGGCGCCGTAGAAGATGCCGATCAGACCCAGGGTCATGGCGATCGGTGCGAACTCTGCCGAAGCATTGGGGAACAGCGGCAGGGCGAAACGCAGCAGGCCATAGGCCGCCGTCTTCAACAGGATACCCGCCAGGTCCACGGAACCGGCGGTCGGTGCCTGGGCGTGAGCGTCAGGCAGCCAGGAGTGGAACGGCACCACCGGCAGCTTCACCGCGAAGGCGATGAAGAAGCCGAGCATCAGGATGTACTCGGTGGCGGTGGACATCTTGGTCTTCAGCAACTGGGCGTAATCGAAGGTGATCACCCCGGTGTTGTTGAAGTTGACCAGCACCAGGCCCAGGATCGCCACCAGCATGATCAGGCCGGAAGCCTGAGTGAAGATGAAGAACTTGGTTGCTGCGTAAATCCGGGTTTTCTTGCCGTCTGCCGAACTGTGACCCCAGAGCGCGATGAGGAAGTACATCGGCACCAGCATCATTTCCCAGAAGAAGAAGAACATGAACAGGTCCAGCGCGAGGAACACGCCGACCACGCCGCCCAGGATCCACATCAGGTTCAGGTGGAAGAAGCCCACGTGACGCTGAATCTCTTTCCAGGAGCAGAGTACCGAGAGGATACCCAGCAGGCCGGTCAGCAGGATCATCAACAGCGACAGACCGTCCAGGGCCAGGTGCACGTTGATGCCGAAGCGCTCGATCCAGACATGCTTGAACTCGATGGCCCAAGTTGGATCGGCGCCAGGCGCCGGAGCAAATGAATAGTTACCGTGGGCCCACAGCCAGAGGCCGAGAGCGAGTTCCAGGGTCATGGTCAACAGCGCAATCCAGCGGGGGAGGGTGGCGCCGAAGCGCTCACCCAGCCAGCACAGCAGGCCGCCGATGAAGGGGATCAGGATTAGCCAAGGCAGAATCATGACGGGCTCAATTCCTTTCGCAAGTTCGCAAGGTTCATATCAGACCGCTACCAGCACAATGGCGCCGATGACCAGCACGGCACCGGCTGCCATCGAGGCGGCGTACCAACGCAGTTGACCGGTCTCGGTACGGCTCAGGGAGTTGTGACCCCCTTTGGCCATACGCGGGATCAAACCGATGGTCTGATCGAGCGGGTCCTTGCGCAGTACATGGCTGATGGCCAGGTATGGCTTGACGAACAGTTTGTCGTAGATCCAGTCGAAGCCCCAGGCGGCGAACCACCAGGCCGAGAGCAGACGCCCGATGCCGCTGTTGGCGATGGCGGTCACAACGCGACGCTTGCCAAGGAACAACAGGGCGGCCAGCAGGATACCGGCCAGGGCGATGGCGCCCGAGGCGATTTCCAGGCTGTGCTTGGCTTCGCCACCGGCATGACCGACGCTCAGCGGCAGTACACCATGCAGGGGCGGAGTGATCATCGCGCCGATCCCGGTGGACAGCACGATCAGCACCACCAACGGCAGCCAGTGGGAAATCCCGTGGCCGGCGTGGGCTTCGGTCTTGGCTTCACCGTGGAAGGTGATGAAGATCAGGCGGAAGGTATACAGCGAGGTCATGAACGCACCCACCAGGCCGGCGTACAGCAGGCCGTGGTTGCCGCTGGCGAAGGCTTCCCAGAGGATCTCGTCCTTGGAATAGAAGCCCGCGGTCACCAGAGGCAGGGCCGCCAGGGCTGCACCACCGACGATGAAGCTGGCGTAGGCCAGAGGCAACTTCTTCCACAGGCCGCCCATTTTGAAGATGTTCTGCTCGTGGTGGCAGGCAACGATCACCGCACCGGAAGCCAGGAACAGCAGGGCCTTGAAGAAGGCGTGGGTCATCAGGTGGAAGATCGCACCGTCCCAGGCGCCAACGCCCAGGGCCAGGAACATGTAGCCGATCTGGCTCATGGTGGAGTAGGCGAGGATCCGCTTGATGTCGGTCTGCACCAGCGCGGCGAAGCCGGCCAGTACCAGGGTCACGCCACCCACCAGGCCCACCAGGTGCAGGATTTCCGGCGCCAGGGTGAACAGACCGTGGGTACGGGCGATCAGGTAGACGCCGGCGGTGACCATGGTCGCGGCGTGGATCAGTGCCGAAACCGGGGTCGGACCGGCCATCGCGTCCGCCAGCCAGGTCTGCAGCGGCAGTTGCGCGGATTTGCCCACGGCGCCGCCCAGCAGCATCAGGGTCGCCAGGGTGATCCAGAAGTCGCCGGCCTGGAATTTCTGCGGTGCCAGCACCAGCAGTTCCTGGACGTTCAGCGTGCCCACCTGTTGGAACAGAATGAACAGGCCGATGGCCATGAACACGTCGCCGATACGGGTGACGATAAAGGCCTTGAGTGCGGCGTTACCGTTGTTGCGGTTGCTGTAGTAGAAACCGATCAACAGGTAGGAGCACAGGCCCACGCCTTCCCAGCCGAAGTACAGGAACAACAGGTTATCGCCCAGCACCAGGAACAGCATGCTGGCGATAAACAGGTTGGTGTAGGCGAAGAAGCGCGAGTAGCCGGCTTCACCGCGCATGTACCAGGACGCGAACAGGTGGATCAAAAAGCCCACGCCCACCACCACACCCAGCATGGTCACGGACAGACCATCCAGGTACAGGGCGAAGTTCGGCGCGAAACCGTCCACCGACATCCACTGCCACAGCACCTGGGTGTAGTGACCACCCTCGGGCGGCGCGACGTTGAATTGCCAGATCACGTAGGCGGCCACGATGGCCGATAGACCAATGGAGCCGACGCCGATCAGGGCCGAGAGGTTTTCCGAGAGGCGTCCCCGGGAGAACGACAGCAGCAGGAAACCGATCAGGGGGAATACGAAAGTCAGAAAGAGAAGGTTCATCCGCGCATCTCGCTGGCTGCATCGATATCGAGAGTGTGGAAGCGGCGGTACAGCTGCAGCAGGATCGCCAGGCCAATACTGGCCTCGGCGGCTGCCAGGCTGATCACCAGGATGAACATCACTTGTCCATCCGGTTGCGCCCAGCGGGCGCCCGCAACGATGAAGGCCAATGCCGAGGCGTTCATCATCACTTCCAGGCTCATCAATACGAAGAGGATGTTACGGCGGACCATCAGGCCGACCAGACCGAGGCAGAACAGGATGCCGGCAACTGCCAGGCCATGTTCCATCGGGATAGTACCGAGAGGGATAGTAGGCATCGTGTTACTCCTTCGCCTCGTTGCGGCCCAAGTGGAACGCCGTGACGGCTGCGGCGAGCAGCAGCATCGAGGCGAGTTCGACCACCAGCAGGTAAGGGCCGAACAGGCTGATGCCCACGGCCTTGGCGTCGACGGTGGTTTGACCGATACCGGCACCGCTCTGGTGGCTGAACAATACGTACAGCAGTTCAGCCAGCAGCAGGGCGGCGAGAATCACCGGGCCGATCCAGATGCCGGGCGTGAGCCAGATGCGCTCTTGCTGGGCCGCGGCCGGGCCGAGGTTGAGCATCATCACCACGAACACGAACAGCACCATGATGGCGCCGGCGTAGGCGATCACTTCCAGGGCACCGGCGAACGGTGCGCCGAGGCTGAAGAAGGTCATGGCCACGGCGATCAACGAAATGATCAGGTAGAGCAGGGCGTGCACAGGGTTGGTGTTGGTGACCACGCGCAGCGTGGAAACAACGGCAACACCTGATGCGAAATAGAAAGCGAATTCCATCGTTCTTCCTTAAGGCAGCAAGCTCTTCACGTTGATCGGCTCGGCTTCATTCTGCGCGGAGCCTTTTGGCTTACCGGCAATGGCCATACCTGCAACACGATAGAAGTTGTAGTCAGGGTTCTTTCCGGGACCGGAGATCAGGAGATCCTCTTTCTCGTAAACCAGGTCCTGACGTTTGAACTCGGCCATCTCGAAATCCGGTGTCAGCTGGATTGCGGTGGTCGGACAGGCTTCCTCGCAGAGACCGCAGAAAATGCAGCGTGAGAAGTTGATGCGGAAGAAGTCCGGGTACCAGCGACCGTCTTCGGTTTCAGCTTTCTGCAGCGAGATGCAACCCACAGGGCAGGCCACGGCGCACAGGTTGCAAGCTACGCAACGCTCTTCGCCATCGGGGTCGCGAGTCAGGACGATACGGCCACGGTAGCGTGGCGGCAGGTACACCGGCTCTTCGGGGTATTGCAGGGTGTCGCGTTTGCGAAAGCCGTGACCGAACACCATCACCAGGCTGCGCAACTGGGTACCAGTACCCTTAACGATGTCGCCAATATATTTGAACATGGGTCAAATCCTCACTGAACCGCGCCCGCAGGCGTGTTCAACAACACAAGCGCAGCGGTCACCAGCAAATTGATCAGGGTCAGCGGTAGGCAGAATTTCCAGCTGAAGTCCATCACCTGGTCATAACGCGGGCGCGGGATAGAGGCGCGCAGCAGGATGAACAGCATGATGAAGAACGCGGTCTTCAAGGCGAACCAGACGAAGGACAGTTGCGGCAGGATGCCGAACGGACCGTGCCAGCCACCGAAGAACAGGGTGACCAACAGTGCCGAGATCAAGATGATGCCGATGTACTCACCAACGAAGAACATGCCCCATTTCATGCCGGCGTATTCAATGTGGTATCCGTCGGCCAGTTCCTGCTCCGCTTCCGGCTGGTCGAAGGGGTGACGGTGAGTCACGGCCACGCCAGCGATGAAGAAGGTACAGAAGCCGAAGAACTGCGGAATGATGAACCACAGGTTCTGCGCCTGGTACTCGACGATGTCGCGCATGTTGAAGGAACCGACCTGAGCCACGATGCCCATCAGCGCCAGGCCCATGAACACTTCGTAGGACACGGTCTGGGCCGAGGCCCGCAAGCTGCCCAGCAGGGCGAACTTGTTGTTACTCGACCAGCCGGCGAACAGCACCGCGTAGACCGACAGGCCAGCCATGGCGAAGAAGAACAGCAGGCCGATGTTCAGGTCCGCGACGCCCCAGGTCGGGGTGATCGGGATGATCGCGAAAGCGATCAGCAGGGCAGACATGGCGACCACCGGTGCCAGGGTGAAGATCACCTTGTCGGCAAACGGCGGGGTCCAGTCTTCCTTGAAGAACATCTTCAGCATGTCGGCGGCGATCTGGAACATGCCGAACGGGCCAACGCGGTTCGGACCGTAACGGTCCTGCCACCAGCCCAGCAGGCGACGTTCGACGAAGCTCAGCAGCGCACCGGCGATGACCACCGCCAGCAGGATCACGACGGCCTTGACGACCGTCAGGATCACGTCGATCACTTCAGGGGTAAACCAACTCATTGCGCCGCCTCCTGCAGACCGTCAACGGATTTGCCAAAGAACGCCGGAGGAATCCCCGCCAGACCGGCAGGCAGGCCCACCAGGCCAGCACCCAGCTCTTCGTTGATGCGCAGTGGCAGACGCAGGGTCTGGCCGGCTACGTTCACCGCGAGCAGGGCACCGTCGTTGACACCCAGGCGATCGGCTTCGGACTTGGCCAGGGCCACGTAGGCCGCCGGAATGCGTTCCTGTACCGGAGCGGCTTTCGAAGAGTTCTCTTCGCTGCCGAACAGGTGATAGAACGGCACCGCTTGCCAGGTGCCCTGAGCCGGAGAGAAGGCCCGCGGTACGCTGGCGAACCAGTTGAGACGGTCGCCCTGGCTTTCGATCAGGCGAGTACCCGGATCACCGGCACGCAGATGGCCGCCGACTTCGTCCTGGAACTTGTTCCAGGCTTGCGGTGAGTTCCAGCCCGGCGACCAGGCGAACGGCACTTGCGAGCGCGGTTCGGCGGAGCCCGAGTAACCTTCCATGGAGTAGGCGAAGGCGGTATCCGGGTCTTGCGGGGTGCGCGGTTCATGCACGCTCTGGTTGGCGCGCATGGCGGTACGGCCGCTGTAGCGCAGCGGTTCGCGGGCCAGTTTCAGGCCTTTGATACGGAACGCTGCGGAAGGTGCCGCGTCGATGATGGAAGCCAGTTGCGGGGTGCTCGCGGCGCAGGCAGCGGTCACGTGGTCCAGCTGGGTCCAGTCCACCGGCTTGTTCAGCAGAGTGCTGCGCAGGGCATGCAGCCAGCGCCAGCCTTCGTGGACCATGATGCTGGCGTCCAGGTAGGTCGGATCGAAGACCTGGAAGAAGCGCTGGGCGCGACCTTCCTGGCTGACCAGGGTGCCGTCGCCTTCGGCGAAGCTGGCCGCCGACAGCACCAGATGCGCGCGCTCCACGGTGGCGGTCTGTTGATGATCGGCAACGATCACCACCTTCGCCGCGTTCAGTGCGGCATCCACCTTGGCTGCGTCGGTGCGGGTGTACAGGTCGTTTTCCAGGACCACGATGGCGTCGGCCTTACCGTCGATCACCGCCTGCAGGGCCGCGTCCACGGATTCGCCACCGAGCATGGCCAGGCCGAGGCTGTTGGCCTCTGGCACGATCAGGCTGATGGAGCCTGCTTTGTCGCGCAGCTTCAAGGCTTTGGCGATGTTCGCTGCAGCTTCGATCAGCGCCTTGGAGCCCAGGGATGTACCGGAAATGATCAGTGGGCGCTTGGCCGCCAGCAGAGCGTCGGCAATGCGCTTGGCCAGTTCCAGGGCTTCGCTGTCCAGGCCTTCCACGGCAGGGGCGCTGGCGTCGATGGCGTGGGCCACGGCGAAACCGATGCGCGCCAGGTCGTCCGGAGCGGCGTGTACACACTCCTCGGCGACGTCGTCGAGCTTGGTTTCAGCCAGGCTGGCAATGAACAGCGGGTTCAGCGCGTGCTGGCCGATATTCTTCACGGCGGCGTCGAGCCAAGGCTGGACGCGCATGGCGTCGGCCATTTCCTCGGCCTTGCCCTTGACCGACTGGCGCAGGGCCAGGGCCATGCGTGCGGCGGTTTGGGTCAGGTCTTCGCCAAGGACGAAGATGGCATCGTGGTCTTCGATCTCGCGCATGTTCGGAACCGGCAGCGGACTGTCGTTCAGCACCTGCAGAACCAGGCGGATGCGCTCCAGTTCGGAAGCTTCGATACCACTGTAGAAGTGCTCGGCACCGACCAGCTCACGCAGGGCGTAGTTGCTTTCCAGGCTGGCGCGAGGCGAGCCGATACCGACGATGTTGCGACCGCGCAGCAGGTCGGCCGCCTGGTCCAGGGCCTCGTCCAGAGTCAGCTGGGTGCCATCGGCCAGTCGTGGCTGGCGCGGACGGTCCTTGCGGTTGACGTAGCCGTAGCCGAAACGGCCACGGTCGCAGAGGAAATACTGGTTCACCGAACCGTTGTAGCGGTTCTCGATGCGCCGCAGCTCGCCGTAGCGCTCACCCGGGGAGATGTTGCAACCGCTGGAGCAGCCATGGCAGATGCTCGGCGAGAACTGCATGTCCCACTTGCGGTTGTAGCGCTCGGAGTGAGTCTTGTCGGTGAACACACCGGTCGGGCAGACCTCAGTGAGGTTGCCGGAGAACTCGCTTTCCAGGGTGCCGTCTTCAACACGACCGAAGTACACGTTGTCGTGGGCGCCGTAGACGCCCAGGTCGGTGCCGCCGGCGTAGTCCTTGTAGAAGCGCACGCAGCGATAGCAGGCGATGCAGCGGTTCATTTCGTGGGAAATGAACGGGCCGAGGTCCTGGTTCTGGTGGGTGCGCTTGGTGAAGCGATAACGGCGCTCGTTGTGGCCGGTCATCACCGTCATGTCTTGCAGGTGGCAGTGACCGCCTTCCTCACAGACCGGGCAGTCGTGGGGGTGGTTGGTCATCAGCCACTCGACAACACTGGCGCGGAAGGCCTTGGATTCTTCATCGTCGATGGAGATCCAGGTGTTGTCGGTGGCTGGGGTCATGCAGGACATGACGATACGACCACGGGTGTCGTTCTCGTCGGTGTACTGCTTGACCGCGCACTGGCGACAGGCACCGACGCTACCGAGAGCGGGGTGCCAGCAGAAATAAGGGATGTCGAGGCCTAGTGACAGACAAGCCTGTAACAGGTTGTCCGCCCCATCGACTTCGAGCGCTTTGCCGTCTACGTGGATAGTGGCCATGGTTCAAAGTTCTTCGTTGGCCCGGTGTCAGCGGGCGTGGCTAATGGAATCTTGTTATGCGTGCGAATCAACACAGCCGTTCACGGCGTCATCGCACGTCGAGCGCAGGGCACGGACCCTGCGCCCTCATCTAAGCGTTACGCGCCGACTACGATCGGTCGGGCCAGAGGCGGGACGGCGGCGCTGGTGGGCGCGATGCCAGCTTCGAACTCTGGACGGAAATACTTGATGGCACTGCCCAACGGCTCCACGGCACCCGGTGCGTGAGCACAGAAGGTCTTGCCTGGGCCGAGGAACCCCACCAGACCCAGCAGGGTCTCGATGTCGCCTTGCTGGCCCTGGCCGTTCTCCAGAGCCATCAGCAGTTTGACGCTCCATGGCAGGCCATCACGGCAAGGGGTGCAGAAACCGCAGGATTCACGGGCGAAGAACTGCTCCATGTTGCGCAACAGCGACACCATGTTGATGCTGTCGTCCACCGCCATGGCCAGGCCGGTACCCATGCGGGTGCCCACTTTGGCGATGCCGCCGGCATACATTTGCGCATCCAGGTGTTCTGGCAACAGGAAGCCGGTACCGGCGCCGCCGGGCTGCCAGCACTTGAGCTTGAAGCCGTCGCGCATGCCGCCGGCGTAGTCTTCGAACAGCTCGCGTGCGGTCACGCCGAAGGGCAGCTCCCACAGGCCAGGGTTCTTCACTTTGCCGGAGAAGCCCATCAGCTTGGTGCCGTGGTCTTCGCTGCCTTCGCGGGCCAGGGATTTGTACCACTCCACGCCGTCGCCGATGATCGCCGGCACGTTGCACAGGGTCTCGACGTTGTTCACGCACGTCGGCTTGCCCCACACGCCTACGGCAGCAGGGAAGGGCGGCTTGGAGCGTGGGTTGGCGCGACGGCCTTCCAGGGAGTTGATCAGTGCGGTTTCTTCACCGCAGATGTAACGCCCGGCGCCGGTGTGGACGAACAGCTCGAAATCGAAACCGCTGCCCAGGATGTTCTTGCCCAACAGGCCTGCGGCCTTGGCTTCTTCCACGGCACGCCGCAGGTGCTTGGCGGCGGTGGTGTATTCGCCGCGCAGGAAAATGTAGCCGCGGTAGGTCTTCAGTGCACGGGCACTGATCAGCATGCCTTCGATCAGCAGATGGGGCAGTTGCTCCATCAGCATGCGGTCCTTCCAGGTGTTGGGTTCCATTTCGTCCGCGTTGCACAGCAGGTAGCGGATGTTCATGGACTCGTCTTTGGGCATCAGGCCCCACTTCACGCCAGTGGGGAAGCCCGCACCGCCGCGACCCTTGAGGCCGGCATCCTTGACGGTCTGGACGATGTCGTCCTGGGACAGGTCGGCGAAAGCCTTGCGCGCCGCCGCGTAACCGTTCTTGGCCTGGTACTCGTCGAACCATACCGGCTCGCCGTCGTCACGCAGACGCCAGGTCAGGGGGTGGGTTTCTGCTGTACGCGCAATGCGGTTCGCAGGGCCGAAAGAGGTCAGGGTCATACGTAGCCCTCCAACAGTTTGGCCACGCCAGCAGGCTGTACGTCGCCGAAAGTGTCGTCGTCGATCATCAGCGCCGGGGCCTTGTCGCAGTTGCCCAGGCAGCACACCGGCAGCAGGGTGAAGCGGCCGTCGGCGGTGGTCTGGCCGAGGCCGATGCCCAGCTCGCTCTGGATCTGGCTGACCACGGACTCGTGGCCGCCGATGTAGCAGACCATGCTGTCGCAGACGCGAATGATGTGGCGGCCCACTGGCTGACGGAAGATCTGGCTGTAGAACGTCGCCACGCCTTCAACGTCGCTGGCGGGGATGCCAAGGATCTCGCCGATGGCGTAGACCGCGCCGTCCGGCACCCAGCCACGTTCCTTCTGGACGATCTTCAGGGCTTCGATCGACGCCGCGCGCGGGTCTTCGTAGTGATGCATCTCGTGCTCGATGGCCGAGCGCTCGGTTTCGCTCAGGGCGAAACGGTCTGTCTGGATAAGCGTGCTGTTCATGCTTAGCGGTCCACGTCGGCCATAACGAAGTCGATACTACCCAGGTACGCGATCAAGTCCGCGACCATGCTGCCGCGGATCACCGAAGGGATCTGCTGCAGGTGGGCGAAGCTTGGGGTGCGAATCCGGGTGCGGTAGCTCATGGTGCCGCCATCGCTCGTCAGGTAATAACTGTTGATGCCCTTGGTCGCTTCGATCATCTGGAAGGATTCGTTGGCCGGCATCACCGGGCCCCACGAAACCTGCAGGAAGTGCGTGATCAAGGTTTCGATGTGCTGCAGGGTGCGCTCTTTCGGCGGCGGCGTGGTCAGCGGGTGATCCGCCTTATACGGGCCTTCCGGCATGTTGCGCAGGCACTGGTCGATGATCTTGATGCTCTGGCGCATCTCCTCGACGCGAACCATGCAGCGGTCGTAGGCGTCACCGTTGGCCGCCAGTGGAACTTCGAACTCGAAGTTCTCGTAGCCGGAGTACGGACGGGCCTTGCGCAGGTCGAAATCGCAGCCGGTGGAACGCAGGCCGGCACCGGTGACGCCCCATTCCAGGGCTTCCTTGGTGTTGTAGGCGGCAACGCCGATGGTCCGACCCTTGAGGATGCTGTTCTGCAGGGCGGCCTTGGTGTACTCGTCGAGGCGCTTGGGCAGCCATTCGACGAAGTCCTTGACCAGCTTTTCCCAGCCGCGGGGCAGGTCGTGGGCGACGCCGCCGATGCGGTACCAGGCCGGGTGCAGACGGAAGCCGGTGATGGCTTCGATCACGGTGTAGGCACGCTGACGGTCGGTGAAGGTGAAGAACACCGGGGTCATGGCACCGACGTCCTGGATGTAGGTACCCAGGAACAGCAGGTGGCTGGTGATGCGGAAGAACTCGGCCATCATGATGCGGATGACGTCGACCTTCTCCGGTACCTTGATGCCGGCCAGCTTCTCGACCGAGAGCACGTACGGCAGGTTGTTCATCACCCCGCCGAGGTAGTCGATACGGTCGGTGTAAGGGATGAAGCTGTGCCAGGACTGACGCTCGGCCATTTTCTCAGCACCACGGTGGTGGTAGCCGATGTCTGGAACGCAGTCGACGATCTCTTCACCGTCCAGCTGCAGGATGATGCGGAACGCACCGTGGGCCGATGGGTGGTTCGGGCCCAGGTTGAGGAACATATAGTCCTCGTTGGCACCGGAACGCTTCATGCCCCAGTCTTCTGGACGGAAGCGTGCGGCTTCTTCTTCCAACTGCTGCTTGGCCAGGGTCAGGCTGAACGGGTCGAACTCGGTGGCGCGGGCCGGGAAGTCCTTGCGCAGCGGGTGACCTTCCCAGGTCGGCGGCATCATGATCCGCGAAAGGTGAGGGTGGCCGGCAAAGTCGATGCCGAACATGTCCCAGACTTCACGCTCGTACCAGTTGGCATTGGGCCAGATACCGGTCACGGTCGGCAGGCTGAGGTCGCCTTCGGACAGGGCCACCTTGATCATCACGTCGCTGTTACGTTCGATCGACAGCAAGTGGTAGAACACGCTGAAATCGGCACTCGGCAGGCCTTGACGCTTGGTGCGCAGGCGCTCGTCCACGCCATGCAGGTCATAGAGCATGACGTACGGCTTGGGCAGGTTGCGCAGGAAGGTCAGGATTTCAACGAGTTTGGAGCGGGTAACCCACAGCACCGGCATGCCGGTGCGGGTGGCCTGGGCGGTGAACGCCTCAGGGCCAAAACGGTTATTGAGTTCGACGACCACATCCTGGTCGTCAGCCTTATAAGGCGGGATGTACAGAGCACTGCCTGTAGTCATGGTTTTTTATCGCTTTCGGTCAACGTAAAGAGTGAAGCCAGTGTCGTTTCTTTGTCAGAACAGATCTGGATCAGACTTCGTCAGGGCTGCGCAGGTTGGTGACCTGAATACGCTGTTCGCGGCGCTGCTCCTTTTGCGACGGCATCTCGGCGCGATATACGCCTTGATCACCGACGACCCAGGACAGTGGGCGACGCTCCTGGCCAATGGATTCTTGCAACAGCATCAAGCCTTGCAGGAATGCTTCGGGGCGGGGCGGGCAGCCAGGTACGTAGACGTCCACGGGCAGGAACTTGTCCACCCCCTGAACTACGGAGTAGATGTCGTACATGCCACCGGAGTTGGCGCACGAACCCATGGAGATAACCCATTTAGGCTCGAGCATTTGCTCATAGAGACGCTGGATGATCGGCGCCATCTTGATGAAGCAGGTGCCGGCAATAACCATGAAATCCGCCTGACGCGGCGATGCCCGGATAACCTCGGCGCCAAAGCGCGCGATGTCGTGGGGCGCCGTGAAGGCAGTGGTCATTTCCACGTAGCAGCAGGACAGACCGAAGTTGTACGGCCACAGGGAGTTCTTACGCCCCCAGTTGACCGCGCCGCTCAGCACGTCTTCCAGCTTGCCCATGAAGATGTTTTTGTGGACCTGATCCTCTAACGGATCGGAAACGGTTTCCCGTTCGCCGATCGGGTACTGATCGTTAGGAGCATCGGGGTCGATCCTGGTGAGATTGTATTGCATCGCCAAAGCCTCATTGTTTTAGCTTCGCCTGCCGCTTACGACGACCTTCCGGAGCCCAGTCAAGAGCCCCCACTCGCCAAAGGTAGACAAGACCTGCCAACAGAATTGCTATGAAAACGAGAGCTTCGACGAATCCGGTCCAGCCGCTTTCGCGGACGGACACAGACCAGGCAAAGAGAAAGAGGGCTTCGATATCGAAGATCACGAAGAGCATCGCGACCAGATAGAATTTGGCTGAGAGCCGCAAGCGGGCGCCACCGGTAGGTAGCATGCCGGACTCGAACGGTTCGTTTTTGCTGCGGCCCCAGGCTTTTGACCCGAGGAGGCTGGAGACGCCGAGCATGAAGGCACAAAGGCCGACAACACCCAGAAGGAAAATGGCAAAGCCCCAGTTGTGGGCCATGAGTCCTGTCGCTTCGGGCATGCTGGTAATCCTTAACAGAGAGCAAGAGTCTCTGAGCTTGATAAAGAAATAAAGCAGTGACGATATGTCGCAGCGCAATCAATCGCGCTGATTTTATGGCTAAACACCGGGCAAGTAAAATTTCTAAAGCGAAATTGTTTATCGTAATAAGGACATAGCTCACCTCTGTAGCCCCGTAAGCCGCGGCCTGTGGGCATTAGGGGAGGTTTTGTTAATTATGTTTTGTTGCTGCTGCAACGAAAGTTATAGCAGCTAAATGATAATCAATATTGTTTAGGTGTTGTTTTAATCTGCTTTCCTTCGGGGAGTGGGAAAGTTGCTTGTTATATCCCTGTTACTGCAAGTAGCAGGGGCGCACCTTTTAACCTGTTTCGCTCTGGGTAACACCGCTCTGGATCAATGTTTGGCGAGCTTTCTTGCAGGGGCCGGGCACCTTGAGGTTTTTAAGGGGGGCCGCAGGGGAGCGGTTCGCCGGCAAGCTGGCTGTTGCAGGTTTGGCGGGCAAAAAAACGCCCCGAACCAGTCGGGGCGTCAGTTGTACAGCAATGCAGTTGTTTTTACCGGGCCTGCATTGGCCGCTCGATCAAGGCGCGAGGCCTGGAATCAATGGAACTGCTCTTCTTCGGTGGAACCGGTCAGAGCGGTTACCGAGGACGAACCACCCTGGATCACGGTAGTCATGTCGTCGAAGTAGCCGGTGCCCACTTCCTGCTGGTGAGCCACGAAGGTGTAGCCTTTGGCGGCGTCAGCGAATTCCTGCTCTTGCAGCTTCACGTAGGCAGTCATGTCGTTGCGGGCGTAGTCGTGCGCCAGGTTGAACATGCTGTGCCACATGTTGTGGATACCGGCCAGGGTGATGAACTGGTGCTTGTAACCCATGGCGGACAGTTCGCGCTGGAACTTGGCGATGGTCGCGTCGTCCAGGTTTTTCTTCCAGTTGAAGGAAGGCGAGCAGTTGTACGACAGGATTTGGTCCGGGTATTCCTTCTTGATCGCTTCGGCGAAACGACGAGCTTCGTCCAGGTCCGGCTTGGCGGTTTCGCACCAGATCAGGTCGGCGTACGGAGCGTAAGCCAGGCCGCGGGCGATCGCTTGATCCAGGCCGGCTTTCACTTTGTAGAAGCCTTCCTGGGTGCGGGTGCCGGTCACGAACGGCTGGTCGTACGGGTCGCAGTCCGAAGTCAGCAGGTCAGCAGCGTTGGCATCGGTACGGGCCAGGATGATGGTCGGTACACCGGCAACGTCTGCCGCCAGGCGGGCAGCGGTCAGCTTCTGTACGGCTTCCTGGGTTGGAACCAGCACCTTGCCGCCCATGTGGCCGCACTTCTTCACGGAAGCCAGTTGGTCTTCGAAGTGAACGCCGGCGGCGCCCGCTTCGATCATGCTCTTCATCAGCTCGTAGGCGTTCAGCACGCCGCCGAAACCGGCTTCAGCGTCGGCCACGATTGGCGCGAAGTAGTCGATGTAGCCGTCGTCGCCCGGGTTCTTGCCTGCTTTCCACTGGATCTGGTCGGCACGACGGAACGAGTTGTTGATGCGCTTGACCACGGTCGGAACCGAATCCACCGGGTACAGCGACTGGTCGGGGTACATGGATTCGGCGGAGTTGTTGTCCGCAGCCACTTGCCAGCCGGACAGGTAGATTGCCTGGATGCCGGCTTTGACCTGTTGAACAGCCTGGCCACCGGTCAGGGCGCCCATGCAGTTGACGAAATCTTTCTCAGGACGGAAGGACGGCTTGGCACCTTGGGTGACCAGGTTCCAGAGCTTCTCGGCGCCCATGCGTGCCAGGGTGTGCTCGGGTTGGACCGAACCACGCAGACGGACCACGTCGGCAGCGGAATAAGTGCGAGTCACGCCTTTCCAGCGCGGGTTTTCAGCCCAGTCTTTTTCAAGGGCTGCAATTTGCTGTTCGCGTGTCAGTGCCATGGAGATAAACCTCGTCGCGTCTTGTGTAAAAAGTCGTTCTTGGTTGGAGAATTCCGGCTCCGCCGATCACGCGTCGTAACGTTGCGTGGAAGGCTGCTCGCTGACCAGGAAGCTTAGGCGGTCCAGTCGGGTCTGGCGGGATGGCGACGGGTGAACGATGGGCTCGAGGGGAGAGTGAGCAGGTGAAGGCGAGCTGCGGTGCGCATGCGGGCGTCGTGGGCCTTGGTGCGTTCCATCAGTGTGTTGCCGATCGACCTAAATACGCTTCCGTCCCTCGGGACAACTTCGTTCCAGTCGCAATCTCGTCAAACACACCTTGTGGGCAGTACAGACACGAATCGGCTCAGGTGGGTAGGTTAGAGCGGCGATCCGAAGGCCCTTGCCAGGGCCCCTGATTAGCGGGAGCGAGGCCATCATGCCCGCGGTTTTTTGGCTCGTCAAATGTTTTGTAGTGCTTTTTTTATGGCACTACATCTTTGGTCTAATACGACTAATCAGTCAGTTTTTGGTGCTTTAGTCCAAGGCGTCGACCTTGACGCGCAAGGTCATGTCATCCCGTCCTTGAGTCGAGTAGCTGCGGCCCAGGGCCTGCTTGTCGGCCTGGGTCTGGCGATTGACCCCGGCCAGAGTAATCCACTCGCCGAGGCGCCCACTGACAGTTGTGTCGGTACTTTGCACGTTCACTACATCAGGGCGTTCCTGGCTCATACGGTCGCGGTTGGTGCTGATACTCAGGTGCACGGTCTCGCCGGTGACGCTGGCTGTCACGTAGAAGCCCTGGGTGACGTTGCGGTATTGGGTCTGGTTTTGCAGGCGACCGTAGGGATCGGTCTGGGTGGTGGTCAGGGGTACGCTCTGGCCAACCTGGATCAGCGCCGGCACGCCTTCGCTGGCCTGGACCTGTTGGATGCCGCCATCGCGGCTCTCGGTGCTGCGATTGATGATGCGCGTTTGCGGTGCACCATTGACCGAATAACCCTGGTTGTCCTGGAAGTTGTTCTCGTTGGTGTCGACGGTGATCAGCAGGCGCTTGGCCGCGGTATCCAGTTGCGCAATGAAGGCCCGCAGTTCGGCGATCTTGCCCGGCTCGGCGTTGACGATCAGTTGGTTGCCATAGGCGCTGACCTTGCCGTCCTTGCCCAGAAAATTCTGCGCCACCGGCAGCAGGTCGGCGCTGGTGCGGTTGTTGAGGGGCACGATCTCGGTGGCGGCCATGACCGAGCAGCTGAAGGTCAGCAGCAGCGTCGTGAGCAAGGTGCGTAGGGACATATCCGTTATCTCCGCGAGTAGCTGGCGTAAAGCCTTGAGTTTGACACTTTGTCGGCTTTGGGTGGGGCAAGTTGAATCCTAGACGGCAAAACGCCCCGGCATCCTGGTCTTGCGCCTGGTGGGCGCAAGGGGATGGCGGGGCGTTCGCTCTGGCCATTGCCGCTGGGGCTTGTCGGTCAGGCGCCGCGAACCATGTCGACGTGGGGGATTCCCGCTTCGAGGAACTCCTCGCTGACAATCGAGAAGCCCAAGCGCTCGTAGAATGGTGTGGCCTGGACCTGGGCGCTGAGCATCTGTTGCTTCAGGCCGCGCTTCTCGGCTTCGTCGATCACTGCACGCATCAGCGCATCGCCGACCTTGAGGCCGCGCCAGTCCTTGAGTACCGAGACCCGGCCGACATGGCCGTCCGGCAGCAGGCGCGCGGTACCGATAGGGAAATCACCCTCGCAGGCCAGAAAGTGCACCGCGCTGTCGTCGTCGGCGTCCCACTCCAGTTCGGGCGGAACCGATTGCTCGGCAATGAACACTGCTTCACGAATGCGCCGGATCTCGGCGTTATCCTTTTGCCAGTCTGCGACACGTACGTGAATCTTATTCATCGGCAAACCCCAGGCTCCCTTGCTTGACCAGTTCACACAGCAGGCCGCGCCCATCTTCATCCGCCAGCCAAGGGCCGAGGTTGTCGATATGCAGGGCGTCGGCGGCGCAAATCATTTTCAGCAGCTCGCGCAGTTTACCGGGAAGCAGGCGACTTTGGCCGCTGGCGAACAGCAGCAGGTCTTCATCGACCTCCGACCAGGCCAGGCGTGCGCTTGGATTGCGGATCAGGATCGCGCCCTGTTCCAGGCTGCCCAGCAGGTCGTCCTCTTCCAGTTCCGGGCCGACCACCAGTTCCGGGTAGCGTGGCTCGGTCATGAACTGGCCGAACCAGGTCAGCAGCAGGCGCTCGTCGCTCATGTGCTCGGCCAGCAGGCCCTTGAGGCGATCGAGGGCGTCCTGCTGGATCTGGTGCGGGTCGCTGGCCGGCTGCACGTCGGCGTCGGTGTAGCGCTCTTCGTCCGGCAGGAACTGGCCGAGGAAGTCGGTGAAGTGAGTCAGCACTTCAGCGGCGCTCGGGGCGCGGAAGCCCACCGAGTAGGTCATGCAGTCGTTCAGCGCGACGCCGTAGTGGGCCAGGCGTGGGGGCAGGTAGAGCATATCGCCCGGCTCCAGGACCCAGCTTTCGGTCTCTTCGAATTCGGCGAGGATGCGCAGGTCCGCGTGCTGCAGCAGCGGGCTCTCGGAGTCGCACATCTGGCCGATCTTCCAGTTGCGCTTGCCGTGGCCTTGCAGCAGGAACACGTCGTAGTTGTCAAAGTGCGGGCCGACGTTACCGCCCGGTGCGGCGAAGCTGATCATCACGTCATCGATGCGCCAGCTCGGCAGGAAGCGGAAGTGCTCCAGCAGCTCGGCGACTTCCGGGACGAACTGGTCAACGGCCTGGACCAGCAGGGTCCAGTCGCGCTCTGGCAGCTTGCTGAACTCGTCTTCGGCGAACGGGCCGCGGCGCAGTTCCCATGGACGTTCGCCTTTCTCGATCACCAGGCGCGATTCGACTTCTTCTTCCAGGGCCAGGCCGGCCAGTTCGTCAGGTTCGATCGGGCTTTCGAAGTCAGGCAGGGCCTGACGGATCAGCAGGGGCTTCTTCTGCCAGTAGTCACGCAGAAATTCCCGTGCAGTGATGCCGCCCAGAAGTTGAAGTGGAATGTCAGGATTCATTTGTAACCTATTGAAAAAGTTTACTTTTCTAGCAGGAATAAAAACGCCCGGCGCGGCCGGGCGTCAAAAGGTCGAGCAGTCGGTCAGATGCGCTTGGCCTGGGCCGCGGCATTGCCGATGTAACTGGCCGGGGTGAGCTGCTTCAGCTCGGCCTTGGCCGCGGCCGGCATGTCCAGCCCGTCGATGAAAGTCTGCAGCGCTTCAGGGCTGATACCCTTGCCGCGGGTCAGTTCCTTGAGCTTTTCGTACGGATTTTCGATGTTGTAGCGACGCATCACGGTCTGAATCGGCTCGGCCAGGACTTCCCAGCAAGCGTCCAGGTCTTCGGCGATCCTCGAAGCGTTGAGCTCCAGTTTGCTGATGCCTTTTAGGCTGGCTTCGTAGGCGATCACGCTGTGAGCGAAGCCCACGCCCAGGTTGCGCAGGACGGTGGAGTCGGTCAGGTCGCGCTGCCAGCGTGAGATCGGCAGCTTGCTCGCCAGGTGCTGGAACAGGGCGTTGGCGATCCCCAGGTTGCCTTCGGAGTTTTCGAAGTCGATCGGGTTGACCTTGTGCGGCATGGTCGAGGAACCGATTTCGCCGGCAATGGTGCGTTGCTTGAAGTAGCCCAGGGAGATGTAGCCCCAGATATCGCGATCGAAGTCGATCAGGATGGTGTTGAAGCGGGCGATGGCATCGAACAGCTCGGCAATGTAGTCGTGCGGCTCGATCTGCGTGGTGTAGGGGTTGAAGGCCAGACCCAGCTCGTCTTCGATGAAGGCGCGGGCATTGGCTTCCCAGTCGATGTCCGGATAGGCCGACAGGTGGGCGTTGTAGTTGCCCACGGCGCCGTTGATCTTGCCCAGCAGTGGTACGGCGGCGACTTGAGCGATCTGGCGCTCCAGACGGTACACGACGTTGGCCAGTTCCTTGCCCAGGGTGGTCGGCGAGGCCGGCTGACCGTGGGTGCGCGACAGCATCGGCACTTCGGCGAAACGGATCGCCAGTTCGCGGATGGCGTTGGCGGTCTGGCGCATCAGCGGCAGCATCACGTCATCACGGCCTTCGCGCAGCATCAGGGCGTGGGACAGGTTGTTGATGTCCTCGCTGGTGCAGGCGAAGTGGATGAATTCACTGACGTTGGCCAGCTCAGGCAGCTTGGCGGCTTGTTCCTTGAGCAGGTACTCGATGGCCTTGACGTCGTGGTTGGTGGTGCGCTCGATCTCTTTGACGCGCTCGGCGTGCTCCAGGGAGAAGTTCTCTGCCAGGGCATTGAGGACGGCGTTGGCTTCGGCGGAGAACGCCGGCACTTCGCTGATGGCGCTGTGGGCGGCCAGGCGCTGGAGCCAGCGCACTTCAACGAGGACGCGAGCACGGATCAGGCCGTATTCGCTGAAAATGGGGCGCAGGGCCTGGGTTTTGCCGGCGTAGCGGCCGTCAACAGGGGAAACCGCAGTGAGCGAAGAGAGCTGCATGGGGTGTTCTCGGACAGTCGGGCAACGAAATGGGGCGCGTATCATACATGAAAATATCCGCAGGTCCGTTGCCAACTGACCAGCGTCTTACGCGCAGCTCTTGAAAAATCAGGCGCAGCTCAGCTGCTGCGCATCAATGGATAAAGCTCTTTGAGCAATTTGCGCCGGCTGATCACCAGTTGCCAGCGATGGCCGCCCAACTGGCGCCACAGGCGTGCGGAACGAATGCCGGCCAGCAGCAGGGCGCGAATTTTCGAGGCATTGCTCGGTTGCTGCAGGTTGCGCATGTCGCCATGTACCTGAATGCGCTGGCGTAGGGTGCTCAGGGTGTCCTGGTACAGCCCGCCGCACGCGGCAATGACGTTTTCGTGGGCCGGGCCGAAGTGTTCGACCTGGGACTGGATCTGCGGCAGGCGCTTGCCGATGGTTTCCAGCAGGTCTTCGCGCTTGGCCAGCTGACGTTCCAGGCCAAGCATCGACAAGGCGTAGCGCAGCGGCTCGCGTTGCAGAGTGCTGGGGTCGCGCTCCAGCGCGCCGATCAGGGCGCGGTAGCCCTCGCGCAGGTTGATGTCGTCGCCGCCATAGACTTCCAGGGTGTCCTTCGGATCACGGATCAGCAGGCTGCCGAGCATGCAGCTCAAGGCAGCTTCGCTGACCTGGCCGGTCTTGGCGATGCGGTCCACCAGCACCGCTGCGAGGAATACCCCACCCAGCGCCGTCAGTTGCTCCTGAATCGGGCTCATGGACGGACGTCCTTGCTGCTCCAGGGTTCGGCGACTTCGATGACGCCGCCGCCAAGGCAGATTTCACCGTCGTAGAACACCACGGACTGGCCGGGGGTTACGGCGCGCTGCGGGTCGTCGAAGGTGGCGCGGTAGCCGTTGGCGGTCTTTTCCAGGGTGCAGGGCTGGTCGCTCTGGCGGTAGCGCACCTTGGCGGTCAGGCGCCGTGGCTGGCTCAGGTCGATAGGGTTGACCCAATAGATGTCGGAAGCCAGCAGGGCGCGAGAGAACAGCCATGGGTGATCGTTGCCCTGGCCAACGATCAACTCGTTGTGCTCCAGGTCCTTGATCAACACGTACCACGGCTCTTCGCCGGCGTCTTTCAGGCCGCCGATGCCCAGGCCCTGGCGTTGGCCGATGGTGTGGTACATCAGGCCGTGATGGCGGCCGATGACTTCACCTTCGGTGGTCTTGATCTCGCCGGGCTGGGCCGGCAGGTATTGCTTGAGGAAGTCGCTGAAGCGCCGCTCACCGATAAAGCAGATGCCGGTGGAGTCTTTCTTCTTTGCCGTGGCCAGGTCGTGTTTCTCGGCGATGGCGCGTACTTCGGGTTTTTCCAGCTCGCCCACCGGGAACAGGGTCTTGGCGATCTGCTCGCCGCCAACGGCGTGCAGGAAGTAGCTCTGGTCCTTGTTCGGGTCCAGGCCCTTGAGCAGTTCGGTGCGGCCGTCGATGTCGCGACGGCGCACATAGTGGCCGGTGGCGATCAGGTCGGCGCCGAGCATCATGGCGTAGTCGAGGAACGCCTTGAACTTGATTTCGCGGTTGCAGAGGATGTCCGGGTTCGGCGTGCGACCGGCCTTGTATTCGGCCAGGAAGTGCTCGAACACGTTGTCCCAGTACTCGGCGGCGAAGTTGGCGGTGTGCAGCTTGATGCCAAGCTTGTCGCACACGGCCTGGGCGTCCGCCAGGTCGTCCATGGCAGTGCAGTACTCGGTTCCGTCGTCTTCCTCCCAGTTCTTCATGAACAGGCCTTCCACCTGGTATCCCTGCTCCATCAGCAGGAGGGCGGAAACGGAAGAATCCACGCCGCCGGACATGCCGACAATGACGCGCTTCTTTTGGGTGTCAGAAGGGGCTGGATCACGCATAGGAATTCAATGGGTGTCTTGAAAAAGGACGCGATTCTAACAGGCTGAGGCCTGCAAGGCTAAAACTGCGGTTAAAGCATTGGTCGGATCAGCGCCAGGCTGTGCAGTTGGCCGTCCAGGTAATCGTCCAGGCACTGCAGGATCAGCTCGCTGCGCCAGTTGGCCCGTTGCTCCAGCAGTTGCTCGCGGCTCATCCAGCGTGGGCCGATGATGCCGTCATCCAGCTGATAGTCCGGACGGTGGCGCAGTGGCTTGGCGGCGAAGCACACGCGCTGGTAGGTCACGCCGTTGCTGGGGGCGGTGTACAGGTAGATGCCGACCACGCCGGTCAACTCCACGTCCCAGCCGGTTTCCTCCAGGGTTTCGCGGATGGCCGCCTGGAGCAGGCTTTCATTGGCATCCAGGTGTCCGGCAGGCTGATTGAGCACGGCCTGTTCGCCCGAGTATTCCTCGACGAACAGGAAGTGGCCCTGGTCTTCGACGATGGTGGCGACAGTGATATGGGGTTGCCATTCCATAAGGGCACTCCTTTATAAGAGGCGGGCATTTTAGGCGGCGGCTTGTCGGCGAAGCGAGCGCCGCATGTCCGGCGTGGAGGCGTTCGCCGACAAGCCGGCTGCTTGTGGGCCCAGAAGCACAAACCCCGGCGCGGGGCCGGGGTTTGTGTGTTCGCTTCTGCTTACACCAGCGCAGCGATGGCCGCGTTGAGGGTGGCGCTCGGGCGCATGGCCTGGCTCACCAGCTCAGGGTTGGCGCTGTAGTAGCCACCGATGTCCACAGGCTTGCCCTGTACGGCGTTGAGCTCGGCGACGATGGTCGCTTCGTTCTCGGTCAGGGTCTTGGCCAGGGTGCTGAACTGCGCTTGCAGGGCAGCATCCTCGGTCTGGGCGGCCAGGGCTTGTGCCCAGTACAGCGCCAGGTAGAAGTGGCTGCCGCGGTTGTCGATGTTGCCGACTTTGCGCGATGGCGACTTGTTGTTGTCGAGGAACTGACCGGTAGCCTGGTCCAGGGTCTTGGCCAGTACCAGGGCTTTCGGGTTGTTGTAGGTGTTGCCCAGGTGCTCGAGGGAAGCGGCCAGGGCCAGGAACTCACCCAGGGAATCCCAGCGCAGGAAGTTCTCTTCCAGCAGCTGTTGCACGTGCTTCGGGGCCGAACCGCCGGCGCCGGTTTCGAACAGGCCGCCACCGTTCATCAGTGGCACGATCGACAGCATCTTGGCGCTGGTGCCCAGTTCCATGATCGGGAACAGGTCGGTCAGGTAGTCGCGCAGTACGTTGCCGGTCACCGAGATGGTGTCCTTGCCGTCGCGGGTGCGGGCCAGGGTGAACTTCATGGCTTCAACCGGGGACATGATGCGGATGTCCAGGTCGCTGGTGTCGTGATCTTTCAGGTAGGCCTGAACTTTTTCGATCATCACGCCGTCGTGGGCGCGCATCGGGTCCAGCCAGAAGATCGCTGGGGTGCTGCTGGCGCGAGCACGGTTGACGGCCAGCTTGACCCAGTCCTGGATCGGCGCGTCTTTGGTCTGACACATGCGGAAGATGTCGCCGGCTTCGACTTTCTGCTCCAGCAGCAGCTTGCCTTGGCTGTCGGTCACGCGAACCACGCCATCAGCCTTGATTTCGAAGGTCTTGTCGTGGGAGCCGTACTCTTCGGCTTTTTTCGCCATCAGGCCAACGTTCGGCACGCTGCCCATGGTGGTCGGATCGAACGCGCCATTGGCTTTGCAGTCTTCGATCACGGCCTGGTAGATGGTGGCGTAGCAACGGTCCGGGATCACTGCCTTGGTGTCGTGCAGTTGGCCGTCGGTGCCCCACATCTTGCCGGAGTCACGGATCATCGCCGGCATCGAGGCGTCGACGATCACGTCGCTCGGCACGTGCAGGTTGGTGATGCCTTTATCGGAGTTGACCATGGCCAGGGCTGGGCGGGCTGCATAGACGGCCTGGATGTCGGCTTCGATCGCGGCTTGCTGATCGGCCGGCAGGGCCTTGATGCGGGCGTACAGGTCGCCGATGCCGTTGTTCAGGTTGAAGCCGATTTCTTGCAGGACGGCGGCGTGCTTGCTCAGGGCGTCCTGATAGAACTCGGCAACGATCTGGCCGAACATGATTGGGTCGGAGACTTTCATCATGGTGGCTTTGAGGTGCACCGACAGCAGTACGCCTTGTTTCTTGGCGTCTTCGATTTCGGCGGCGATGAAGGCGCGCAGGGCCTTTTTGCTCATCACGGCGCAGTCGAGGATCTCACCGGCTTGCACGGTGGTTTTTTCTTTCAGGACGGTGGCGGTACCGTCTTGGGCGATCAGTTCGATCTTGACGCTGTCTGCGGCTTCGATCAGGGCGGCTTTTTCGCTGCCGTAGAAGTCGCCGTTGCTCATGTGGGCAACGTGGGACTTGGAGTCCTTGGCCCAGGCGCCCATCTTGTGCGGGTGCTTGCGCGCGTAGTTCTTCACCGACAGCGGAGCGCGGCGGTCGGAGTTGCCTTCACGCAGAACCGGGTTCACGGCGCTGCCCTTGACCTTGTCGTAACGCGCCTTGGCGTCTTTGTCGGCGTCGCAGGTCACGGTTTCCGGGTAGTCCGGCAGGGCATAGCCCTGGGCCTGCAGTTCCTTGATCGCGGCTTGCAGTTGCGGTACCGAGGCGCTGATGTTCGGCAGCTTGATGATGTTGGCTTCCGGGGTAACGGCCAGTTCGCCCAGTTCGGCAAGGTGGTCCGGTACCGCTTTGGCACCCAACTGCTCAGGGAAGCTGGCGAGGATGCGGCCGGCCAGGGAGATGTCGCGGGTTTCCACGGCGATATCAGCCGAAGCGGTGAAGGCTTCTACGATAGGCAGCAGGGAATAGGTGGCGAGGGCCGGGGCTTCGTCGGTGAAGGTGTAGATGATCTTCGAGCGGGTGGGCATATTCGGATTAACTCTCTTCTTTGCTAAAGCGTGCGCAGAAACTCGAGGTGCGCCGGGTAAGCGCTTTCGTTCAAAGGTCATCCATGAGCCGAATGTCGAGGTTTCTTCGCGGTGATGTTGGGTGCATCAGTCGAGCGTCAAGCGGGTGGGCTGCGGTAACAACCCGGCTTTGGGCGGCCATTCTCGGCTTGTTTTTTTCGGTAGCAGAGCGTTCGGCCGTCGTGACTCTGTGGTCAGCGGCGGCATTATACATAGGTAGCTAGCAAAACGCCGATGCTTCATAGGAGCCCGTTCTCGTCCATTGGTCTAAAGGTCGCAGGCGGGGGGTAGGCGTAGAGTCGCTCGAGGTGCTCGATTTTGGCACTTTTCCCTTTGCTTTCAGGCTTGTAGGCCGCGAACTGTGCAGCTTTCACGGCATATGGGTGGAACATGAGGTTCCCGTCCAGATTCAACTGGGTTACGCTCGAACGCAGCCAGATGTTCAATCCACACAACGGAGTTCAGCATGGGATACAAGAAGATTCAGGTTCCAGCAGTCGGCGACAAAATCACCGTCAACGCAGACCATTCTCTCAATGTTCCTAACAACCCGATTATTCCTTTCATCGAAGGCGACGGTATTGGTGTTGATATCAGCCCGGTCATGATCAAGGTTGTCGATGCTGCGGTTAAGAAGGCTTACGGCGGCGAACGCAAGATTTCCTGGATGGAAGTGTATGCCGGGGAAAAAGCGACTCAAGTGTACGACCAGGATACCTGGCTGCCTCAGGAAACCCTGGACGCGGTGAAGGACTACGTGGTTTCCATCAAGGGCCCGCTGACCACTCCGGTCGGTGGTGGCATCCGTTCCCTGAACGTGGCCCTGCGTCAACAGTTGGACCTGTATGTATGCCTGCGCCCGGTGCGCTGGTTCGAAGGCGTGCCTAGCCCGGTGAAAAAGCCTGGCGATGTGGACATGACCATCTTCCGTGAAAACTCCGAAGACATTTACGCCGGTATCGAATGGAAGGCCGGTACGGCAGAAGCCACCAAGGTCATCAAGTTCCTTAAAGAAGAAATGGGCGTCACCAAGATCCGTTTCGACGAAAACTGCGGTATCGGCGTCAAGCCGGTTTCCCTGCAGGGCACCAAGCGTCTGGCGCGCAAGGCGCTGCAGTATGTAGTGGATAACGACCGCGACTCGCTGACCATCGTCCACAAAGGCAACATCATGAAGTTCACCGAAGGTGCCTTCAAAGAGTGGGCCTATGAAGTGGCGGCTGAAGAGTTCGGCGCAACCCTGCTGGACGGCGGTCCTTGGATGCAGTTCAAGAACCCGAAAACCGGCAAGAACGTCATCGTCAAGGATGCTATCGCCGACGCCATGCTCCAGCAGATCCTGCTGCGCCCGGCCGAATACGATGTGATCGCCACCCTCAACCTCAACGGTGACTACCTGTCCGACGCCCTGGCGGCGGAAGTGGGTGGTATCGGTATCGCTCCGGGTGCCAACCTTTCTGACACCGTGGCCATGTTCGAAGCGACCCACGGCACCGCGCCCAAGTATGCCGGCAAGGACCAGGTCAATCCGGGCTCGCTGATTCTCTCCGCGGAGATGATGCTGCGCCACATGGGCTGGACCGAAGCGGCCGACCTGATCATCAAGGGCACCAACGGCGCCATCTCGGCCAAGACCGTGACTTATGACTTCGAGCGTCTGATGGAGGGAGCGACCCTGCTGTCTTCGTCGGCATTCGGTGATGCACTGATCTCGCACATGTAAGCGAATTTGGGCTGAAAGCAAACCGGCCGACTCAATCCCTTGAGTCGGCCGGTTTTTTTATGACTGGATGTTGGATGAATCAGCTCAGGGCGCTTTCGGTCTGGACCTCGGCGGTGACGATTTCGCCGGGTACCTTCAAGGCGCTGATTTTGATTGCATGCAGCCCCTTGGGGCCTTGGATGATCTCGAAGCTCACTGCCTGCCCGGCTTTCAAGGTCTTGTAGCCATCCATATCGATGGCCGAGTAATGGGCAAACAGATCGTCAGTCTTGCCCTCCTCATTAATAAAGCCATAACCCTTGGCATTGTTGAACCACTTGACCTTACCGCTAGCCATACTCATATCCCTCTGCAACAGACTCCATCACTGGAGTATCATCCAGTTCATCCGCCGCCAAACTTGGTAAAAAGGTTGACGCCGCGGACGTTTATTACCCAATGTGGGCCCTATTGGTTGTAACACCGTTTTGCCGATAGTCAAGGTGACCCGGCGGTCGGAGTTGAATTCCGTCCAGGGCGCCCCCACCACTGTATTTGCACAACTGACGAACCTTTCTTTCCATGCATGCAATCAGCCAGATTCGACTAACATTCAATCAGGATCGCCCGGACTTGCACGACGACGATTCCGCTGGCTTGGCTGTACAGGAAGCTAAGCCTGCGTTACAGGCGCCGCCGATGTACAAGGTGGTTTTGTTCAACGATGACTACACCCCGATGGATTTCGTCGTCGAAGTGCTCGAGATGTTTTTTAACCTGAATCGCGAGCTGGCGACCAAGGTCATGCTGGCCGTCCATACCGAAGGGCGGGCAGTGTGTGGATTGTTTACCCGCGACATCGCCGAGACCAAGGCCATGCAGGTCAACCAGTACGCCCGGGAAAGCCAGCATCCGCTACTCTGTGAAATCGAGAAGGACGGTTAACGCCGACCACTTGGGTATGAGGTGAAGCTATGTTAAACCGCGAGCTCGAAGTCACCCTCAATCTCGCCTTCAAGGAGGCCCGTTCGAAGCGTCATGAATTCATGACCGTCGAGCACCTTCTGTTGGCTCTTTTGGATAATGAGGCCGCCGCCACCGTTTTACGTGCCTGCGGAGCAAACCTCGACAAACTCAAGCACGACCTGCAGGAGTTCATCGACTCCACCACGCCGCTGATTCCTGTGCACGACGAGGATCGCGAGACTCAGCCAACCCTGGGTTTCCAGCGTGTGCTGCAACGTGCTGTCTTTCATGTACAGAGCTCGGGCAAGCGTGAAGTCACCGGCGCCAATGTGCTGGTGGCAATCTTCAGTGAGCAAGAGAGTCAGGCAGTCTTCCTGCTGAAACAGCAGAGCGTTGCCCGTATCGATGTGGTCAATTACATCGCCCATGGCATTTCCAAGGTGCCTGGGCATGGTGATCATTCTGAAGGTGAACAGGATATGCAGGACGAAGAGGGTGGTGAGTCGTCTTCTTCGGGCAATCCTCTGGATGCCTATGCCAGCAACCTCAACGAATTGGCCCGTCAAGGGCGGATTGATCCGTTGGTGGGTCGCGAGCAGGAGGTGGAGCGCGTTGCTCAGATCCTCGCTCGTCGACGCAAAAACAATCCGTTGTTGGTGGGTGAGGCGGGTGTGGGCAAGACCGCCATTGCCGAAGGCTTGGCCAAGCGCATTGTCGACAATCAGGTTCCAGATCTGCTGGCCAATAGCGTTGTCTACTCCCTGGATCTCGGGGCGTTGCTGGCGGGTACCAAATACCGTGGCGATTTCGAGAAGCGCTTCAAGGCGTTGCTGGGCGAATTGAAGAAGCGTCCCCAGGCAATTCTGTTCATTGACGAGATCCATACCATTATCGGTGCCGGTGCGGCCTCCGGTGGGGTAATGGATGCCTCGAATCTGCTCAAGCCGCTGCTGTCCTCGGGTGATATCCGTTGCATCGGTTCGACCACCTTCCAGGAATTCCGTGGGATCTTCGAGAAGGACCGGGCCCTGGCTCGGCGCTTCCAGAAGGTCGATGTGTCCGAGCCTTCGGTCGAGGACACCATTGGCATCCTGCGCGGTCTCAAAGGTCGCTTCGAGCAGCATCACAGCATCGAATACAGTGATGAAGCCCTGCGTGCCGCGGCTGAACTGGCCTCGCGCTACATCAATGACCGGCATATGCCGGACAAGGCCATCGACGTCATCGATGAGGCGGGGGCCTACCAGCGTCTGCAGCCGGCCGAGAAGCGCGTGAAGCGCATCGAGGTGGCTCAGGTCGAGGATATCGTGGCGAAAATTGCCCGTATTCCGCCAAAACATGTCACCAGTTCCGATAAAGAGCTGCTGCGCAACCTTGAACGCGATCTCAAGTTGACGGTGTTTGGCCAGGATGCGGCGATTGATTCGCTGTCTACCGCCATCAAGTTGTCCCGTGCGGGCCTTAAGTCTCCGGACAAACCGGTGGGTTCGTTCCTGTTCGCCGGTCCTACCGGTGTCGGCAAGACCGAAGCGGCCCGGCAGTTGGCCAAGGCCATGGGTATCGAACTGGTGCGCTTCGACATGTCCGAGTACATGGAGCGGCACACCGTATCGCGCTTGATTGGTGCGCCTCCCGGCTACGTCGGTTTCGACCAGGGTGGCTTGCTGACCGAAGCGATCACCAAGCAGCCGCATTGCGTATTGCTGCTCGATGAAATCGAGAAGGCGCATCCGGAAGTCTTCAACCTGCTGCTGCAGGTGATGGATCACGGCACCCTGACCGACAACAACGGGCGCAAGGCGGATTTCCGCAATGTGATCGTCATCATGACCACCAACGCCGGTGCTGAAACCGCGGCGCGAGCCTCTATCGGCTTCACTCATCAGGATCACTCTTCCGATGCCATGGAAGTGATCAAGAAGAGCTTTACGCCAGAGTTCCGCAACCGTCTGGACACCATTATCCAGTTCGGTCGCCTGAGCCACGAAGTGATCAAGAGCGTGGTGGACAAGTTCCTTACCGAGCTTCAAGCGCAGTTGGAAGACAAGCGCGTACAGTTGGAAGTGACCGATGCCGCTCGCAGCTGGCTGGCCGCCGGTGGTTACGACGTGGCCATGGGTGCACGCCCGATGGCGCGTTTGATCCAGGACAAGATCAAACGTCCCCTGGCCGAGGAGATCCTGTTTGGCGAATTGTCCGATCATGGCGGTGTGGTACACATCGACATCAAGGATGGCGAGTTGACCTTCGATTTCGAGACCACGGCGGAAATGGCTTGATGGCCGCGTAACGCAGCAGTACCGCCAAAGGCACCGGAGGGTGCCTTTGTGCTATCTGGGGTTTGCCGGTTTATTCGAGACGAACAAAAACGCCCGGCATAACCGGGCGTCTTGTATTGACTTGCTTAGCGAGCGCGGTAAGTGATGCGCCCTTTGCTCAAGTCATAGGGCGTCAGCTCGACGCGCACTTTGTCACCGGTAAGAATACGAATGTAGTTCTTGCGCATCTTGCCGGAAATATGCGCGGTTACGACGTGCCCATTTTCCAACTCCACACGAAACATGGTGTTGGGCAGGGTGTCGACGACAGTGCCTTCCATTTCGAAGCTGTCTTCTTTCGACATGCAGTAAAGCCCTCGGTGTCCAATGAATGGCCCGGTGCAACTGCGCCAGGCAAAAGCGGCGTGCATTGTGCCCGAAAAGTGGGGTTTAAGCCAAGACCTTCTAGTTGAGGATCACCCATCTCTGGTTAACCAGCAGCTCTATGGGGCGATATTGGGTCTTGTAGTTCATCTTTTTGCAGTTTTTGATCCAGTAGCCGAGGTACACCGCGTCCAGTCCCAGGCGCAGGGTTTCGCCGATTTGCCAGAGGATCGCGTAGCGCCCCAGGCTGCGGCGCTCTTCATCGGGTTCATAGAAGGTGTAGACCGCCGAAAGCCCGTTGGGCAATAGATCGGTAACGGCCACTGCCAGCAGGCGCCCCTCCAGGCGGAACTCGTAGAAGCGGGAAAACGGCAGGTCACGCACCAGGAAGGTCGAGAATTGGTCGCGGCTGGGGGGGAACATGTCGCCGTCGGCGTGGCGTTGCTCGATGTAGCGTTGGTAAAGGTCGAAGTACTCTTCGCTGAAGCCAGGTTTGGCCGCTTGTACGCTCAGGTCGCTGTTGCGTTTGAGAATGCGTTTTTGCTGACGATTGGGTAGGAACTGCGCCACTGGAATGCGCGCCGGGACGCAAGCGTTGCAGTTTTGGCAGTGGGGGCGGTACAGGTGATCGCCGCTGCGACGAAACCCCATTTCCGACAGATCTGCGTAGACATGCACGTCCATGGGCTGGCTGGGATCGAGGAACAAGGTGGTGGCCTGTTCGTCGGGCAGGTAGCTGCAAGAATGGGGTTGAGTGGCATAAAACTTCAGGCGCGCCAACTCGGTCATGAGTCAACCCTCGGAATAAGCTTTGAAATTAAGTGTAAGCCACAGCCGTCAAACCCGCCTAGGAAACCCATGTGGCGCGGCTCGGCTGATCCAGGTGACGCGCGAGGTAGTCGGCGAACTCAGGTCGGGAAATGGAGCGCGCACCCAGGCTGTGCAGATGCTCGGTAGGCATCTGGCAGTCGATCAATACAAATCCCCACTCCTTCAGCTGCTGTACCAGAGTGGCGAATCCGAATTTCGAGGCGTTGTCGGCACGGCTGAACATCGATTCGCCAAAAAACAGTTGGCCCATGGCCAGGCCGTACAGCCCTCCCACCAACGTGCCTTGATCCCAGACTTCCACCGAATGGGCATAACCGCGCTTATGCAATTGCAAATAGGCCTGTTGCATCGCCTCGCTGATCCAGGTGCCGTCGGCATAAGCCCGAGGTGCTGCGCAGGCACTGATGACCGCAGCGAAGTCCTGGTCGAATGTCACTTGATAGCGCTGTTTGCGCAACAGCTTGCCCAGGCTGCGGGAGACATGCAGCTCGTCCGGCAGTAGCACGGTGCGTGGGTCGGGGGACCACCAGAGGATCGGTTGCCCCTCGGAAAACCAAGGGAAGCAGCCGTGACGATAGGCCTGAATCAGGCGATCGGCGGACAGATCACCGCCCGCAGCCAGCAGCCCGTTGGGCTCGCGCATGGCCTTTTCCAATGGGGGGAAATCAAGCTTGTTGCGTTGTAACCAGGTCAGCATGGCATCCAGACTTACGGCAGGGGAGGGCGGTGGCGGGCCGATGATGGCCCGCCACAAGCGTAGGGCGAGGGCTTAGTTGTCGTCGAGGAATTTTTCTGCGTCCAGAGCTGCCATGCAGCCGGCACCGGCGGACGTAATGGCCTGGCGGTAGACGTGGTCGGCCACATCGCCGGCGGCGAACACTCCCGGGATGCCGGTGGCGGTGGCATTGCCTTCGCTGCCACCCTTGATCAGCAGGTAGCCGTCACGCATCTCCAGTTGCCCCTGGAACAGGTCGGTATTGGGCTTGTGGCCGATGGCGATAAATACCCCGGCCAACGCCAGGTCCTTGGTGGCTCCGCTTTGGCTGTCCTTGAGGCGGGCGCCGGTCACGCCGCTAGCATCACCCAGCACCTCGTCCAGATGCTGGTTCCAATGCAGGCGGATATTGCCGTTGGCGGCCTTGTCGAACAGTTTGTCCTGGAGGATTTTCTCTGCGCGGAGCTTGTCGCGCCGGTGCACCAGGTGCACTTCCTTGGCGATGTTGGACAGGTACAGAGCCTCTTCAACGGCGGTATTGCCACCACCCACCACTGCCACCACCTGATTGCGATAGAAAAAGCCGTCGCAGGTGGCGCAGGCGGAAACCCCTTTGCCGGCAAACGCTTCTTCCGATGGCAGGCCCAAGTACTGCGCCGACGCGCCGGTGGCGATGATCAGCGCGTCGCAACTGTAGGTACCGCTGTCGCCGATGAGGATAAACGGCCGTTGCTGCAACTGAGCGGTGTGGATGTGGTCATAGACGATCTGGGTGTCGAAGCGCTCCGCGTGTTTCTGCATGCGCTCCATCAGCACCGGGCCGGTCAGGCCTTCGACGTCACCAGGCCAGTTGTCGACATCGGTGGTGGTGGTCAGTTGGCCACCGGCTTGCAAGCCGGTGATCACTGTCGGTTTGAGGTTGGCGCGCGCGGCATAAACGGCGGCGCTGTAACCGGCAGGGCCGGAGCCCAGAATGATCAGGCGTGAATGCTTCGCTTGGTTCATAAAAACACCTCATAAGCCTTTGTCACAAAAGAGAATGCATGCTCCAATTGAACAGTGCGTATTACGCAATTGGCTATGCTTAACAGACTGTTCTGACGTGGCATGGTGTGAACAAACCCGTACAATACGACGATGTACCAGGCTTATTCAGAATTGCACCGTTTCAGAAGCAAGGGGCAGAGTGTTAAAAGTAGCCCCAGTTACGCCGGTCAACTTTATTTACCTGCTCGGATTGAGCAGTATCTTGTAGTCAATCACCCGTTGGACGCGCTTATGGCGCAGGAAAAGACGCGTTTTGAAGAAATCCACCGCAGCACCTAAACCTGTTGTTCCGCTCTGGCGTCAGCAATTGCACTACCGGCTCAAGGAAGGTGCATTGATCGCCATTGGAGCCCTGTGCCTGTTCTTGATGATGGCACTTTTGACCTACGGTAAAGATGATCCGGGTTGGAGTCATAACAGCAAGATCGAAGATGTGCAGAACTTCGGCGGTCCCGCCGGCTCTTACAGCGCCGATATCCTGTTCATGGTGTTGGGTTACTTCGCTTATATCTTCCCGTTGCTGTTGGCGATCAAGACTTACCAGATCTTCCGCCAGCGCCATGAACCCTGGCAGTGGAGCGGCTGGCTGTTTTCCTGGCGGCTGATTGGCCTGGTGTTCCTGGTGCTGTCCGGCGCTGCGCTGGCCCATATCCATTTTCATGCCCCCACCGGCCTGCCTGCCGGTGCCGGTGGTGCCCTGGGCGAAAGCCTGGGTGACCTGGCCAAGAATGCCCTGAACGTGCAGGGCAGTACCCTGATGTTCATTGCCCTGTTCCTGTTCGGCCTGACGGTGTTCACCGACCTGTCGTGGTTCAAGGTGATGGACGTCACCGGCAAGATCACTCTCGACTTGTTCGAACTGTTCCAGGGCGCGGCCAATCGTTGGTGGGATGCTCGCGTTGAGCGCAAGCAACTGGTGGCGCAATTGCGCGAAGTGGATGCCCGGGTCGATGAGGTGGTGTCCCCGAGCATTGCCGACAAGCGCGAGCAGGCCAAGGTCAAGGAGCGTCTGATCGAGCGCGAGCAGGCTTTGAGCAAGCACATGTCCGAGCGCGAGAAGCAGGTGCCGCCGGTGATCACGCCGGTAGCGGTCAAACCGCCAGAGCCCAGCAAGCGCGTGCAGAAAGAGAAGCAGGCGCCGCTGTTCGTCGACAGCGCAGTGGAAGGCACCTTGCCGCCGATCTCGATTCTTGACCCGGCGGAAAAGAAACAGCTCAATTATTCGCCCGAATCCCTGGCGGCCGTCGGCCATCTGCTTGAAATCAAGCTCAAGGAGTTCGGCGTCGAAGTTGCGGTGGATTCCATCCATCCCGGCCCGGTGATTACCCGTTACGAAATCCAGCCGGCGGCCGGGGTGAAAGTCAGCCGTATCGCCAACCTGGCCAAGGACCTGGCCCGTTCCCTGGCGGTGACCAGTGTGCGGGTGGTGGAAGTGATTCCCGGCAAGACCACCGTGGGCATCGAGATCCCCAATGAAGACCGGCAGATCGTGCGCTTCTCTGAAGTGCTCTCGACCCCGGAATACGACAACTTCAAATCCCCGGTCACCCTGGCCCTGGGCCATGACATCGGCGGCAAGCCGATCATCACCGACCTGGCGAAAATGCCGCACCTGTTGGTGGCCGGTACCACAGGTTCCGGTAAGTCGGTGGGGGTCAACGCGATGATCCTGTCGATCCTGTTCAAGTCCGGCCCGGAAGACGCCAAGCTGATCATGATCGACCCGAAGATGCTCGAACTGTCGATCTACGAAGGCATTCCGCACCTGCTGTGCCCGGTGGTCACCGACATGAAGGACGCAGCCAACGCTCTGCGCTGGAGCGTGGCGGAGATGGAGCGGCGCTACAAGCTGATGGCCAAGATGGGGGTGCGCAACCTTTCGGGCTTCAACGCCAAGGTCAAGGAAGCCATCGACGCCGGCACACCACTGGCCGATCCGCTGTACAACCGCGAAAGCATCCACGACGAAGCGCCGCTGCTGACCAAGTTGCCGACCATCGTCGTGGTGGTGGACGAATTCGCCGACATGATGATGATCGTCGGCAAGAAGGTTGAAGAACTGATCGCCCGTATCGCCCAGAAGGCCCGGGCCGCCGGTATCCACTTGATCCTCGCGACCCAGCGGCCGTCGGTGGACGTGATCACTGGCCTGATCAAGGCCAACATCCCGACCCGCATGGCGTTCCAGGTGTCGAGCAAGATCGACTCGCGGACCATCATCGACCAGGGCGGCGCCGAACAACTGCTGGGCCACGGTGACATGCTCTACATGCCGCCGGGCACCAGCCTGCCGATTCGCGTCCACGGCGCCTTCGTCTCCGACGATGAAGTGCACCGCGTGGTGGAGGCCTGGAAACTGCGGGGCGCGCCGGAATACAACGACGACATCCTCAACGGTGTCGAAGAGGCGGGCAGCGGTTTCGAAGGCAGTAGCGGCGGTGGCGACGGCGATGATCCGGAAGCTGACGCGCTCTACGACGAAGCCGTGCAGTTCGTCCTGGAAAGCCGCCGGGCCTCGATCTCGGCGGTACAGCGCAAGCTGAAGATTGGCTACAACCGCGCTGCCCGGATGATCGAGGCCATGGAAATGGCTGGGGTGGTGACGGCGATGAACACCAACGGCTCCCGCGAAGTGCTGGCGCCGGGCCCGATGCGCGACTGATCCCTGTTTCGTTTTCAGCGGCGTGATGCCACGCCGCTCGCATACCCATCCAATTTATGAGGAATTCCATGCGCCTGATTCGCATGTTGCTGCTGCCGGTACTGGCTGTGACCTCCCTGTCGGTCCACGCCGACCCCAAAGACGTGGCGCGCCTGACCCAGTTGCTGGAAAAGTCCCAGACCCTGACCGCGCGTTTCTCCCAGCTGACCCTGGACGGCAGCGGCACCCAGTTGCAGGAAACCGCCGGCGAGATGTCCCTGCAGCGCCCGGGCCTGTTCTACTGGCACACCGATGCGCCACAAGAACAGCTGATGGTTTCCGACGGCCAGAAAGTTTCCCTGTGGGACCCGGACCTGGAGCAGGTGACCATCAAGAAGCTCGACCAGCGCCTGACCCAGACTCCGGCCCTGCTGTTGTCCGGTGATGTGTCGAAGATCAGCGAAAGCTTCGACATCACCTCCAAGGAGGCCGGTGGCGTGATGGACTTCACCCTCAAGCCGAAAACCCGCGACACCTTGTTCGACAGCCTGCGCCTGTCGTTCCGCAACGGCATGATCAACGACATGCAGTTGATCGACAGCGTCGGCCAGCGCACCAATATCCTGTTCACCGGGGTCAAGGCCAACGAAGCGATCCCGGCGTCCAAGTTCAAGTTCGACATCCCCAAGGGTGCCGATGTGATCCAAGAGTAAGCAGCCGCAACCGCAAGGTTTCGAAGGTAGTCCATGGACCTGTTTCGTAGTGCCCCGATCGCCCAGCCACTGGCCGCACGCTTGCGTGCGACCAACCTGGACGAGTACGTCGGTCAGCAGCACCTGCTGGCTCGGGGCAAGCCGCTGCGTGAGGCCCTGGAGCAGGGTGCCCTGCATTCGATGATCTTCTGGGGCCCTCCGGGAGTGGGCAAGACCACCCTGGCGCGGCTGCTGGCGGAAGTCTCGGATGCTCACTTCGAAACCGTCTCGGCGGTGCTGGCCGGGGTCAAGGAGATCCGCCAGGCGGTGGAAATCGCCAAGCAGCAGGCCGGGCAATACGGACGGCGGACCATTCTGTTTGTCGATGAAGTGCATCGTTTCAACAAGTCCCAGCAGGATGCCTTCCTGCCCTACGTGGAAGACGGCACGCTGATCTTTATCGGTGCCACCACGGAAAACCCGTCCTTCGAACTCAACAATGCGCTGCTGTCCCGGGCCCGGGTCTATGTGCTCAAGAGCCTGGATGAAGCGGCCCTGGGCACCCTGGTACAGCGCGCCCTGACTGAGGAGCGCGGTCTGGGCAAGCGCCAGTTGCGCCTGAGCGACGAAGGCTTCCAGATGCTGCTGTCGGCGGCCGATGGCGATGGCCGGCGCATGCTCAATCTGCTGGAGAACGCCTCGGACCTGGCGGAAGACGGCGGCGAGATCGGCGTTGATCTGTTGCAAAGCCTGCTGGGGGATACCCGCCGGCGTTTCGATAAGGGCGGCGAAGCATTCTACGACCAGATTTCCGCGTTGCACAAATCGGTGCGCGGCTCCAACCCCGACGGCGCCCTGTACTGGTTTGCGCGCATGCTCGACGGCGGCTGCGACCCGCTGTACCTGGCCCGGCGCGTGGTGCGCATGGCCAGCGAGGACATCGGCAACGCCGACCCGCGGGCGCTGAGCCTGTGCCTGGCGGCCTGGGATGTGCAGGAGCGCCTGGGCAGCCCCGAAGGCGAGCTGGCGGTGGCCCAGGCCATTACCTACCTGGCCTGTGCGCCGAAAAGCAACGCCGTGTACATGGGCTTCAAGGCCGCCATGCGCGCCGCTGCCGAGCACGGCTCCCTGGAAGTGCCGATCCATCTGCGCAACGCCCCGACCAAGCTGATGAAGCAGTTGGGTTACGGCGACGAGTACCGCTACGCCCACGACGAGCCGGATGCCTACGCCGCCGGTGAAGACTATTTCCCCGAAGAGCTCGAGCCTTTGCCGCTCTACCAGCCGGTGCCCCGTGGCCTGGAACTGAAGATCGGCGAGAAGCTCAAGCACCTGGCCGCCCTGGACCGGGCCAGCCCCTTGCAGCGGAGAAAACCGTGATCCCCCTGATCCTCGCAGTTTCCGCCGGCGGCGTGGCCGGTACCCTGTTGCGCTTCACCACGGGCAACTGGATCAACGCCAATTGGCCGCGGCACTTCTATACCGCGACGCTGGCCGTTAATATCGTGGGCTGCCTGCTGATCGGCGTGTTGTACGGACTGTTCCTGGTCCGTCCGGAAGTGCCGATCGAAGTGCGTGCCGGTTTGATAGTGGGCTTCCTCGGTGGCCTGACGACTTTTTCATCCTTTTCACTGGATACCGTGCGTCTGCTGGAAAGCGGACAAGTGGCGCTGGCCCTGGGCTATGCGGCACTGAGCGTATTCGGCGGGCTGCTTGCTACCTGGGCCGGCCTGTCCTTGACCAAACTTTGATAAACGAGAGAACGACATGCTCGATTCCAAACTGTTACGTAGCAACCTCCAGGACGTAGCGGATCGTCTGGCATCCCGCGGCTTTGCCCTGGATGTGGCACGCATCGAAGCGCTGGAAGAACAGCGCAAGACCGTGCAGACCCGCACCGAGCAACTGCAGGCTGAACGTAACGCGCGCTCCAAGTCCATCGGCCAGGCCAAGCAACGCGGCGAAGACATCGCCCCGCTGATGGCCGACGTTGAGCGCATGGGGAACGAGCTGAGCACCGGCAAGGCCGAGCTGGAAAACATCCAGAGCGAACTGGACTCGATCCTGTTCGGCATTCCCAACCTGCCTCACGAATCGGTGCCGGTGGGTGAAGACGAGGACGGCAACGTTGAAGTGCGCCGCTGGGGCACTCCGACCACCTTCGACTTCCCGATCAAGGACCACGTGGCCCTGGGCGAAACCCACGGCTGGCTGGATTTTGAAACCGCGGCCAAGCTGTCCGGCGCGCGCTTCGCCCTGTTGCGCGGCCCTATCGCCCGTCTGCACCGCGCCCTGGCGCAGTTCATGATCAACCTGCACACCGGCGAGCACGGCTACGAAGAGGCCTACACTCCGTATCTGGTACAGGCCCCGGCCCTGGTGGGCACCAGCCAGCTGCCGAAGTTCGAGGAAGACCTGTTCAAGATCACTCGCGAAGGCGAAGCCGATCTGTACCTGATCCCGACCGCCGAAGTGTCCCTGACCAACATCGTCGCCGGCGAGATCCTCGATCCGAAGCAACTGCCGCTGAAGTTCGTCGCCCACACCCCGTGCTTCCGCAGCGAGGCCGGTGCTTCGGGCCGCGACACCCGCGGCATGATCCGCCAGCACCAGTTCGACAAGGTCGAGATGGTCCAGGTGGTCGAACCTTCGACTTCGATGGAAGCCCTGGAAGGCCTGACCGCCAACGCCGAAAAGGTCCTGCAACTGCTGCAACTGCCGTACCGCGTACTGGCCCTGTGCACCGGCGACATGGGCTTCAGCGCGGTCAAGACCTACGATCTGGAAGTCTGGGTGCCGAGCCAGGACAAGTACCGCGAGATCTCCTCGTGCTCCAACTGCGGCGACTTCCAGGCCCGTCGCATGCAGGCGCGCTTCCGCAACCCGGAAACCGGCAAGCCGGAGCTGGTTCACACCCTCAACGGTTCCGGCCTGGCCGTGGGCCGCACCCTGGTGGCGGTGCTGGAAAACTATCAGCAGGCCGACGGCTCGATCCGTGTGCCGGACGTGCTGAAACCGTACATGGGTGGTCTTGAGGTCATCGGCTAAATGGAATATTTGCCGCTGTTTCACAACCTTCGCGGCAGTCGTGTGTTGGTGGTCGGTGGAGGGGAGATTGCCTTGCGCAAATCCCGTCTGCTGGCCGATGCCGGTGCGCAGCTGCGAGTGGTCGCACCTGAAATAGAAGCGCAATTGCAGGAACTGATCGTCGCCAGCGGCGGTGAGTCCCTGCTGCGCGGGTATGTCGAGGCCGACCTCGACGGCTGCATCCTGATCATCGCCGCCACCGACGACGAATCCCTCAATGCCCAGGTTTCCGCCGATGCCCATCGGCGTTGCGTCCCGGTCAATGTGGTGGACGCGCCGGCCCTGTGCAGCGTGATCTTTCCCGCTATCGTCGACCGTTCGCCGCTGGTCATCGCGGTCTCCAGCGGCGGCGATGCGCCGGTGCTGGCGCGCCTGATCCGGGCCAAGCTGGAAACCTGGATTCCTTCCACCTACGGCCAGTTGGCCGGGTTGGCGGCGCGTTTTCGGGCCCAGGTCAAAGGACTGTTTCCGGATGTGCAGCAGCGCCGGGCGTTCTGGGAGGATGTATTCCAGGGCCCCATCGCTGATCGCCAACTGGCGGGGCAGGGCGCGGAGGCCGAACGTCTGTTGCAGGCCAAGATTGCCGGCAAGGCGCCCCATGCGCCGGGCGAGGTGTATCTGGTGGGTGCGGGCCCGGGTGATCCGGACTTGCTGACCTTCCGCGCCCTGCGCCTGATGCAACAGGCCGACGTGGTGCTCTACGACCGTTTGGTGGCGCCGGCGATTCTCGACCTGTGCCGCCGCGATGCCGAGCGCATCTACGTTGGCAAGCGCCGCGCCAATCATGCCGTGCCTCAGGAGCAGATCAACCAGCAACTGGTGAACCTGGCCCGGCAAGGCAAACGCGTGGTGCGGCTCAAGGGTGGCGATCCGTTCATCTTTGGTCGTGGCGGCGAAGAGATCGAAGAACTGGCGGCCCAGGGCATTCCATTCCAGGTGGTGCCGGGGATTACCGCGGCCAGCGGTTGCTCGGCCTATGCCGGGATTCCCCTGACTCACCGTGACTACGCGCAGTCGGTGCGCTTTGTCACCGGTCACCTCAAGGACGGCACCAGCAACCTGCCCTGGAGCGACCTGGTGGCACCGGCCCAGACCCTGGTGTTCTACATGGGCCTGGTGGGCTTGCCGACCATCTGCGAGCAACTGATCAAGCACGGGCGCAGCGCCGACACGCCGGCGGCCCTGGTTCAGCAGGGCACCACCAGCAACCAGCGAGTGTTCACCGGCACCCTGGCCAACCTGCCGACGCTGGTGGCGGAGCACGAAGTGCACGCGCCGACCCTGGTGATCGTTGGCGAAGTGGTCCAGCTGCGCGAGAAGCTGGCCTGGTTCGAAGGCGCCCAGTCCGAGGTCTGAAAAGCTTCGCCGGCAAGCCGGCTCCTACAGATCCCACTGTTGTAGGAGCCGGATTGCCGGCGAAAGCGTCCTCAACCCCTGCACCACACCCCCATCCCGCTCAACCGTTGCCGATCATGGCCGCGACTGAAGTCCTGCAACGGCCCCTTTGGCACGATCCCGGTCGGATTGATGGTGCTATGGCTGGCGTAGTAGTGCCCCTTGATATGGGTAAAATCCACCGTTTCGGCAATTCCCGGCCATTGATACAGCTCCCGCAGCCAGTTCGACAGGTTCGGGTAATCGGCAATCCGCCGCAGGTTGCACTTGAAGTGGCCGTGGTACACCGCATCGAAACGGATCAGCGTGGTGAACAGCCGCACATCGGCTTCGGTCATGTACTCGCCAGCCAAGTAGCGCTGTTTGTCCAGCAACGCTTCCAAGGCGTCCAGCTCGGCGAAGACATCATCGAACGCCGCCTCGTAGGCCTGTTGTGACGTGGCGAATCCGGCGCGGTACACGCCATTGTTCAGCGCGGGGTAGATGCGTGCGTTGAGTTCATCGATGCGTGCGCGCAATGGCTGCGGATAAAAATCCAGGTCATTGCCGGTCAGGCCGTCAAAGGCGCTGTTGAACATGCGGATGATCTCCGCCGACTCGTTGCTGACGATGCGCTGTTGCTGCTTGTCCCACAGCACCGGCACGGTGACGCGACCGGTGTAGTCGGCGCTGTCGGCGGTATAACGCTGGTGCATGAAATTAAAGTGATCCAGCGCATCACCGCTGGAGCCGTAGGCGCTGTCGAAGGTCCAGCCGTGCTCGCGCATCAGCCAGCTGACCACCGAGACATCGATCAACTGTTCCAACCCTTTGAGCTTGCGCAGGATCAGGGTGCGGTGGGCCCAGGGGCAGGCCAGGGAGACATACAGATGATAGCGCCCGGCCTCGGCGACAAAGCCACCTTCGCCACTGGGGCCCGGACTGCCATCGGCGGTGATCCAGTGCCGGCGTTGCGCCTGTTCCCGTTGGAAGGCGCCGTCCTTGCCGCTTTCGTACCACTGGTCATGCCAGCGCCCATCGATCAGCAGTCCCATGGAATGCTCCTCAGCTATTGTGCGTTGGAGTGCAGTCTATGCCCCTGGGTTCGAACAAAAAGCGCAAAGCATGGGCGGTTTTGATCGATTAAATCGATCTGTCCCGGGCATCCCAATACTGCTGGGCCAGCGCGAAGGCCTGCTCCCGTGGCGTGCCCAAACCGCGCAAGGCCAGGGCCATGGTCGCCAGCAGGGCCAGTTGCGGGTAACTGTCCTCAACATCACCGCGCCACAGCGCCAGGAGGTGCTCGGGTTCCAGGCTGGCCGGCTTCACATGGCGTTGTGCCGACAATGCCGGCCACTCTTCGTCCCAGCTAACCCCGCCGGTGCTGCCGTACAGATGGCTGGTGGTGTCCGGGTTGATCTCGATCTCGCCGCCGTCGCCCTTGATCACGATGACGTTGTCCCCCAGCAGGCCGCTGGCATCGCGGTGCACTGCCTGGTAGCCGGGGTGGAAGATGCTCTGCAGGCCGCAACGGGCGCCCAGGGGATTGAGAATGCGCGCCAGGGAATGGATCGGTGAGCGCAGGCCGAGGATGTTGCGCAAATCGATCATCCGTTGCAGCTGTGGCGCCCAGTCGCCTAGCGGCATGAAGGCCAGGTTGCCCTGGTCCAGTGCCTGGCTGACCGATGACCAGTCACGGCACAGGGGAATCCCCAGGGGCTCCAGCAACTGTTCGGTGTACAGGCGCCCGGCGGTATGGGCGCCGCCGCCGTGGAGCAGGATGCGCACGCCGCTCTGCGCCAGGCATTTGGCCGCCAGCAGGTACCAGGGCAGATGGCGCTTCTTGCCGGCGTAGGTCGGCCAGTCGAGGTCCAGGGCGATCGCCGGGGCGTTCAGGCGCTGGCGCAAGGCCTCGGTGAAGCCTGCCAGCTCTTCCGGACTTTCTTCCTTGTGCCGCAGCAGCATGAGAAAGGCGCCCAGCTGAGTGTCCTCCACCTTGTCGTCTAGCAGCATGCCCATGGCTTCCCGGGCTTCCTCGCGGGTCAGGTTGCGCGCACCGCGCTTGCCTTTGCCCAGGATGCGCACGAACTGGGCAAAAGGGTGTTCTTGCGGGGTCTGGGTGAGCAGGGGGGCGAAATCGTTCATAGGCAATTGGTCGGCTTTGGCAGGCCCGCCAGCTTGGCGGCAAGTTTGGCTGGAGTGCCTTTGAACAGTCGGTTCAGGTGCAGGCTGTTGCCCTTGTCCGGGCCCAGCTTGAGGGCGGTGTACTTGATCAGCGGGCGGGTGGCTGGGGACAGCTGGAACTCTTTATAGAAGCCCTGCAGCAGTTCGAGGATTTCCCAATGCTCCGCGCTCAGCTCCAGCTCTTCGTTGGCGGCCAGGGCTTGGGCTACGTCGGCGGACCAGTCGTCGAGATTGACCAGGTAACCGTCCTTGTCCAGTTCGATGGCGCGAGCGCCCGCAGTCAGGGTACTCATAGCCAGGTATTGACCTTGTCATGCTCAATCGACAGCTCGACGAAGCCTGGGTAATCCACCGCACGGGCCCAGGTCGGCAGCTCCAGTCCCCGGGCTTGCAAGTCCTCTTCCAGCACATACAGCTCCAGGCCGCTGCGGGCGCCCAGTTCGCCGTAAAGAGTGGTGCCCGGCTGCAGGGCATAGGCGGCATCGCCGCACAGCAGCAGGCCATCGGCGCTGCCCAGCAGGCGCAGGCAACTGCTCAGGCGGGTGTCGGTGAAGGGCGAGTGGGACAACACATGCAAGGTCGACATCAGAGGGTAATCACCTGGTCAAAACGGTCGATGATCCCGGCCAGTTCCGGGGCGTTGAGCAGCTGTACCGCGTCAAGGCTCAAGGTTGCCGGGTCCAGACCACGAGCAGCAAGGCTGGCGCTACAGGCAAACAGTTCGTCGACGCCGAACAGCGACAGCGCCTGCAGGTTGGCGCTCAGGTCTTTCTGGCGCAGCAGCGACGCCTGTTGCCCCGGCGCCAGTTGCAGCACGCCATCGTCGAGAAACAGCAGGCCGATCGGCAGGTCGAAGGCACCGCCGGCCAGGACGATATCCAGGGCCTCCCGAGCACCGGGGCCGGACCAGGGGGCCTGACGGCTGATCAGCAACAGGGATTTGGCCATTTCACGCCCCTCCAAAACAGATCAGGCGGTCGGCGGCCTGTACCGCGTCATGCAACTGGCCGAGCCCCGACAGTTCCCAGGGCGCCTCGACGTTCACCGCCGTGCGCTGATAGCGCTGGGCTTCGTCGGCGTTCAACACACCCCGGCGCAGGGCGGCGGCGATGCACACCACACCATCGAGCTGATGTTGCTCGACAAATTCGCGCCATTCCCGGGGCAGGTCCTGTTCGTCCTGGGGCGTGACGATGCTGTTGGCGGCGTTGTAGACGCCGTCCTGGTAGAAAAACAGCCGGACAATCTCATGCCCGCCCGCCAGCGCCGCCTGGGCGAACAGCAGGGCGCGGCGCGAGGACGGCGCGTGAGCGGCGGAGAACAGGGCGATGGCGAACTTCATGACGGACTCGATGGATAAAACTGCGGCCATGATAAAGCTTTCTCCGTGGATCGGCTAAACCCCTTTCGTCCCGAAGGCTCTGGCTCCGGGAGCTCAGGACATATCGGGTAAAGCTTTGCCCGGGCCCTGAAGCAGCAACCAGGGATAGACTCGCGCCTTCAATCAACCTGGGACAAGGAGCAAGGGATGATGGATTTGAATTCGGCGGTGGTGGTGGTCACCGGTGCCGGTCGTGGTCTGGGCGCGGCACTGGCCATCAGTCTGGCGGACCTGGGCTGCAAACTGATTCTCTGTGGGCGTAACCCTGAAGCCCTGGCGCAGGTGAGTGCGGCCATTGAGACGCGCACCGGCCAGGCCGCCGATTGCGTGGTGGTGGATCTGGCCAGCAGCGACAGCGTCAAGGCGGCCCTGGCGGAGATTCATGTGCGTCAGCCCCAGGTGGACATTCTGATCAATAACGGCGCCATGTGGCTGGAGGCCAGCGAGCAGCCCCACAGCGCGGCCGAGGTCACCGGAGTGATCGATGCGGCCCTGACGGGCACCTTCCTCCTGACCCAGGGCCTGATGCCGGCGCTCAAGGCCTCCACGCGTCCGGACATCGTCACCATCGGCTCCATCAGCGGCCTACCCAATGCACCGCTGCACAGCGTGTCGCTGCCGTTCTACGCGGCCAAGCACGGGCAACTGGCCCTGGCCGACGGTCTGCGCCAGGTGCTCAAGGGCACGCCGGTGCGTTCGCTGTGTGTGCATCCGCCGTATCTGGAGGATATTTCGCCGCTGGACCCGGCCTGGCAGCAGGTTCCGGCACGACAGAAGGGCGAGCAGGGCACCAACCGTGACGTGGTGGAAGCGGTGGTCTTCGCCCTGACCCGACCGCGGCACATCAGCCTGTCATCGATCGTCATCGATACCGACAGCGGCGGTCTGTTCGACTGACGGCGGCGCAGTTCAGCGGGTCTTGTAGCCCAGTTGCCAGCGGCGCGGAATCTTCAGTGACGCGATGCCCAGCAGGGCGGCAAGCAACCCGCTGACATACAGCGCCTGGAGCCCCAGGTGCTGTTCCAGCAGGGCCCCCAGCACCGCTCCGGCGAACATCCCGCTCCACGGCACCAGCTGTACCCGCCAGCCGTTGCGCCGTTCGCCGAGCACCCAGCGCCCCAGCCCGCGGCCAAAGCGCGACAGGGCCCCGGTGACGTAGGTCAGGCCGATGGGCAGGCCGTTCACTTCCTCCACCGCCGCATTGAGCATGCCCATGGCGATGATGGCCGCCAGCAGGGCCGGCAATTGCTGCTCGAAAGGCCAGGCGGCGGAGGCGCAGAGCAAGGCGCCAATGCTCAGCAGCAAGGGCAGGGCGCGGTGCCCGGCCAGGCGGCTGACCACCACGCCCAGGGCGTTGCCGACGACAAAGGTCGCCACCAGCAGCAACAGGCGCAGCACCAGGGCCGGTTCGCCATCGCTGATGGCCACCGCCATGCGCGTGGTGTTGCCGCTCATGAAAGACACGAAATCCCCGGTGGCCATGAAGCCGATGGCGTCGGTCATGCCAGCCAGCACCGAAAGGCAAGCCACCAGCCCGAGGCCGACCCGCCCGCGCCATTTCTGCGTGTGCTGCAGGGCGGCGCTGGCCGATTGGGTGGAAGTCGAAGGCAACATCGTCGGTTCTCCTGAACAGGGACTACGGGGGACGCGTGCAGGTCAAGGTTGTGGATCGAGAGGATGCAGGGCGCAGTATTCATCCCACGGCATGCCGGCCATTTCCGCCACTTCCCTGTGCACTTCAAGGCGCTGGGCGTGGAATTCCTCGGGGCTTGCGGCGGTCAGTTGCAGGGTCAACTCCCAGGCGAACAGCCCCAGGCGCTCGGCTTCGGCTTCAAAGGCTTCATGCAGGCGTTCGTTGCGGTACTGCTCGGGCGTCTCGCCCTTGACCTGGGCCTCCAGCGGATTGAGCTTGTCCAGGGCTTCGCGCAGTTCGGGGCGGGCGGCGAGAAATCTTTCCAAGGCTATTTCGTGGTGCAGGGCATCGGCGGGCATCGGGGCTCCTTGAGGGGAACGGGCAGTCTTCAGGCATCAAGCCCGGGACAGAGGGTGTGCTGGCATTTCACTGCGTATCTGCTGCAGATCCTTGTGCGGGATCACGTAGGTGCGGGCGAGCATATCGCCTATTCGCTGGCAGCGGCTTGATTCCACGCAGGCCATCAGCGGGACAAAGGCGAACGCGGCCTCCAGATAGCGGGTGGCGCTTCTGATCAGTACCTGGATCAGCGTCGGCGGCGTTCCGGCGGCGTTGATCACCACCAGGCCCAGGGCACACTTGCCGGGCGTGCGGCCCTTGAAGAAATACTCCCAGGCCACGAAGTACAAGGGCCAGACCAGCATGAACAGCATTGAGTGCAGGTAGGGCTCCAGCCCCGTCTGTTGCGCGAGGTCGAGCAAGCGTCTGACCGGCTGCCACGCCAGCACCCCGTGCAGGCTCAGCGACAGGAGCACATACACCGCCAGCGCCAGCACCTGGTCGAGCATGAAGGCGGCGGCGCGGCGCAGGATCAGTCGGGTTCTTGAGACTTCCATGGTCGATTCCAGAGTTTTTCCATCATGTCGGGCGCAGTGTAATCCCCGCAGGGCGGGGAGTAGCAGTGGTTTTGGCGGGGGCCTACTGCACCCGCACCGAGTCAGCTGACCACGGGCTGTTCGCGACCGATCTCGCTGCGCAGTTGGGCAATCAGGTGCAGGCAGTGGGTGAGCCCCGGCGACGGCTCGCCGACCCGGCGGCTGAGGATGATCGGCGAGGTGGCCTCGGGTTCCTGCAGCGGGCAAAAACCGATGTCGTCGCGATGCAGCACCTGCACCGAGGCCGGCACCAGGGTGATGCCGATCCCGGCGCCCACCAGGCCGATGGCGGTCTGCAATTCATTGGTCCACTGGGCGATCTTCAGGTTCAGGCCACGGGCATTGAACAGTGCGATCACATGGTCGGCGTAGCTCGGGCGCGGGTTGGCCGGATACAGCACGAAGGGCTCGTTGGCCAGTTGCTCAAGGCTCAGCTCTTGTCCCAGCAAGGGATGGCCGGCGGGCAGGGCGACCACCAGCCGATCCTCGGTCAGTACCCTCTGCACGATGGCCGGGTCGTCGATGTGAATCCGCCCGAAGCCGATATCGATGCGTCCCGCCTTCAAGGCTTCCACCTGTTGCAGGGTGGTCATTTCCGACAATCCCAGTTCCAGCTCCAGGGTCTCGTTGCTGCGCAGGCGGCGGATCAGTTGCGGCAGCACACCGTACAGGGTCGAGGGAGCAAAACCGATGCCCAGCCAGGTCTTGTGCCCCAGGCCGATGCGCCGGGTGTTGTCGCAGACCTTGCCCAACTGCTCCAGCACCCGGTTGGAATGCTCATAGAAAAACCGCCCGGCGGCGGTCAGGCGCAGCGGCCGGCCACGCTCCAGCAACAACACCCCCAACTCGTCTTCCAGTTGCTGGATCTGCCGGCTCAAGGGCGGTTGGGCAATGTGCAGGCGCTCGGCGGCGCGGGTGAAATTGAGGGTTTCCCCCAGCACCTGGAAGTAGCGCAGGTGACGCAGTTCCATGACAGCTCTCCAGTGGTGATATGCATACCTTAAAGGTATCAAGCCAGACCAATTCTATATTGGAACCCCGGAAAAAGCCGGGACAGAATCGAGCGCAGAACTTCAAGAACCTCACGGGTATGGATATGCACGCTTCTGCCATTGAATCGATCGAAACGATCATCGTCGATCTGCCGACCATTCGTCCCCACAAGCTGGCCATGCACACCATGCAGAACCAGACCCTGGTGCTGATCCGCCTGCGCTGCGCCGACGGCATCGAAGGCCTGGGGGAATCCACCACCATCGGCGGCCTGGCCTATGGCAACGAAAGCCCGGACAGCATCAAGACCAACATCGACCGCTTCTTCACCCCGCTGCTGATCGGTCAGGACGCCAGCAACATCAACGCCGCCATGCTGCGCCTGGAGCAGAGCATCCGCGGCAACACCTTCGCCAAGTCCGGGATCGAAAGCGCCTTGCTCGATGCCCAGGGCAAGCGCCTCGGGCTGCCGGTCAGCGAACTGTTGGGCGGCCGGGTGCGCGATGCGCTGCCCGTGGCCTGGACCCTGGCCAGCGGCGACACCGCCAAGGACATCGCCGAAGCCGAAAAGATGCTCGACCTGCGCCGCCACCGCATCTTCAAGCTGAAGATCGGTGCCGGTGAAGTGGACCGCGACCTGGCCCATGTGATCGCCATCAAGAAGGCCCTGGGCGACCGCGCCAGCGTGCGGGTCGACGTCAACCAGGCCTGGGACGAAGCTGTGGCCCTGCGCGCCTGCCGCATCCTCGGCGGCAACGGCATCGACCTGATCGAGCAACCGATTTCCCGCAACAACCGCGCCGGCATGGTGCGCCTGAATGCCAGCAGCCCGGCGCCGATCATGGCCGACGAATCCATTGAATGTGTGGAAGACGCCTTCAACCTGGCCCGGGAAGGTGCGGCCTCGGTGTTCGCCCTGAAGATCGCCAAGAACGGCGGTCCCCGCGCCACCCTGCGCACCGCGGCGATTGCCGAGGCGGCGGGTATCGGCCTGTACGGCGGCACCATGCTCGAAGGCGGCATCGGCACCCTGGCCTCGGCCCACGCCTTCCTGACCCTGAACAAACTGAGCTGGGACACCGAGCTGTTCGGCCCGCTGCTGTTGACCGAGGACATCCTCGCCGAGGCGCCGGTGTACCGGGATTTCCACCTGCATGTCTCACGGGCACCGGGCCTTGGCCTGAGCCTGGACGAAGAGCGCCTGGCGTTCTTCCGTCGCGACAAAACCACCCCCGTGCTGCATCACACCTGAGGAGGGCTGCATGCTATTCCACGTGAAAATGACCGTGAACCTGCCGGTCGACATGAACCCCGAGCGCGCCGCGCAACTGAAGGCCGAGGAAAAGGCCCTGGCCCAGCGCCTGCAGGCCGAAGGCAAGTGGCGCCACCTGTGGCGCATTGCCGGGCTGTACGCCAACTACAGCGTGTTCGACGTCGACAGCGTGCAGGAACTGCACGACACCCTGATGCAATTGCCGCTGTACCCGTACATGGCCATCGAAGTTAACGCCCTGTGCAGGCATCCTTCGTCCATTCATGAGGATGACCGCTGAGTTCGCATCAGCCCGTTCACCACTCTAATAAATACAAGATGAGGATTAATCATGAACGTCAGAATTTCCCAGACTGCCAGCGCCCAGCGTTTTCTTGAAGAAGCCAGCGGCCAGTTCACCGAAGGCGGCAACCCCCGGGCCAAGGCCATCGTCTACCGCATCCTGCGGGACACCGTGAACATCATCGAAGACCTGAACGTCACCCCGGAAGAGTTCTGGAAAGCCGTCAACTACCTCAACGTCCTCGGCGCCCGCCAGGAAGCCGGTCTGCTGGCCGCGGGCCTGGGCCTGGAGCACTACCTGGACCTGCTGATGGACGCCGCCGACGAACAGGCCGGCAAGACCGGCGGCACCCCGCGCACCATCGAAGGCCCGCTGTACGTGGCCGGCGCGCCCCTGAGCCAGGGCGAGGCGCGCCTGGACGACGGCCTCGACCCGGGCGTGGTGCTGTTCATGCAAGGGCAGGTGACCAACACCGCCGGCCAGCCCCTGGCCGGGGCTGTCGTCGATGTCTGGCACGCCAACACCGGCGGCACCTATTCCTACTTCGACGGCAGCCAGTCGGAGTTCAACCTGCGCCGGCGCATCGTCACCGACGCCGAGGGCCGCTACCGTTTTCGCAGCATCGTGCCGTCCGGCTACGGCTGCCCGCCGGAAGGCCCGACCCAGCAACTGCTGGATCAACTGGGGCGTCACGGCCAGCGCCCGGCGCACATCCACTTCTTCATCTCCGCCGATGACCATCGCCACCTGACCACCCAGATCAACCTGGACGGCGACCCCTACCTGCACGACGACTTCGCCTACGCCACCCGCGACGAGCTGATCGCCAAGATCACCTTCAGCGAGGACCAGGCCCGGGCCAAGGAGTTGGGCGTGAGCGGCCGCTTCGCGGAAATTCACTTCGACTTCACCCTGCAGTCCTCGGCCCAGCCGCAAGAACAGCAGCGCCACGAACGGGTGCGTGCCCTGGAGGACTGAAGCGCCGACCCTGCTTGACCCGGCCACGGAGCACCGACCTAGGTGCCCGTGGCTTTTGCCGTTATGCCTGGCCTGACGAGACTGCGTTGCGTGCCTGAAACGCAGACCTGATAAGCACCATCAGAGTGACCCGATCATGCAAATGCATCTGTTGAGTGAACGCAGCCGCGTGTTTGTTCAAGCCGATCCCCATGCCGTGTCCGGTTACGTCAATCAGCACGTGGGCAGCCACTGCATCCGCCTGCCCCGGGCGGGCCAGCCCCAGGCCAGCCTCAACCATCGGGCCCTGGCCAGCCTGGACCTGTGCAGCCTCAGCTATGGCGGCAGCGTACGCGTCACCTCGCCGGCGCTGGAAAGCATCTACCACCTGCAAGTGCTGCTGCGCGGCCACTGCCTGTGGCGCAGCCGCGACCAGGAACACTGCTTCGCCCCGGGGGAACTGCTGCTGATCAACCCCGACGACCCGGTGGACCTGACCTATTCCGACGACTGCGAAAAATTCATCATCAAGATTCCCACGCCCCTGCTGGAAGCCGCCTGCCAGGAACAGCGCTGGCAGTACCCGGGGCAGGGCGTGCGCTTTCTGCGCCAGCGTTACCAACTACAGGAACTGGAAGGCTTCGTGCCCCTGCTGAGCCTGTTGTGCCAGGAGTCCGAAGCCCTGGAGGCCATGCCCAAGGTGCAGGAGCACTACGCGCACATCCTGGTGAGCAAACTGCTGGGCCTGATGCAGACCAATGTCCAGCGCGGCACCCTGAGTGCCTCGGCGGCGACCTTCGAACGCATTGCCGACTACATCGAGCGCAACCTCAAGCGCGACATCGGTTGCGAAGAGCTGGCGCAACAGGCGTGCATGAGCCTGCGTTCGCTGTACGCGCTGTTCGAACGCAACGTCCGCACCACGCCGAAGCACTACATCCGCCAGCAGAAACTGCAACGGGTGCACGCCTGCCTCAGCGACCCGCACAGCCCGGTGCGCAACGTCACCGAACTGGCCCTGGACTTCGGTTTTTCCCACCTGGGCCGCTTCGCCCAGAGCTACCGCCAGCAATACGGCGAACGGCCGTCCGACACCCTCAAGCGTCGCCACTGACCGGCCCTTCCGACCTGTGCCTGGCGATCACCCGGCAGACCTTCGGCGTCCTTGGGATCCCTGCGTCTCCTGCGGAGCCGTTCGCAGCCTGCGGCAGCGGCTACACCCCTGTAGCCGCTGCCGAGCCTGCGAGGCTGCGAAAAGGTCCGCAGGACCTTGCCTGGCGATCGCCAACCGAGCCTTTAGCGGCCTTGAGACCCTTGCGTCCCTTCGGGCCGTTCGCAGCCTGCGGCAGCGACTACAGAGCAATCTGCAGAAAACGGATACAGGTCTGCACGCATCGGCTATTGCCCTGCCAACCCCCGTCCTAGCATGGCCCTGCCTGAATAAAAACAATGGAGGCGGCGGCCATGTCCCTGCGACCCGAATACCTGCATTCCCTGCTTGAAGAAGACCCCGACCAGGGCGTCTACCGCTGCAAGCGGGAGATGTTCACCGACCCCCGGCTGTTCGACCTGGAGATGCAGCACATCTTCGAAGGCAACTGGCTGTACCTGGCCCACGACAGCCAGATCCCCAATCCCAACGACTACTACAGCACCACCATGGGCCGGCAGCCGGTGTTCATTGCGCGCAACAAGAACGGCGAACTCAATGCCTTCATCAACGCCTGCAGCCATCGCGGCGCCATGCTCTGCCGGCACAAGACCGGCAACAAGGCGTCCTTCACCTGCCCGTTCCACGGCTGGACCTTCAACAACACCGGCAAACTGCTCAAGGTCAAGGACCCGGCCGCCGCCGGCTACCCGGCCAGCTTCAACTGCGACGGCTCCCACGACCTGACCCGCGTCGCGCGCTTCGAGTCCTATCGCGGCTTTCTGTTCGGCAGCCTCAACCCCGACGTATTGCCCCTGGTGGAGCACCTGGGGGAGTCGGCGAAGATCATCGACATGATCGTCGACCAGTCCGCCGACGGCCTGGAAGTGCTGCGCGGCTCCTCCAGCTACATCTACGAAGGCAACTGGAAGCTCACCGCCGAGAACGGCGCCGACGGCTACCACGTCAGCTCGGTGCACTGGAACTACGCCGCCACCCAGAACCAGCGCAAGCAGCGCGAAGCCGGGGAAGACATCCGCACTATGAGCGCCGGCACCTGGGCCAAGCAGGGCGGTGGCTTCTACTCCTTCGACAAGGGCCACATGCTGCTCTGGACTCGTTGGTCCAACCCCGAGGACCGGCCGCTGTACGAACGCCGCGACGAGCTGGCCCGGGACTTCGGCCAGGCCCGGGCCGACTGGATGATCGAGAACTCGCGCAACCTGTGCCTGTACCCCAACGTCTACCTGATGGACCAGTTCAGCTCGCAGATCCGCATTGCTCGGCCGATCTCGGTGGATCGCACCGAAATCACCATCTACTGCATCGCGCCCAAGGGCGAGAGCGACGAAGCCCGGGCCCGGCGCATCCGCCAGTACGAAGACTTCTTCAACGTCAGCGGCATGGCCACCCCGGACGACCTGGAGGAGTTCCGCTCCTGCCAGCTCGGCTACCAGGGCAGCAGCACGGCCTGGAACGACATGTCCCGCGGTGCCGAGCACTGGGTCCAGGGGGCGGACGACGCAGCGAAAGAAATTGACCTGCAGCCGATCCTCAGCGGCGTGCGCACCGAGGACGAGGGCCTGTTCGTGATGCAGCACAAGTACTGGCAGCAAACCCTGCTGGCGGCCCTGGAGCGTGACGCTTCACGCCGGATCGATGTGGAGGCCGTGCAATGACTGTTTCCTACGACACCGTGCGCGATTTCCTGTACCGCGAAGCCCGCTACCTGGACGACAAGGACTGGGACAGCTGGCTGGAACTCTACGCCCCGGACGCGACCTTCTGGATGCCGTCCTGGGACGACAGTGACCAGTTGACCGAAGACCCGCAGCGGGAAATCTCACTGATCTGGTACGGCAACCGCAGCGGTCTGGAAGACCGGGTGTTCCGCATCAAGACCGAGCGCTCCAGCGCCAGCATTCCCGACACCCGCACCTCCCACAACCTGAGCAATATCGAGCTGCTGGAGCAGGGCGACGGCCTGTGCAAGCTGCGCTTCAACTGGCACACCCTGAGCTTTCGCTACAAGACCGTGGACAGCTACTTCGGCTGCAGCTTCTACACCCTCGACCTGCGCGGCGAAAACCCGCTGATCCTGGCCAAGAAAGTCATCCTGAAGAACGACTACGTTCGCCAGGTCGTCGATATCTACCACCTCTGAGGCGACCGCCATGAGCCATCAAATCGCACTCAATTTCGAAGACGGCGTGACCCGTTTCGTCAACGCCAACCCGGGCGAAACCGTGGCCGACGCCGCCTACCGCCAAGGCATCAACATCCCCCTGGACTGCCGCGACGGCGCCTGCGGCACCTGCAAGTGTTTTGCCGAGGCGGGGCGCTACGAGCTGGGCGAGGACTACATCGAAGACGCCCTGAGCGCCGATGAGGCCGAGCAGGGTTTTGTCCTCACCTGCCAGATGCGCGCCTTGAGCGATTGCGTGGTGCGGGTGCCGGTTTCGTCCCAGGTCTGCCGCGCCGGGCAGGGCAGTTTCCAGGCCAGCATCAGCGCGGTGCGCCAGCTGTCCGCCAGCACCATTGCCCTGTCGATCAAGGGCGAGGCCCTGAGCCAGCTGGCGTTCCTGCCGGGGCAATACGTCAACCTCGGAGTGCCCGGCAGCGAACAGACCCGGGCCTATTCCTTCAGCTCCTTGCAGCGCGACGGCGAGGTCAGCTTCCTGATCCGCAATGTGCCCGGCGGCCTGATGAGCAGCTTCCTCACCGGTCTCGCCAAAGCCGGCGACAGCATGACCCTGGCCGGGCCCCTGGGCAGCTTCTACCTGCGGGATATTCGCCGGCCCTTGCTGTTGCTGGCCGGCGGCACCGGGCTGGCGCCGTTCACCGCCATGCTGGAGAAAATTGCCGAGCAGGGCAGCGAGCATCCGCTGCATTTGATCTACGGCGTGACCAACGATTTCGACCTGGTGGAGCTGGATCGCCTGGAAGACTTTGCCGCACGCATCCCGCAGTTCAGCTTCAGCGCCTGCGTGGCCAACCCCGAAAGCCACTACCCGCGCAAGGGCTACGTGACCCAGCACATCGAGCCGGTGCACCTCAACCAGGGTGATGTGGACGTGTACCTGTGCGGCCCGCCGCCGATGGTCGAGGCGGTGAGCCAGTTCATCCGCGAGCAGGGCATCGCCCCGGCGAATTTCTACTACGAAAAGTTCGCCGCCAGCGCCGCCTGAAGGGCGCCTCGCCGCTGTAGGCGCTGGCTTGCCAGCGAAGGCGTCGACAAGGGCGCTGCAAGGCTCAAGGGCCCCTTCGCCGGCAAGCCGGCTCCTACGTCGGGTGGCGTGCTCTCCATCTTTTTGCATTCACGAGGTTTCCATGAACCGTTTCCACAACCAAGTCGCCCTGGTCACCGGCGCCGCCCAAGGCATCGGCCGTCGCGTTGCCGAACGCCTGGCCGAAGAGGGCGCTCGCGTGGTGCTGGTGGACCGCTCCGAACTGGTCTTCGAACTGGCCGCCGAACTGACCCCACGCTTCCCGGTCCTGGCCCTGACCGCCGACCTGGAGCAGTACCGCGAATGCAGCCGAATCATGGCGGCGGCCATCGCCCACTTCGGCCGCCTCGACGTCCTCATCAACAACGTCGGCGGCACCATCTGGGCCAAGCCCTTCGAACACTACGAGCCCGCGCAGATCGAAGCCGAAGTCCGTCGCTCGCTGTTCCCGACCTTGTGGTGCTGCCACGCCGCCTTGCCGCAGATGCTGGAGCAGGGCAGCGGGGCTATCGTCAACGTCTCGTCCATCGCCACCCGCAGCCTCAACCGCGTGCCCTACGGCGCGGCCAAGGGCGGGATCAACGCACTCACCGCCTGCCTGGCCTTCGAAACCGCCGGCCGTGGCGTGCGGGTCAACGCCACCGCTCCGGGCGGCACCGAAGCCCCGCCGCGGCGCATTCCGCGCAACAGCGCTGAACAAAGCCCTGAGGAGCAAGTCTGGTACCAGCAGATCGTCGATCAGACCCTCGACAGCAGCCTGATGAAACGCTACGGCAACATCGACGAACAAGCCGCAGCCATCCTGTTTCTGGCCTCCGCCGAAGCCTCCTACATCACCGGCACAGTGCTGCCGGTGGGCGGCGGCGACCAGGGCTGAGGGGCAACCTGCTGCTGACTGACCGACCTGTAGGAGCCGGCTTGAGAGATCGCGTTCGCCGGCAAGCCGGCTCTTACGGCAATCGCGTATTGGGTTGGCTTTTGCACGAGAGGTAGGTTGGGGATTGTGTACGCCGAAAATTAATCCTGAGGATTTATTATTAATCCAGGGGTTGAATATTCATCGGCAGATGGTTCTTAATGCACCACACAGGCAACGGCTGTTCATGGGAATCCCCGGCCGGCCGTGAATGCTCAAGGACGCGAGGCACACATGAACCCAACCCTTCCTTTGTTTCATCAGCAACCCTACCTGCAAACCGTGCAATGCCAGATCCACCGGCTTGAACGGGACGATTCGGGTGCGCCCTTCGCTCTATTGAGCGAGACGGTGTTCTATCCCCAGGGCGGCGGCCAACTGGGGGATCGGGGGCTTCTGACCCTCAGCGAACCCGGGGCCGGTGATGTGCCGCAGGTGATCGAGATCACCACCACCAAAAGGAAGGACGACGAGATCAGGCATTACCTGAAGCTGGATGACGCCGGGTTCGGGCAACTGCAATCACTGGTGCCGGGGCAGGGGGTGACGGCGACCCTGGACTGGTCCCTGCGCTATCAGCAGATGCGCATTCATTCGGCCATGCACCTGATGCACTGCCTGCTGGAGCAGACACTGGGACGCTCGATTCCACACCCGGTCCGCTCGCCGTTGAATGACCAGGGCGGGGAAAATCACTATGAGTTCATGGGCGAGTTCGATGAGCAGAGCCTGGAGCGCGCTACGCAAGAGTTGAATCGCTTTTGCGCGGCCGGTCATGCCGTCAGAACCCAGGCCGACACCGGCAAAGGACCAGGCTATCGCTGGTGGCAATGCGGCGATTGGTCGATCCCCTGTGGTGGCGTGCATGTCGGCAATACACGAGAGATAGGGGCCGTCACTGCCAGCATGAAAATCAGGAAGAGCACCACCCGGGTCGCTGTTTCGTTCGCGGTAGAGGTTGAGTAAATGTCGGAGAACCAGCAGGCCTTTGGCGCGTTTCTCACCCAGTTGCGCCTCGAAAGCGGCCACCTGAAGATTTCAACTTTTCTGGAAACCGTGAACATTCCGTTTTCCGCCAACCACTACCGGGACGTCGAGGCAGGGCGCAAGCACCTGAGCCTTGAGTCAGCCGTCGAACTGCATGACCAACTGGGCATCGTCCCCGCCAGCAAGTCGAGCTTCGATTACTACTGGCATTACTTTCGTGACTTGTTGCCGGCCCCCGTGCACGAAATGCTGTTTGGCAAAGGGGTGGAGGTCAAGGATCTTTCCGCCATGCTCGAGGTGCGCGAACACGACTCCAAGCTGCTGCGCCGCGCCTTGAGCCTGAGCCGCTACGAACGTGAGTTCATCGTCACCGAAGAGATCATTGCAGCCTTCAAGGAACACTTCGAACTGCTGCCGTTGATGACCTATCTGTACATGGTGGACAGCGCCTCGGTGGCCGAAATCCAGGCGGTGTGCCAGCAGCTCGGCCTGGCCTACGACGCGCGTACCGAAGCCTTCCTGAGCCTTGTGGCCAAGGAGCGCAGTACCCCGCAGTCACCCTTCGTGCGCCATGCCCCCACCTTGAGAATGCCCAGAACCGCAGAGGCCCTGGCGCTCAAGGACCGGTTCCTGCGTCACGAGATCGATCGATCGTTGACCAAGCCCGAGCAAAGCGAATATTTCAATGTGTCCGGATCATTCAAGTACAGCGCGATGGTCACGCTCAAAGCGGCGGACATCGAAGAGATCCAGGACCGTCTTGTCGATCTGTTTTCGGTGATCGAAGTGCACAACAAATCTTCCGGACAACTGGAAGACCCAGGGGCTGATCCCTACTTCTTCGGGCTGGTGGTGTCGGGCCGTCCGGAGTACGACGGGCGCGCGGGGCGATCGAAGAAAAAGAGCCGGGGATGAAGCAGGCGCTGGCCGCTGCCACCCGTGGCCACAGCCGAGCTGCGGGTGGAGACGGCCCAGGCGGCGCTATGACCTGTTCTGGGGAATGGCATAGGGCAGGGTGATGGGCGGCGCGTCCTGCAAAGGCCGCGAAGACTTCGCCATCAGATAACCGATGATCTGCGCCGAGCTGAGCTCGATATGCAACAGGTCTTCATCGTCAAACCACGCGTTGGGCCAGAAGATCAGGTCCGAGGCATTGGCTTCGGGGAAGTTGGTTTCCAACAGGCCCAGGGCGTAGTCCGTATCAGACTCCGTGCCCTCGCTTTGGCAGATGAAATCCGCCACGGCGCACGCTTCGTCGAAGCTCAGGTCGTCAACGTAGCGCTCTTGATGAAAGGCCGTGCGCAGAAAGTTCTCCGCGCTGGTATGGCTGTGCATGTCGCGAAATTCGTGGAACTCGAAAGGCCGGCCGGCGTGGCTGTTCCATTGCTGGATCAGCGCACTGATCTCGGGGCTTTCCCGTTCCTGGTTGTCCCAGATCCGGTCGAGGATCTGCTTGAGCAAGTCCTTCATCAGCGCCCGTATTTTCGGCGTCGCGGGTGTTGGTTTCAGCCGTTCCGGCATGGCCATGGGGGTCTCCCTGATTGTTATTTCATGCGGCTGGCGGAGGGGCCGCCAGCCCCCCGATTCCCGAGCGGCGCACAGGATAGGCCCTTCGCGCCGCCGACTAAAGCACCGGCCCCAGCCGCAACAACGCACACAACCCGCCCTCAGGCCGATTGCGCAACTCCAGACGGCCACCGATCTTGCTGACGATCATCTGCACAATCGCCAGCCCCAGCCCGGCGCCATGGGCGTTGCCCTGGCTGTAGAAACGCTCCAGCAAACGTCCGCGTTCCTCTTCGTTGATACCGGGCCCGGCATCTTCCACGCACAGGTGCATCGCGCCATCGGCCTGGGGCCGCAGGCCGACCCGCACCTCGCTGCCCGCGGGGGCAAAGTTCAGGGCGTTGGTCACCAGGTTCTGCAGGGCAATGGCCAAAGCCACCGGGTCGGTGTCGATCAGGCAGCCTTCGTCGCCTTCGAGCACCAGTTCAACATCCTTCTCCAGGGCCAAAGGCGTCAGCTCCGCCAGCTCTTCGCGCACCAGGGCGCTGAGGTCAATGCGGCTCAGGCGCGGGTTGCTCAGCTGCGGCTCGATGCGCGCCATGGTCAGCAGCTGACTGCCGATGCGGGTGGCGCGGTCGACGCCGCTCACCAGAAAATCCAGGGCTTCCTGGCGTTGCTCCGGGCTGCCGGCGCTCTGGGCGTTCTGCGCGTGAATCCGCAGGATCGCCAGGGGCGTGCGCAGTTCATGGGCGGCGTCGGCAATAAAGCGCCGCTCGCGCTCCAGCAGGCTGTCGATCTGCGCCAGTAACTGGTTGAGGGCGGTCTGCATCGGTTCCAGGTCCTGGGGCAACGGCTTGAGCCCGAGCGGCTGCAAGGTGTCGCTGCTGCGCCCGCGAATGGCCCGGGCCATGGCCCGCAGCGGCGCCAGGCCCCAGCCGATGGTCAGCCAGATCAGCAGCGCCAGCAGCGGCACGCCGATCAGGGTCGGCCACAGGGTATGGCGCACGATGCGCTGGATCAGGTCCTGGCGAATGTCATCCCGTTCGCCGACCCAGATCAGCAGGCCCTGCTGCGGGTCGGCCAGGAGAAAGGCGCACCAGTCCTTGCCGTTTTCCAGGATGTCGTGGGCCCCCAGGGTGGTGGGCGGCGCCTCCAGCAGCGGGGCCTCGGCGGAGCGCATCAGCAACTGGCCGTCGTCGCGCCAGACCTGGAAGGTCAGGCGGGTTTCATAGGGGTGGGCGGCGCCGTCCACGCCGACCCGGCTCATGGCCTGGTCGAAGGCCTGGTGCAGGCGCTCCCAGTCCGCCGCGTCCGTCTGTTGAGCCGGGTCGCGCTGGCGCAGCACCCCTTGCAGCAGCCGCGCGCTCTGGGCCAGCTGGGCGTCGTAGACCTCTTCGATTTCATGGTGGCTGTCGCGCAGCACCAGCCAGCTGATCAGCAAATCCCCCAGCAGCACCAGGACCAGGACCGGCAGCAGAATCCGCGTGCGCACCGAGTTCATGGCTTGAGCTCCAGCACATAACCGACGCCGCGCACGGTGCGGATCAGCTCGCTGCAGAGCTTCTTGCGCAGGTTGTGGATCAGCACTTCCAGGGTGTTGCTCTCGACCCGGTCCTGCCAGCCGTACAGCGCCCGGGACAGGCGTTCGCGGGTCACCACCTTGCCTGGGCGCACCATCAGCTGATGCAGCAACTGGTATTCCATGGGGGTGAGCACCACCTCGGCGTCTTGGTAGTGCACCTGCTGGTTGGCCGGGTCGAGGCAGATCCCGGCGTGCTCCAGCAGCGGCTGGGCACGACCCTGGCTGCGGCGCAGCAGGGCGCGGACCCGGGCCTTGAATTCCTCGACATCGAAGGGCTTGACCAGGTAGTCGTCGGCCCCGGCATCCAGCCCGGCGATGCGCTCGGCGGTGCCGTCGCGGGCGGTGAGAATCAGCACCGGCAGGTCCTGGCGGGCGGCGCGCAATTGCTGGAGCAATTCCAGGCCGTCGAGCCGCGGCAGGCCCAGGTCCAGCAGCAACAGGTCGAAGCTTTCCGTGCGCAGGGCATGCAGGGCGCTGGCGCCATCCTGCAGCCAGTCCAGGGTGTAGCCTTCGGCGCTCAGGGCCACGCGGATGCCCTGGCCGAGGGCACGATCATCTTCGACAAGCAGCAGGCGCATGGGGTGTTCTCGGTC